>NZ_QUFZ01000003.1:0-246077 GCF_003478725.1 Clostridium sp. AF22-10
TTCTTTAGTCCGGTTACGGACAGTTCTTTCTGTTTTCCGGATACGGAAAGATGTTTACGCAGGATATTAAATGCTCCTACTGCATCCGCATTATATCTTACTCCATCCGCTATATACATGCCCCGCTCTTTTCTGTTTGATGCTTCTGCATATCTTTTTGATATTTCTGGTGAAAACGGGCTGCACTGGCTGGTATAGCTTTCTTCCTGTTTTGTCAGTGATATTCCATACAGTTTTAGTTTATATTCCAACATGATATAAAGTTTATTATACGGCAGTCCGTGAAACTTCTGGTTTGTCTTGTGCCCTATATCTTTTCCTTTACGGATATTTCGGATATCTCCTATGATTACACAGCTTATCCTTTCTTTTTTACAGTATTCTGCAAGCCATCTGGTCACCTTATGAAGGTAATCCTTTACTGCGTTCTGTTTTTTCCGATAAAGCCTCTTGATGTGTTTCGATGATCGGGGATATTTTATGCCATTTTCCACCTGCTGTGCATACCATATTGATTGAACCCTGCTGATTTCTTTGTGAAAGTATCTTTCCAGCGAAAGATATTTTCTTCCCAGAATAAAACTCCTTCCATTTCCGGAATCATAACAGGTCATCAGATTATGAATTCCAAGATCCATTGATAAATAATGGCCATTCAGGGAAAGCGGTTCCGGCTCTTTGACCTCATAGATAACGATAAGGTCACATTTTCCATCTTCCGGTGGATAGATCCGCAGCTGTTTTATGTGATCCATGTTCCTGAAAATCTTATTTTCAAGATATAGAAATTTTTCATGAATCCCGTAAGTTCCTTCCATATAGCTTTTCAGATCCTTTGACAGAGACAGCCGTAATTGGCCGGAACCCTTCTCGTGCCGGATTCCCATCTGCATGTAAGTGATCGGTATATTGTCCTGTTTAAATCGCGGAGGATTTGGCGCTTTGATCCCGCCGGTCTTTTTAAGGGCATAAAATGATTTCCAGGCTTTATCCAGCTGCTTGCAGGTCTCCTGCGCCGTCTGGGACGGAAGCTGTCTATACCACAACTCTCCTTTATGCGCTTTCTTCTGATAATACCAGTCAGGATACTTCTCCAACCCCAATTCTTTATATCGACGGCGTTCATAGTTGCAGACATTCCAGAGTTTGGAAGCAACATAACACATATGCCCTATAATATTAGAATATTCCGGCCGGATATTGACCGATGTTCTGTGCGACAGCAGCATTCCCCTTCCCCCCTTCAGACAGCCATGCATATGAATATTTACAATTCACATTGAATTAATACGACTTGCTCTGATGTTCAATATAACAGCGAATATTTTCCTCAGATACGGATCCGATCGTTTCCACATAATAGGAATGGTTCCACAGTTCTCCCTTCCACAACTGGTTTCTTATTTCCGGAAAACGTTCGAATAATTTCCTGCCTGTGATCCCCTTCAGATACTTGATAATGGCTGTTATTGACAGTTTTGGTGGAGCTGATACAAAACAGTGAACATGATCTCCTTCACCACATTCAAATAAATGAACGGTAAAACCTTTATCGTCAGCTATCTGCTGCACGAGTTCCTGCAGGTATTTCTCAACTTCTGGGGTTAATATCTTCCGTCTGTATTTCACCGACCAAACCATATGGTAGTTAATATTACACACGCAAGTTCTATAATGTATCAGATTTCATTTCATACATATAGTATATCATATTGAAGTGTAATACGCAATTATTATTCGAACATATTTTCGCTTTTATTGTATGCCGGTTACGGCATTACTATCAAAGGATGAGAATTATTATACTATTTGCATTGTGCAGATATGCACACTCCTGCGCTTTCATCTCGGTAATTGAATTGCCGAGGATTCCCGCTTATTGTCCTAAAAATATTGATACCTCCTTCTCTTCGCCACCAAAAAGATAACTGACACCGTCACGGACATACACTCCGCCACGATAATTGCACCCCAGATTCCGTTCAAGCCCAGGAGCAGCGGCAGAATGATAACCGATGCACTTTCAAACACAAGAGTACGCAAAAATGCTATCAGCGCCGAGGTCAGTCCATCTCCCAGCGCCGTAAAAAAGGCGGAACTGAAAATGGAGAAACCGCAGAATAAGAACGAAACCGCATAAATGGAATACGCATGTACCGTCATGTCCAGAAGCCCGGCATCATATCCTACGAAAATAGCTGCCAACGGTGCCGCCATCACCTCGGACAGCAGCAGCATGCTCAGAGACGCCGCCGCGATCAGAAGCACACTGCGCTTTAGCAGGTTATTTAACTCCTTTTTATTTCCTGCGCCGTAGTGATAGCTGATAACTGGAGCTACGCCGGTCGCATAACCGATGAAAATCGCAAGGAAAATAAAATCCACATACATGATGGTTCCGTAAGCTGCGACTCCGTTTTCTCCCGCGTAGCGCATCAGCTGCGCGTTATACAGCATGCCGACAATGGACATGGAAATACTGCTCATCAATTCCGATACACCGTTGGTGCAGGCACGTCTGAGCGCTCCTCCATCCCACTTTGGTCTGCGAAGGCGCAGGCTGCTGCTGTTCTTCCGCAGGAAATAAACCAGCGGTATCGTTCCGCCTATGATCTGTCCCATCGCAGTCGCCATCGCCGCTCCGGCAATTCCCCAATGGAACACTCCCATGAACAGAACATCTCCCGTCATATTGAGCACACCCGAAATGATCGTTACAATCAGCCCCAGCTTCGGCTTCTCCGCCGTCACGGAAAGGCTGCCAAACGCATACTGCAACATTAAAAACGGAAGCGCCACCAGAATGATCCGTCCATACCGGATGCAGTCCGCCAGCATCTCTCCCTTCGCGCCAAGAAAGGCAGCGATCTGCGGTAAAAACAGAATACTGATAACCGCAATTACCAGACCAGAAACAAAGGTCGCAGCGATCAGAAGGGAAAAAATCTCCTGCGCCTTCTCACGCCTGCCCTCGCCCATAATCCGGGCGATCAGGGCACTTCCACCCGTGCCGAACATAAATCCCATGGCACCTACGACCATCAGAAACGGCATAATGAAATTGACCGCCGCAAACGGCGTTTTTCCTACAAAATTCGATACAAAATATCCATCTACCACTCCGTAAATGGAGGTAAAAATCATCATTAAAATAGATGGAATTGTAAACCGGATCAATCTCCCAAAACCGAAATGATCCGATAACTGAATCCTCTGTTCCATAACATTCTCCTGTCAAATTTTTAAGTAATTCTGCCATTATATCATAATTCTTCACATCACGGAACATCACCTGCACCTCTTCTCCCTTGAGCCAAATAAATATTATTCCTACGGTTGATTTTTTCGGAATTATTCTATATAATGAAAATAAATTTACAATTTAACGCGTTAAACCTCAACGCATTAAATTCAAAAAAGCACGACTTTCACATTAGGGAGGAACTATGTTATGAGCGAAGACAAAAAATTAAACATGCCTCAGTCGCTTCTGCTTCTGCTCCTGATCATCGGAGCGGTTGCAGTCTGCATCCGGCTGAAAACGGGCGGACCGATGATTGGACTATTTATGAGCTGGATCATCATCTATCTGTTTTGTAAGGTATTACGCATAAATTATGAGCATGTTGTAAACGGCGCTTACGACGCGATCCGGGTTGTCGTTCCTACCCTGTGCCTGCTCATGGCAATCGGCGTCATGATCGGTACCTGGCTGCAAAGCGGCACGATTGCAACCATCATTGTCGGCGGTTTAAAACTGATCAACCCGACCTGGCTGCTGCCTCTGACCCTGATTTTCTGTGCCGTATTAAGCCTTGTGACCGGAACCTCCTACGGTTCCGTCGGCAGTGCCGGTGTTGCCATGATGGCAATCGGCAACGCGATGGGCATCCATCCTGGCATGGTGGCAGGTGCTGTCATCTGCGGCGCGATGTTCGGTGACAAATTAAGCCCGCTTTCCGACACAACCAACCTGGCTCCAGCGGTTGCTGGCTCTAAATTAAACGACCACGTGCGTTCCATGCTCTGGACCACGCTTCCGACCTTTGTCATCAGCCTGGTTCTCTTTGTAATTCTTGGCATCAGCCAGACTTCAGGGAACTATGAAACTGGAAATCTTCTGACATACATCGATGCCCTGCAAGGTGAGTTTAAACTTGGCTTCATCACTCTGCTGCCAGCCATCGCAATCATTATTCTGCTTTTATGCAAAGTAAACTCGGTTGTCTCCCTTGGTCTTTCCGCCATCTGCGCCGGAGCTGTCTCTTTCTTCTATCAGGGCGCAACTCTGCAGAGTATCATCCGTGTTGCTTACAACGGATACAGTACCAGCATTGAGGAAGGTATTTTACAGACCATCTTAAACCGCGGCGGTATGAGCAGCATGCTTCAGTATGTGGCAATCATCTGCTTTGCAGTTGGTATGGGCGGTATGCTGGATCGCCTCGGCGTTCTCGGCAATCTCTTAAACGCCATCGTAAATCACATCAACAGCGATGGCAGCCTGATTGCAGCAAGCCTTTTAGTCGGCTATGTAACCAGCTTAATCAGCTGTTCCCAGCCGATGTCCCACGTCCTGACTGGAAATATGATGAAACCGCTGTTCAAATCCAGAAAAATCGCACCAGAAATCCTTTCTCGTACCCTTGAGGACGCAGGTACTTTATCCGGTCCGATGATTCCGTGGCACGGTTACTGTGTATACATGTCTGGAACCCTCGGCGTTGCCTGGTCAGTATTCTTCCCATACCTGTTCTTACTGTACTTAACACCTTTGTTCAGTATTTTCTATGGATTTACGGGAATCTCCATCCGGCATACAGACGGCGCTCAAAATTAAACCTTTCTCTTGATGAAAACAAAAGGATCGAAACATATATTCAGCCTTTGACACAGTGTTTACCTGTGCAAAGCTGAACACATCTAATTTGCCCGAACTTTTTTCATGATTTCGCGCAAAATATATTACATATGAATTTAGGAGATGAATATTTATGATGGAAACAAAGCTTGTACTTCTCGGAACCGGTACCCCGAACGCCTGCCCGAATGCCAGCGGTCCTTCTTCTGCAGTTGTCGTAGGCGACCGCGCTTATCTTGTAGATTTTGGTCCTGGCGTTGTCCGTCAGGCGGCGAAAGCATACCAACAGGGAATTGATGCCCTGCGCCCGGACCGGCTGATGATCGCATTCTGCACACATCTGCACACCGACCACACGGCCGGCTATCCGGATCTCATTTTTACCCCGTGGGTACTGGAACGCCCGAAGCCGCTGAAAGTATTCGGTCCAAAAGGCATCCAGAACATGACCGAACATATTTTAAAAGCATATGAGACGGACATCGACTTCCGTATCCACGGCTTTGAAAAAGCCAACGAAAATGGCTACAAAGTCGAAACTACCGATATCCAGCCTGGTATCATTTATCAGGATGACCGCGTGACGGTTGAGGCATTTCCAGTCAGCCACGGTACGCTTGAAAGCTACGGATTTAAGTTTACAACACCGGATAAGGTGATCGTGATCAGCGGTGACACGGCTCCGCTTGAGATCGTGGCGCAGAAAGCGGAAGGCTGCGATATTCTCCTCCATGAGGTCGAGTACACCGCCGGACTCTCCGCCAGAGAGCCAAAATGGCAGAAATACCACCAGGAAGTTCACACTCTCAGCGTTGATCTGGCAAAGATTGCCGCCAAAGCGCACCCGCGGCTTCTGGTTACCTACCACCGTATCTATCACATGGAAATCCAGGACAACACCCGCGATGTCGAGGCTGAGATGGCGCGCAGAAACACCGCCATTTTGCAGGAAATCCGTGATGCCGGATATGAAGGTGCCGTTGTAAATGGACAGGATTTAGATGTATTCTAAGAAAAATTTAAGGGGATGCGCATTAAGTCAGTCGCTGCCACCCCTGTTCTCAGATCTTCAAGCCTTATATATAAAAAGCAGATATTCTCACACAATGGAGAATATCTGCCATCCAGTCTGACTCATTCTACGGTACGGAAAACATAGACCTGAAGTTTCAAGCGTGCCAATTTGTGAGGATGTATTAGAACAATACTTCTCCGATAATCTCCACCGCATCGCTGATGCAGTCCGGACAGGCACGCAGCACCTTTCCCGTTTCCACACCCTTCAAATCCCTACAGACCACGCTCTGGTTCTTCTCAAGGAAACGCGCGATGCACTCTCTGGCATCCTTATAAGAAACCGCCTTCGAATTCGCCAGCTCCAGATCCCCGGTACTATCCTTCAGCCCCGCCAGCACAGCCGCCGCCGAAATGGCCCCACAGGTACCATTCATGCCGCCCATGCCAAGACCAAGCCCCTCCGTCACCTTAAACAGCGCCACCTTGTCCAAATCCACCTTATCCGCAAACGCACACGCCACCGACTGGGCACAATTATACCCCATTCCATGAAACTGAGCCGCCTGCTGCTGACGCGCTGAAATCTCTTCTTTCGTCATACTGATACCTCCTAAAATTTTCTTAATCTGCTAAATTTTTTATATTATACTATTTATGCCAATTATAACATACATTTCCACTTTTTAAACACCCCAAAAAGCATACAACATACAGCGCCAGAAGCCAAATGCCCTCCGTTGCATTTGCAGGAGTCTTGGTAACTCTTGGCTCGCAGAGATTTGTGTTAGAGTTCAAAATACACCTGTCTGAGCGAAGCGAGTTTGTATTTTGGACTCTGCTTTTAACAAATCTATGCAAGCCTAGTGTTACCGGCTCCGAAACCGCAACGGAGGGCATTTGGCTTCTGGCGCGTCACCTTGCCATTTTTATGCATTTCTATTTCATCAGCGTAACCATAACCGCCTTCTGGGCATGCAACCGGTTTTCCGCCTCTTCAAAGATCTCAGACGCATGTTCTTCAAAGATCTTCTCGGTAATCTCCTGTCCACGGTAAGCCGGCAGACAGTGCATTACCATCGCCCCCGGTTTTGCCGCAGCCATCAGTTCATCATTGATCTGATATCCCTGGAATGCCTGCTGGCGGATCTTCTTCTCTTCTTCCTGACCCATGGAAGTCCATGTATCTGTGATGACAACGTCTGCATTTTCCACTGCCTTGATCGGATCATTTACCAGTGTAAATGCGTCATTGCCAGCTGCGAAATCCAGCACTTCTTTCGCCGGACGGTAATTATCCGGAGTTGCGATAGATACCTGCATATCCGATTTCAGACCGCCTACGATCAGGGAGTTCGCCATGTTGTTGCCGTCGCCGATGTAACACATCTTGAGCCCTTTCAGTACGCCGTATTTCTCACGGATCGTCATCAGGTCAGCCAGTACCTGGCACGGATGGCAGAAATCAGTCAGACCGTTGATGATCGGGATAGAACCGTATTTTGCCAGATCCTCCACTTCTTTCTGCTCGTAGGTACGGATCATGATGCCGTCCAAATAACGGGAGAGTACGCGTGCGGTATCCTGTACCGGCTCACCGCGTCCGATCTGTAAGTCGCGGGAGGAAAGGAACAGTGCCTGTCCGCCGAGCTGGAACATACCGGTCTCAAACGAAACTCTGGTACGGGTGGATGACTTTTGGAAAATCAGACCGATGGATTTGCCCTCCAGAAGACGATGTGAAATGTGATGTTTCCGCTCATATTTTAACTGATCTGCCAGATCCAGAATCGAGGTAATCTCCTCCGGTGTGCAGTCCAACAGCTTTAATAAATGCTTCATGTCTAAAATACCTCCCTCATAGCAGCGATTGCCTCGTCCATCTCCTCTTTCGTGATAACAAGCGGCGGAAGCAGACGGATCGCCTCTGTACCGGCTGTCAGGACCAGGACGCCTTTCTCCATCAGCTGACTGACCATCGCAGCTCTCTCGTCTTTGTCCACTACGATGCCTAACATCAGTCCCATGCCGCGAACAGTTTTTACCTTCGGAGAACCGATCGCTAAAATCTCCTTTTTCAGGTACTCGCCCTTTTCCTGAACCGATTTCAGGAATTCCGGCTTATTTACGATATCTAATACGGTATTGGCAGCCGCACAGCAGAGCGGATTGCCGCCGAAGGTTGTACCGTGCGTACCGGCGCCCAGTACATCCTGGCATTTCTTATCCGCCATGACAGCACCGATCGGAACACCGCCGCCGAGTCCCTTGGCCATACTGATGATGTTCGGCTGAACGCCGTACTGCTCATAGCAGAACAGGCTTCCGGTACGTCCGATGCCCGTCTGAACCTCGTCAATCAGAAGCAGGATGTCCTTCTCCTTGCAGAACTCGGCAGTTGCCTGTACAAATTCCTTATCAAGCGGAAGGACACCGCCCTCGCCCTGAATCATCTCCATCATGACAGCGCAGGTCGTATTATCAATCTTGCGCTTCATGTCTTCGATATCATTGGCTGCCGCATAATCAAATCCTTCCGTGAATGGGAAGAAATACTGATGAAACTTGTCCTGTCCGGTTGCCTTTAATGTCGTCACGGTACGTCCGTGGAAGGACTGTTTCAGCGTGATAATCTTATTTCTTCCCTCGCCGTATTTGTCAAAGGAATACTTTCTTGCCAGCTTGATCATGCCCTCGTTGGCTTCCGCACCGGAGTTTGCAAAAAAGATTTTTCCCATTCCGGCTGCATCGACCAACTTCTTTGCTACCTGCACCATCGGCTCGGTGTAATACAGGTTGCAGGCATGCATCAGCTTATGTGCCTGCTCCGATACCGCAGTCGTCAGCGCCTCGTTGTCATGGCCAAGACTGTTGACACCGATGCCGGAGGTCAGATCAATGTATTTCTTTCCCTCCGTATCCCACAGCGTCGCGCCTTTTCCGTGATCCAGCGCAATCGGAAAGCGGCCGTATGTATGCATGATATATGTTTCTTCGCCCTGCTTGATTTCTTCAAATGTCATAAAAAACCTCCTAACGCCCACATCTGCCCGCAAAGCTTCCAGCATCCGTCCTGCATTTCAGCTAAAACAGCCCGGATTCGTGCAGAATCTAGTTCATCTGCTGTTTACGAGAACATGGTTCCTACACCGTCATTGCTCAAAAGCTCGACCAGAATCGAGTGCGGCACACGACCATCCTGGATATTGGCACGTTCTACGCCCTGGCGCACTGCCTCAACGCAGCAATCTACCTTCGGAATCATGCCGCCGGAGATCACGCCCTCTTTGATGAGTGCCGGAACCTCGGAAACTTTCAGTCTCGGAATCAATGTCGAATCGTCTTTCGGATCGCGCATCAGACCGCATACATCCGTCAGAAGAATCAGTTTTTTCGCTTTCAGTGCCACCGCCAGCTTCTCCGCTGCCGTATCTGCATTGATGTTATAGTTCGTCTCCTCGTCCATGCCTGCTGCCACGGAGGAAACAACCGGGATAAAGCCCTCATTTAAAACATCGAGAACGACTTTCTCATTGACTTCTTTAATATCTCCCACATAGCCGTATTCCGTTCCATCCGGATCGACTAACTGGATCGCCTTGAAGAGTCCGCCGTCCATGCCGCCCAGACCAACGGCATGTCCGCCTGCTTTCTCAAACAGGGAAACAAGGTTTTTGTTAACCTTGCCGCAGAGAATCATCTGGACAATATCCATCGTCTCGCGGTCTGTGTAGCGCAGACCTTTGACAAATTTAGACTCTTTTCCGGTTTTTTTGAGCATCTCCGAAATCTCCGGACCGCCGCCGTGTACCAGCACGACCTTGATTCCTACCAGATTTAAAAGGACGATATCCTCGATCACCGCCTGCTTTAAATCTTCATTAATCATGGCGTTTCCGCCGTATTTTACAACGATAATTTTACCTGCATATTCCTGAATATAAGGCAGTGCCTCTACCAGGACTTCTGCGCTCATTTTTGATCCTGTTTTCATCACGTCCGATAATCTCCATTAATCTTCACATAATCATAGGTCAAATCGCATCCCCAGCAGGTAGCGCTTCCGCTGCCTTCCTGAAGCGTTACATTGATCTCCACTTCATCCTGGCTTAAGATTTTCTTTGCCAAATCTTCATCAAAATCAAGTCCTCTGCCGTCCTCACAGACCGCAATGCTGCCCTCTTTGGAAGCAAACTCGACTAACACTTTCTCCGTGTTAAACTCAGCTCCGGAATAGCCCATCGCGCAGAGAACGCGTCCCCAGTTCGCATCGGAACCGAACATTGCTGCTTTGGTCAGGGAAGAACCGGCGATGGATTTTGCCAGTACCTCGGCTGTCTCCTCGTCCTTCGCTCCCTTCACGGTACAGGTCATCAGCTTGCTTGCGCCCTCGCCGTCTGCCGCAATCTTACGAGCCAGATCCTGCATAACCGTCTGCAATGCCTCGCGGAATGCCTCGTATGCCGGATCTTCTGCAGTAATCTCCGCATTGCCAGCCATACCATTTGCCAGAACGGTACACATATCGTTGGTGGAAGTATCGCCGTCAACAGTCACACGGTTGAAGGTACGTTTTACATTGAATAACAGCGCCTTGCGGATCATCTCGCTGCTGACTGCACAATCGGTTGTGATGAAGCACAGCATCGTTCCCATATTCGGGTGAATCATGCCGGAACCTTTGCAGATACCGCCGATGTGGCAGGTTGTTCCATCTACATCAAATTCAACAGCGATCGTCTTCACTTTTGTATCGGTCGTCATGATCGCTTCTGCAGCTACCAGGGAGTTGTCATATTTCATCTCCATCTCGCCTGCATGAGCCTCGATCGCCTCAACCGGAAGCGTCTGACCGATGACGCCGGTCGATGCTACGATTACATTTTCCTCCGAAACGCCCAGCGCTCGCGCGCCTGCCTTTGCCTGTCTTCTTGCATTCTCCATGCCAAACGGAGCGCACGCATTCGCATTACCGGAATTGACAATAACCGCCTGTGCCTTTCCGTCGGCCAGATGTTCCTTTGTCAGTAAAATCGGCGATGCCTTGACGCGGTTGGTCGTATAAACCGCCGATGCGTTGCAGACACAGTCCGAAAGGATCATCGCCAGATCCTTTTTTGTATGAGATTTGCGGATTCCGCAGCGCATCGCACCCGCTTTAAATCCTTTTGCAGCACAAACGCCGCCTTCGATTATCTTCATATGACATTCCTCCTGTCATTTTTAATGTACTCTCGGAATCTTTCTGTGCTTGATTTTGTGAGATGTTTTTTTGTCAGTTGTGCCCAAATTTCTGAGGCGTACGCGGTGCGTACGTTGATGAAATTCGGGTGCGGCTGGCGGAAAATCAGCCACAAAAGCAAGTGCAGAAAGACTCCGAGAGTACATTTTTATATAACTTCGTCTCTATAGTCCCCCGCAGCTATTTTATGATTTTATCTCTCAACCCCTCTATAGTGCCAGTCCAGTTGTCTCCTCAAATCCGAGCATCAGGTTCATGTTCTGAACGGCTGCGCCTGAAGCACCCTTTCCAAGATTATCAAAGAGCGCCGTCACCATGGTCTGTTCCCCGTGACCATTGACAATCAGCTCCAGACTGTCTCGGCCTGCCATATCTGCCGCCGCGATCATACCGTCATATCCAAACGGATGTACCTTAATGAGCTTCTGTCCGTCATACCAGCCAGCCAGCTTCTCGTAGATATCTTCCGCGGTCGGCTTCCCCGGAAGCAGGCGGTTCTGAAGCTGAATCGTGACTGCCATTCCTTTATAGTAGTCATCCACGATCGGACTGAATACCGGCGGGAAGTCCAGTCCGCAGATTTTCTGCATTTCCGGCAGATGTTTATGTTTCAGAGTCAGGCCATAGATACGGGGTGCAAAATAACTCTGCGGCTTCTCTGGGGATTCATACTCGGCAATCATCTTTTTGCCGCCGCCCGAATAGCCAGTCAGCGAAAATACCGTCATCGGATAATCCTTCGGAATCACGCCCTGTGCAACCAGCGGATACGTTGAAGTGATAAATCCGGTCGCATGACAGCCTGGATTCGCTACGCGGTTCGATTTCTGAATTGCCTCGCGATGTGCATTCGAAAGCTCTGCCATACCATACGTCCATCCGGCTGCCGTCCGGTGTGCGGTAGAGGCATCGATGATACGTGCCTTGGAACCTTCTGCCAGCGCAACCGCATCGATCGCCGCCATATCCGGCAGACACAAGAATACAATATCTGCTGCGTGAATCAGTTTCCGCCGTTCTTCACTGTCTTTCCGCTTTTCTTCATCAATCAGAAGCAGTTCGATATCCTCTCTCCCGGCCAGACGATCATAAATCTGCAGTCCGGTTGTTCCTTCTTTTCCGTCTATATAAATCTTCGGTTTCGCCATTGTTCGTCCCCCGTTTCCTATCCGTCTTTCTTATGTCACATTTCCAACGCCCGTCATTGCTTACGCAGCCATCACCATCCGCATCCGGCGCTGACCAGAATGCACTAAACCGTTTCGTGCTCGCTCACAAACTTCTCAATCACCAAAATCTGACGGGTTACTTCCTCCGGAGCCGGTCCACCAATCACCTTACGTCCACGTACACAGGTCTTTAAGTCTATCGCTTCATATACGTCATTCTCAAAGGCATCCGAATGCGTCTTGTACTCTTCCAGAGTCAAATCGGCTAAGGACTTGTCCTCACGTACACACTGGGCTACCAGCTGTCCGACGGTCTTGTATGCGTCACGGAACGGCATTCCCTTCTTGGTCAGGTAATCTGCACAGTCCGTTGCGTTGATGAAGCCTTTCAGAGCCGCTTTCTTCATATTGTCTTTCAGGATCTGCATCGTGGAGAACATCGGTGTCAGCACACGCAGACACTGTTTTACGGTGTCAATCGCATCAAAGACAGCCTCTTTGTCTTCCTGCATATCTTTGTTGTATGCCAGCGGAATGCCCTTTAACATTGTAAGAAGAGTAAATAAATCGCCGTAGACACGCCCTGTCTTGCCGCGGACCAGCTCGCATACATCCGGGTTTTTCTTCTGCGGCATAATGGAAGAACCGGTGGAGAATGCATCATCCAGCTCTACAAACTTGAACTCCCAGGAGCACCAGGAAATAATTTCCTCAGAGAAACGGGACAGATGCATCATCAGGATGGATAAAGCGGCTGTCAGCTCCACGCAGTAATCGCGGTCAGAAACACCATCCAGGGAGTTGTTGGTCACTCTGGCAAATCCAAGCTGCTGGCGTACAAAATCACGGTCGATCGGATAAGTCGTGGAAGCCAGCGCGCCGGATCCGAGCGGCATATCATCCATGCCCTCTAAGCAGTTTTCCAGACGAATTACATCACGGCGCATCATATTGGCATATGCCATCATATAATGTCCAAATGTAACCGGCTGTGCACGCTGCAGATGTGTATAACCCGGCATAACGGTCTCCAGATTATTTTTCGCGCTCTCACAGAGTGCTTCCATGAAATCGATGATTTCTTTCTTGATTGCCACGATCTCTTTCTTCACGTAAAGACGCATATCCAGTGCAACCTGATCATTTCTGGATCTCGCCGTGTGAAGACGTTTTCCGGCATCGCCGATGCGCTCGGTCAGAATCTGCTCTACATTCATATGAATATCCTCATAATCCTGTGAGAAATGAATCTTACCTGCCTCAATATCCGCTAAGATACCTTTCAGTCCTTCGATAATCTTGTCTGATTCTTCCTTCGCAATGATGCCCTGCTTGCCCAGCATAGCCGCATGGGCCATGGAGCCTGTGATATCTTCCTTATAAAGACGACAGTCAAAGGAAATCGATGAGTTAAAATCATTTACCTCCAGATCTGTCTCTTTTCCGAATCGTCCTGCCCATAACTTTGCCATAAGTGTAAACTCCTTTTTATTCTCTGATTTAGAACCAATGCGACCATTGGAACCGGCAGATACCGGAAAACCAATGGTCACCATCGGCTGCGGGCTTGTCGCCTGCAGATTATTTATTATTTTCCTAAATTATTCTACGCTCGGAAAATGCTCGCCGGTCTTTGCTGCCAGAACTTCGTCGTTCAGGGCGCGAACCTTGATCGGAAGTCCGAACAGGTTGATGAATCCAGCGGAATCTGCCTGGTTGTAGCAGTCATCCTCATCAAATGTAGCCATGCCTGCAGAATACAGGGTGTATGGAGATGTAACAGATGCCGGAATGATGTTGCCCTTGTAAAGTTTCAGTTTTACATCACCGGTTACGGTCTCCTGTGTGGAATCAACAAACGCGCTCATTGCTTTGCGCAGCGGTGTGTACCACTGACCATTGTATACTAACTCAGCGAACTTGAGAGCCAGCTGCTGTTTGTAGTGCTGTGTCTCTTTGTCCAGAGTGATTTCTTCCAGTTTCTCATGAGCCTTGTAAAGGATAGCTCCGCCAGGAGTCTCATATACACCACGGCTCTTCATGCCAACCAGACGGTTCTCTACAATATCCAGAAGTCCGCAGCCGTTCTCACCGCCTACCTTGTTCAGAACCTCGATTACCTTCTCTGCATCCATCTCCTCGCCGTTTACACTGGTCGGAACACCTTTCTCGAAGTGGATGGTTACATAAGCAGCTTTATCCGGTGCATTCTCCGGAGATACGCCTAACTCAAGGAATCCAGGTTTGTTGATCGGAGCCTCGTTTGCCGGATCCTCCAGATCCAGACCCTCATGGGACAGATGCCACAGGTTCTTATCCTTGGAGTAGTTGGTCTCTTTCGTAATCTTTAACGGAATGTTGTGAGCCTCTGCGTACTCGATCTCTTTTTCACGGGAATTCAGTTCCCAGAAACGCCACGGAGCGATAACATCCATCTGCGGAGCAAATGCCTTGATAGCCAGTTCGAAACGAACCTGATCGTTTCCTTTACCGGTACAGCCGTGGCAGATAGCGTCTGCGCCCTCTTTCTTCGCAATTTCAACGATTCTCTTAGCGATAATCGGACGAGCGAAGGAAGTACCTAACAGGTAATGCTCATAAGTAGCGCCAGCCTTCATGGTCGGGATGATGTACTCATCTACGAACTCTTTCTTCAGATCCTCGATGTACAGCTTGGAAGCACCTGTCTTTAATGCCTTCTCTTCCAGACCATCCAGCTCCGCACCCTGACCTACGTCAGCGGAAACTGCGATAACCTCACAGCCATAGTTTTCTTTCAGCCACGGGATTAAAACCGATGTGTCCAGACCGCCTGAATATGCAAGAACAATTTTATTATATTTCTTAGCCATTTTTCATTTCCTCCAATCATTTGCCTGCGTGATGCTTTTTTCTTTGTCCGTCCAGTCAACTAAGACCGGCAGATTTATATGCCTCACGTGAAATTACCCAGATTATACCTCCTTGATCCTAATTATGCAATACTTTTTTTGCATTTTTATGAATAATTTTTGTATAAAAACGTGTTTTATGCATTTTTCATGTGTTTTATGCATAAAAATAACATTTACGAACTTCATTTATATGCTATGCTACATGATAGGTATAAGTATTATAAATAAGTGGTACTGTGTGTGTACAGTAACATGGTACTGCCCTTCCTGCATTCTAAAATATGCATCTTGATTTAAAATGTCAAAATTGCTATTATAATGTAAGAATAAAATGAAAGCATTCGAAAGGATAAAAACCATGACGATCAATGAAAAAGCACTCGAACTTCATGAAAAATGGAACGGCAAGCTCGATACCGTCTCCAAAGTACAGGTAAAAACCAGAGAGGATCTGGCTCTGGCATACACACCGGGCGTTGCAGAACCATGTAAGGTAATTGCAAAAGATCCGGAAGCTGCATACCGCTACACCATCAAGTCCAACACTGTAGCCGTTGTCTCCGACGGAAGCGCCGTTCTGGGACTTGGCAATATCGGACCGTTAGCAGCTATGCCGGTTATGGAAGGAAAAGCCGTTCTGTTTAAAGAGTTCGGCGGCATCAATGCATTCCCGATCTGCCTCGACACACAGGACACCGAGGAGATCATCGAGACAGTTGTCCGCATTGCTCCGGCATTCGGCGGTATCAACCTGGAGGACATCTCCGCACCGCGCTGCTTTGAGATCGAGGAACGTTTAAAGAAACTGTTAAACATTCCGGTCTTCCACGATGATCAGCACGGAACCGCCATCGTCGTACTGGCAGGTATCATCAACGCCCTGAAAGTAACCGGCAAGAAGAAGGAAGACTGCCGCGTCGTTGTCAACGGCGCCGGAAGCGCAGGCGTTGCCATCACCAAACTGCTCTCAAACTACGGATTCCCGCATATTACCATGTGTGATAAGACCGGTATGCTCTGCAAGGGCATGGAAGGGCTTAACTGGATGCAGGAAAAGATGGTCGAAGTTACCAACTTAGAGCACAAGACGGGCACACTTGCCGATGCATTAAAAGGCGCTGACATCTTCGTAGGCGTGTCTGCTCCGGGCATCGTTTCCCAGGAGATGGTTGCTTCCATGAATAAGGATTCCATTCTCTTCGCAATGGCAAACCCGGTACCGGAGATCATGCCGGATCTGGCAAAAGCTGCTGGTGCAAGAGTCGTAGGAACCGGACGTTCCGATTTCCCGAACCAGGTCAACAACGTTCTCATCTTCCCAGGCATCTTCCGCGGCGCTCTGGAAGGACGCGCAACCGCTATCACCGAAGAAATGAAACTGGCTGCTGCCAACGCAATTGCTGCTCTGGTTGATGACAGCGAATTGAGCGACGAGAACATTCTTCCGGCAGCATTTGATCCGCGTGTAGCTGACGCTGTTTCCAAGGCTGTGAAGGAACACATTAAGAAATAAACGTAACAATTCAAGCGATTCTCGCATTTACCGTAAGAACCGCACAAAATTTGCACCGTTACGAAATAATAATAAAGGAGTTTTTCCATGCTGGCTGAACCGATGACACTTTACAAACTGATGAATCTCTATATGCTGCACCAGGTCAATTTTCCGCTGACCAACGCGCAGCTCTCCAATTTTTTCCTGGATCGTGAGTACACCACGTATTTCACACTCCAGCAGGCTTTGAACGAGCTTCTGGATGCAGGTCTGGTAAAAAAGGAGACGATGCGGAACAGCTCCCGCTATGAGATCACTAAGGAGGGCGAGGAAACGCTGGAATTTTTCGGCAAAAACATCTCTCCTGCCATCGTCAGCGACATGGATGAATACCTGAAACAGAACCGCTTCCGCATGCGAAACGAGGTAGGACTGATCTCCGATTTCTATAAATCGACCAATCAGGACTACATCGTTCACTGCGAGGTGCGGGAAGGAAAAGCCGTTCTTGTCAATCTCGATATCTCCGTTCCGGATAAGGAGCAGGCGGAAATCATGTGCAATCACTGGAAGGATCGAAGCCAAGAGATTTATGCTTATGTGATGAAATCTTTGATGAGTGAGCATGGGGTGGAGAAAAAATAAAGACGATAAAAAATCGCATACGAGACGAAAAAGAGAGTCCTCCGCGTGATTGCAAAATCACACGGAGAACTCTCTTTTTCTGTTTAGTTTCAAGCAAAAAACAAGGTCTGCGTCTGACATTTTATGCCTTTTTGCAAACCTTGTCTTTTCTTTCCATTTATATTACTTTTTCTAGATCTATAACAACACCATAAAAAGCTCTATTACTCTACCGTAACACTCTTCGCCAGGTTTCTAGGCTTATCTACATCCAGTCCCTTCGATACACTTACATAATATCCCAGCAGCTGCAGCGGCACAACCGCTAAGCTCGGTGTGAAGTGCTCGTCAGTCTTCGGTATATAGACTGCGAAATCGACGGTGTCTTCAATATTGTAGTTGCCTGCAGTTGTGAGTCCCATGAGGTAGGCGCCGCGGCATTTTACTTCTACCATGTTGCTGATCATCTTCTCATACAGGGCTTCCTGGGTCAGGATGCTGACTACGAGGATACCATCCTCAATCAGGCTGATGGTTCCGTGTTTTAATTCTCCGGCTGCATACGCTTCGGAATGGATGTAGCTGATCTCTTTTAATTTCAGGCTGCCTTCCATGCTGACTGCGTAGTCGATGCCGCGGCCGATGAAGAACACGTCTTTTGCATTGGCATATTTCGCTGCGAACCACTGGATGCGTTCTTTGTCATCTTCGAGCAGCTTCGCGATCTGATCCGGCAGTTCCTGCAGGGCTGCAAGGAGTTCTTCATATTTTTCTTCTGTGATCGTACCGCGCACATGGGCAAACTGCACGCCCAGAAGATATCCGGCAACCAGCTGTGTGCTATATGCCTTGGTGGTCGCCACCGCAATCTCCGGACCTGCCAATGTGTAGAAAATATGATCTGCCTCACGCGCAATCGTGGAACCTACTACATTGACAATCGCCATCGTAGGAACGCCCTGGCTCTTTGCCAGACGCAGGGCTGCCAGGCTGTCGGCTGTCTCGCCCGACTGGCTGATGATGATAACCAGACTGTTCTCTTCCAGAATCGGGTTCCGGTAACGGAACTCGGAAGCCAGCTCGACGCGGACCGGAATACGCGCCAGATCTTCGATCACATACTGCGCTGCCACGCCTGCATGGTAAGCAGAACCACACGCTACGATATAAATACGCTTTAACGAACGAATGACATCATCGGAAAGTCCCGCCTCGGTCAGGTCAATATGACCATCGCGAATGACTGAATTTAATGTATCCCGAACCGCACGCGGCTGTTCATGGATCTCCTTAATCATGAAATGCTCATAACCTCCCTTTTCAGCAGCTTCTGCATCCCACTCAATCGTCACAAGTTCTTTCTGAATCTCTTCCTGATCAATATTATAGAAAGTAACCTCTCCCTTATGTAAGCGTCCCAATTCCTGATTGCCGATATAGTATACCTTGCGGGTATATGGAAGCAGGGGCGGAACATCCGACGCGATAAAGGATTCACCCTCGCCTACTCCGATGATCATCGGGTTATCCTGACGGGCTACAAAGATCTCCTCCGGATAATCCTTAAACATAACCGCCAGTGCATACGTGCCACGGATACGCATCATCGCACGCGCCATCGCATCGAGCGGTCCCTCGTTGTATTTCTTATAATAATGATCGATCAGCTTTACAGCCACCTCTGTATCAGTATCTGAATAAAACGTATATCCATTTTTAATCAGTTTTTCGCGAATTTCCTGATAGTTTTCGATAATACCATTGTGAACCGCTACCACGCTGCGGTCATCCGTGCAGTGCGGATGTGCATTGTTCTCAGACGGCTCCCCGTGTGTCGCCCAGCGGGTATGACCGATACCGCAGTTGCCCCGCATTGCGCGTCCATTGTCTGTTTTCTCTGCCAGCGCGCGCAGACGTCCCTTCGCCTTTACAACCTCCGGTACACCTTCTCCGTCTCTGACTGCCAGACCTGCTGAATCGTATCCACGATATTCAAGCTTCTCCAGACCCGCTAATAAGATCGGAGCCGCCTGCTGGTCTCCTGTATATCCTACGATACCACACATATAATTATTCCTCCTTTTTTCAACCAAGCGAGCCGCTGCCATCATATCGCCTCAGACACTCCCGCCTTCGTATCTCTATCTCAAGAATATGATAAATCTATTGATTCTTCAAAATAGAATCTTCTATAAAATATGTCGTTTATCCCTAAATAGCGCCTGACCGGCACCTTCGATATAGACTTTCTTCTCAGTCATGTACATATTCTGTCTCATTATACCAAAAAAGAATCTTCTTGTCAGCATTTGCTGTAATATTTTCGTCAGTCATCATATAGACACATCTCATTTTAAAACCCTCCGCCATAAGCAGTCACATATTTCTTCTGCATATCTGCCTGTAAAATAACGATTGTCCACGACAACTATTTTTTATACAGGAGGTTTCATCATGAAAAACGAAACAATGTACTTTAACGATCTTCTTTCCATCTGGCTGGAAAAGCAGAAACAGGCGCGAGCCCTGTCTACCTATGTGAAATACCGGCATCTGGCAGACCGTTATATCTCCCCTTATTTTAGATCCATCCAGCTTTCAGATGTCGATCTGCCTATGCTTCAGACATTCCGCAATTCCCTTTTATCCCCGGATTCCCTGCATCCGCTTGGGAACGGAACTATCCGCTGTATTCTTCTGCTCGTCAACTCCATTCTGCGTCTTTCCTATGAAACCGGGCAGACAAACGGCATTCTCTATCTCCCGCCCCGTCTTCCAAAAAAGCGCCCTGAAGTACCTGTTTTTACCCTTCAGGAACAGGAACAGCTCGAACACTATCTAACTGCCCGTACAGGAGTCTCCGAAGCCGTCATCTATCTGGGACTCTATACAGGCTGCGAGTTGGAGAACTCTGCGCCCTGCGTTGGGAAAATATTCATTTTTCCGATCGCTATCTCCATGTCCGACACACGGTGCAGCGCCTGACGCGCCTTGACACAACCCATAAATCAGAACTCATTTTATCCGCTCCCAAAAGCATCTCCTCCAACCGTTTGGTTCCCCTGCCCGCTTTCCTTCTGTCGATCCTACAGCCCTATTCTCATCCGGAACACCCGGATTATTTTCTGCTGTCACAATCTGCCAGCTCCCCGATGGATCCGCGAACCTTCCAGAATCACTACCAGCGCATTCTATCACAAGCCGGACTGCGCTATCTGAATTTTCATGCAATCCGGCACACGTTTGCCACCCGCTGTATCACAAATGGCATGGATCCCAAAACGCTCAGCGAAATTCTGGGACACTCCGATTTGAAAGTCACGCTTGAATACTATTTTCATTCCTCTCTGGAATTCAAGAAAGAACAGATCGACCGCCTTACTGCACTTTCTCCGGCCGTCCATACTTCTCTTCCAGATATGCCACATAATATGACGGATTAAAATCTTCCCCCGTCATATCGCGCAGGATCTGACGGCTGTCCTTCAATTTGCCATACTGGTGAATATTTTTCCGCAGATATTCACGGATTTCTCCCAGGTTTCCTGCCTCCAGTAGTTTTTCTACCGGCAATTCCTTCTTCATCTGGTGATAAATCTGCGCGCCAAAGGCATTTCCTAATGCATAGGACGGAAAATAGCCGATCGATCCCTGTGACCAGTGAATATCCTGCAGTACGCCCTCCCGATCCGTGGACGGGCGTACTCCCAGGTATTCTTCATACTTATCATTCCAGATCTGCGGCAGCTTCTCCACCTCCAGATCCTCCTCAATCAGCATTTTCTCAATTTCATAGCGCACCAGCACATGCAGCGGATAAGAAAGCTCATCCGCTTCCGTCCGGATCAGCCCCGGAACGGTTCTATTAACCGCCGCCAGAAAATCCTCCAGACTCGTCTCCGTCAGCGGGCTTCCAAACATCTGCGCCACTTTTCCATAAATCGGTTTCCAGAATGCATGGCTGCGCCCCACGATATTTTCAAAGAAACGGGACTGGCATTCATGCATTCCCATCGAAGTTCCCTGCCCCACCAGCGTCTGTGTCAGGTCATCCCGGATGCCAAATTCATAGATAGCATGTCCCGTCTCATGCAGCACGGAAAAAATCGAAGAATCAATCCGTTTCTGATAATGCGTCGTGATCCGTACATCATGATTGTGCAGATTCGTCGTAAACGGATGGGCGCTGAGTGCCAGTACTCCCCGGTC
The DNA here is from genome assembly GCF_003478725.1 of Clostridium sp. AF22-10. NCBI lineage: Bacteria > Bacillati > Bacillota > Clostridia > Eubacteriales > Clostridiaceae > Clostridium > Clostridium sp. AF22-10. Next base: position 21,509 of record NZ_QUFZ01000003.1, read on the forward strand.
AAAATCAAAGCCCTCATACTCTGCTAGGAAACGCGCCGCCTCTGCCTGCGCCGCCTCCGGATAATCTGCGGATAAAAAGGCGTCCGGAACCGTCTTCGAGCGCTCTGCCGATTCTTTCAAAAGCGGCACGATTTTCCCTTTCATCAGCTCAAAAAATGGATCTAACATCTCCATATTAAAACCTTTTTCGTAGGTATCCAGCATCACATCGTAAAGCTTCTGTCCCGGCTTTGCCCGGTACGCCGCAAATTTCTTCTGATAGGAAATAATCTCCTTCAAAACAGGGGCAAATGAAGCAAAATCATTTTTCTCTCGCGCACGCGTCCAGATTCCCGTCGCACGCGCCGTAAGTTCTGCATACGCACGGTATTCCTCCGGCGGAATGCAGGAAAGCCGCTCCTGCTCCTCGGCTGCTTCCCGGAGAATTGCCGACTGCACCTCATCAAATACGCCCGCATTCTCTTTTTCTGCCTTCTGGCAGGCATCCAGCAGCTCCTTAAAACGCATTGACGCCAGAATCTCCTGATACTGCTCCGAAAGTGAACCTATCACCCGCGCGGTATGCTCTGCTGCACCCTTCGGCGCCAGCGTCTCATCATCCCACTCAAACAAAACCATCGACGTCTGAAGCGCCATCGCCCGCTCCAAAAGAGACTGCAGCTCCTCAAACTGTTTTTTTACATTCTGATTCTTTTGTTCTGTCTGTGCCATTTTCCTGCCTCCTGTCTTTTTTTCGTAATTCTATCATCCAAATTCTGTGTATTTTTTAGGTTTCGCTGCACATATGCCTGCATTCTTTTGTAATATGAGCCATTTCCATCTTCATCATACCAGATTTTCTTTCTTCTGTTTCTTATATCTTTCTTATGATTTTTTACAGTTCACACATTGTGCAAACTGTAACAGGATTTTCTCATGATGCCTTATGTGACTTTCCAATCTTGCATAATCATGCAAAACGCGGTATACTAAAACCAGTTTAAATCATATGCATAAAGCTGGTTCCCGGCTCACGGATATACGCCACGAATCAACTTCCATGCACACACCAGGACAGGAGGGATTGCAGATGATCGAAGCAACGAGCTGCGGCGGTGTGGTTATATTTCGGGGAAAATTACTCGTTCTTTACAAAAACTACCGGAACAAATACGAAGGCTGGGTTCTTCCCAAAGGAACCGTAGAACCGGGCGAAGACTTCAAGCAGACCGCCCTCCGGGAGGTTCATGAGGAGACTGGCGTCGCCGCCTCCATCATCAAGTACATTGGTAAAAGCCAGTACACCTTCAACACCCCTCAGGATACCATCGAAAAGACCGTGCACTGGTATCTGATGATGGCGGACAGCTACTACAGTAAGCCGCAGCGCGAAGAATACTTCGTCGATTCCGGCTACTACAAATTTTACGAAGCCTACCACCTTCTGAAATTTTCCAACGAAAAACAGATCCTGGAAAAAGCCTACAATGAGTATCTGGATCTGAAAAAGGCAAATTTGTGGGGGAATCGGAAATACTTTTAATCACAAGAACAAAGAGGCTGTTGCAAAATCATTATCAAAAATAGATGATTGAGCGGCAGCTTCCATTTCTCTGCAAGCTAATCTGGGTTAAAATTCGCGGTTTTCCTGTTAAAAAAGGCTTTTCGGTAATTTCCTATGAAACAAAAAAACACCCCGTCCGCTGCACAAAGCCAACGAACAGGGTATTAAAAAGGGGAGGATAAGTATTCAAAAATTTCTCTTTTGTGATACTAACAGTATGACCCGTTTCTGTTATTCTATACATCAATCTCCAAATTTTTATACGCCTTTTATCTGCTTCCGAGTATCCGGTTTTCATATTATTTATCATACATACCTTTTTCCCTTGCTTTCTTCCTCTCTTTCCGTTACAATAGATACGTTTTGAGTTGTACTTTTTAATTTATTTTTACCTCTATGAAAAATACAACTCCAGCAAATCATTTTATGTACATTTTTATATTGATTTGAAACTTTTTATATCATAAACCTTGTACTTACCTCACAAAAAGGAGATTTACCTTATGAACAAGAAAAACATCTTAGTCGGACAGTCCGGCGGACCGACCGCAGTTATCAACGGGAGCCTTTACGGCGTTATCTGCGAAGGTGCGCGCCACAGCGATGCGGTTGGCTGCGTCTACGGTATGATCAATGGAATCGAGGGCTTTCTCGCGGATTCTTATATGAACCTTTCAGAAACACTCTCCGATGACGATCTGGAACTTCTTCGCCTGACTCCGGCGGCGTATCTGGGTTCCTGCCGTTTTAAACTCCCTGAGAACCTCTCCGACAGCTTCTACCGCGTCCTCTTTGAAAAACTGGAGCGGCTGGACATCGGCTATTTCTTTTACATCGGCGGCAACGACTCGATGGACACCGTCAGCAAGCTTTCCCGCTATGCGGCGCAGATCAAAAGCCCGATCCGCTTTATCGGCATTCCCAAGACGATCGACAACGATCTCGTCCTGACCGATCACACGCCGGGATACGGCAGCGCTGCCCGCTATGTCGCTGCATCCATCCGTGAAATTGCGCTGGACGCCTCTGTCTATCAGCAGAAATCGGTCACCATCGTTGAGATCATGGGACGCCATGCCGGATGGCTGACGGCTGCCTCTGCCTTAGCACGCAAGGAAGCCGGTGACAATCCGCTCTTAATCTATCTGCCGGAAGCTCCATTTGAGCTGGCACAATTTAATGACGACTTAAAGAAAGCGTTTGAAAAGACAGCGAATGTCATCGTCTGCGTCTCCGAGGGCATCCGCGACCACGGCGGTCGTTTTATCTGCGAATATTCAACCGAAGCCCAGGTCGACACCTTCGGTCACAAAATGTTAGCCGGATGCGGAAAAATTCTGGAAAATTATGTCCGCAACCAGTTCGGCGTCAAGGTGCGCTCGGTCGAGCTCAACGTCAACCAGCGCTGCTCCGGTCTCACCGTTTCCGCTACTGATCTGAATGAGGCCGAGATGGCAGGCCGTTTCGGTGTCCAGGCAGCTCTGGACGGCCATACTGGGCAGATGGTGGCATTTGAGCGTGAGACTGATACAGCTGCTTCTGAACCTGTTCATGCAGCTGCTGCCGTTTCAAACGCTGCAGACTTAGGCGCAGCATCCGCTTCATGCGTAAAACATCGTAACACTGTATATAAAATTCATCCAGTTCTCAAGGATGTCAATCTGATCTGCAATCAGGAAAAGAAAGTACCTGCCGAGTGGATCACGAAAAACGGTACCGATGTCAGCGATGATTTCCTGGCTTACTCGCAGCCGCTGATCCAAGGGGACGTTTCCCATATTATGGAAAACGGACTTCCAAAATATTTGTACCGCAAATAGTCCGTCACACAGTATAACTGCTTCATCCTTGAAATCCATACAAGCAACAGAAAAAGAGACGCTTCTTTCATTTTACGAATGCGTCTCTTTTCTACTTAATAATACATAATACCTGAATTTTTTCTAATTTACCCCAATCACACACTCTTATCATTTGGGGAGGAATCCTGACCGTGCCCTTTCAGCGCAGCCATCTTCTAAATCTAATCTTCCTCACAATCCCGAATTTCAACCCCATCATAAAAGAACATCAGAATCTCTTCATAATTCTTGCCTTCGCGCGCCATCTCCTGTGCGCCGTTCTGGCTCATGCCGACTCCGTGACCGTAGCCGCCGCCCCAGATGGTAAATGTGCGGATGTCTTTTTCCTCATCCCTGGCAGTTTCATCCACCGAGAAAAAGGCACTCGGAAGCGTACTCCATCCTGTCAGTTCGGTTCCGTCATTTTTCTTATAAACGAGTGATTCCGAGCCGAGGACACTCCGAATCTGACTCTGACCTTTCAGTGTCTTGGTTCCCTCGCTTCCGACGATCTGCACCGTCTGGGCGATACCACCCTTACCGCGGGAAGTCACAAAAATACCCTGAATCTCGCCGACGGTATCTACCTTCTGCTGCAGCTTCTTATTCGTGATCGTTGTTTTCCAGCGGTACATCGGGAACGAGGAATCATAATTCTGCTCACCCTGTCCCTGGATAAACTTGAGAAATGTGTCGTTGTCCGTCAAATCCGGAATCTTCTTCTTTTCCGTCAAACCGATCCCTTTCAGATACGGAACCTCGTCTTTGCTGGCGCCCCAGATCGTTCCATCGGTAGAATATCCGCAGGAAGTTGAAAAATAATACGTTTCCGCCGGGGTATCGTTGTAATATACAATCTTCCCGTCCGTCTCCTTGACTGCCAGATTCGTCCGCTCACTGCTCTCTGTATTATTGTACACCTGATAGTTCGTGCTGTCATCAACGTGTGCGCCGTAACGGCTGTATGCATTCGCCTTGATCTGCCGGTAGGCATACGTCCGTGCGCAAACTGCCTGCGCCTTGAGCGCCTCCAGCTCATAATTAGATGGCATCTCGCTCGGCACTACGCGTGTCAGGTAATCTTCGACGTCCAGCTCATTGATCAGAAGCAGCCCATCCGACTCCTCGCTCAACTCGAAGCTGCCGAAATACGACGGCGTTCCCTGCGCCCGCTTGGTACTCAGGATGCGGATCTCCTTCTGCGGGTCTTCCAGCGTGATCGTCATGCGCCCTTCTTTCAGACGGTCATCGCCAGGACTCACGGACAATTTCGTTCCCGGGCTCAAAGTCTCCTCTGATTCGCCCCAGGTCACATGCATCGTGCTGTCCGACTGGAGTACCACCTTCGTGTGAAACAAGGAGGAATAATCATCATTCATGATCAGCACGCGGATGTTCGTCGCTGAAAAATCATGATTTAAGAGTGCTGCGCAAACCTTTTTGCCAGCCACGACAAATTTTCCCAGATCATAGCCGACCAGCACATCCCGCTTTTTCTGCTCCTTGACGACTCCATATGTTTTATATACTTTAAAATCATCGTCCAGTTTCAGCGTTCCGTACCCGTCAATCTCGATCGTATCATCCTTGACCGAAAGTACCTTTCCTTCGATCATATCTTCCTTGAGCGACAGCTTGCGGATCTTGCCCTTATCCAGCTCGACATCCGCCAGCACGCCATCGGTACGATCCTTGAGCTTTTCTTCCTCTGGAAATGTCCGGACGATCGTGCCAATATACACATCCATCCCACCCGATTCTCCCGGAACGATCCAGACATTCTTATATGTAACTTTTTCAGACTGTACGCCGCACAGCGTGATGATCGAACCATCACGCTCATAGACCTCGATCTTCCGATCGATGCAGGCATCCAGCGACACGCCCTCAAAATTCATCGTTCCCTGATCCGTATATGCCGTCCATGCCGCTGCTTCCTTCACATTTTTCGGTGTTCCATAAAGCACCAGCTTCTGTTTTTTGACCGCGTTTTCCGAATCTGCCTTTTTTAAGAATGACTCATAAAACAGCCACCATTCTTCCTTCGGCATTGCCTTTTTATATTTATTTTTAGATACATTCAGGGCGCTCGAAAGCCCTTTTGAAACGCGATCTGCCGCATATGCCGCTTCGCCATAGGTCAGTGCGCCCATCGCGTAGCTTTTACTTATCTTCTCGTCTCCCGGCTCCAGATAGCCTTCCTCAATCATATAGTCAATATATTTGGCATACCATTCATCCTGATCCGGCGTTCCAAAATGGCTTCCGTGTTCTCCCTGCGACGCAACGATGTCGTCCCGGTCTGCAAATGATAACGCCATAGCTTTCGATGCCATGGCGCGTGAAATATCATTATCCGAGTGATCCAAAAATACAATTGCAAAGAGCAGGAGTGCCAGAAAAGCCGGAATCGCCACTGCCCAGTAAACCAGCTTTTTAGGTTTCAGAGACTGTACTGCCTTTCGCGATCTGCCTGTTTTCTTTTCCATATTTCTCCAGCCGCCTTTATTTTTTAACTGTCCTTTCTCATTCACAGTCACTTTTTATTTAACTCCATAAACGTTCCTGTTTTCTCATCAATGTGGTCTAACTTCCGGTATTCGTCTGTCTCCATCGGCAATTTCCGAAGCCGCAGCGACCGGTGCACCGCGCGGGAGATCAAGTCATAGATAACCGCAAATGCCGGTACTGCGATAATCATGCCGACGAAACCAAAGAGTCCGCCAAAGAAGAGAATCGAAAACAGTACCCAGAAACTCGAAAGTCCTGTCGAATTGCCCAGGATCTTCGGTCCCAGAATATTGCCGTCAAACTGCTGCAGAAGCAGAATCCAGATGAGGAAATACACACACTGGAGCGGACTGACTAAGAATACCAGGAACGCTGCAGGTATCGCACCGATGAACGGTCCAAAAAAAGGTATCACATTCGTCACACCGATAATGACGCTCAAAAGCATCGGGAACGGCATATTTAAGATCGTCACACCGATGAAACAGATAATACCGATAATGAGGGAATCCACCAGCTTGCCGATGATGAAGCCGCCGAACATCTGATTGATAAACCGGAGCTCCTCGATTACCAGATTCGCCTGTCTTAGATTCAGGCAGCCATAGACAATCTTCTTTCCCTGTGCTGCCAGTGTATCTTTGATATTTAGCAGATACACCATGACGATCAGACCGATCAGCCAGTTTTTGATAAATTCCAGGACACCCAGCACGCTGCTGGAAAGGCCTGTCACGATCTGTCCAATCCGGTGCATATCAATGTTGGTAAACGATTTCTCCGCCCAGTTCTGAAAAACTGCCAGATTATTTTCAAAACTGCTCAGAACCATATTTTCGATCTCCGGATTATTTTTCAAAATACGCTGAATCCATTCATACACATTCTGCACATACAGCGGAAATGAATCCTGAATGCCGATCAAACTCTCGATCAGCTGCGGGATCATAAGCTGGAACATCCCTACCACAAGCACAATAACCAGCCCCAGACAGGCTGCCGTCGCAAGCATCCGGGCTGCACCACGAACGTATTTGGAATTCTTAGTGACAGAGCCAAGGGTCTTTTCCACGATCCCTGCTACCCAGTTATATGCCGGGGCGGTCAGATACGTCAGCACCGCACCGCAGAGAATCGGCGCGAGGATTTTCACAACCTTGCGGGTGCCCGCCGACACCACATCCCAGTGTTGGATGCTGAACCAGAGCAGTATGCAGACCGCAATCACCGAAACTGCCGTCATCCCCATATAAATGTATTCTTTGAAATCTCTTTTTTCCATACTTATGTTCTTATCCGTTCCTCTTTTCTGATTTTACAATGTGCTTCTGGAAAATGTTACATTTTCTTTACACACTTTCTTTTACAGAGAAAGCAGCGATTGCTCGCTGCTTTTATCCTTTGTAACCCCAAAATGCCGGCTCTTACCATATTGACGCCTAGCGCTGCTAGGTGGGCAACCTCACTTAGATTTCTGTCTTCCACTCGAGAGGAGGCCTGACATCCATCTAAAAATATCGGAATCCCGTTAGTCAAAATGTAGGTTCAAAAAAAGCAAGAGTTGTCGAGCATCCCAGGAATTACAAATATTCTCTTTTGATACGGCTATTATACCGCAAGTCGGATGTTTTTTCAAGTTCCATTTTCTGATAATGCGGTCAGGTTGTTACTGTTCAGGTTATCCATCTCTCTATCTCTTTTAAGAAGCTCTTTTTTGTCTTTTATACTTCTCCCCACTTCATCAGGAAATCTCCCAGCTCTTCCACCGTCTCAATCTGGTAGTCTGCCCCATTTTCCGTAAACTCTTCCCGGGAACCATATCCATACAGCACTGCCGCACATGGGAGCTGATTTTCATGCGCCCCGATAATATCGTGTTTCCGGTCGCCCACCATGATAACCTTCGATTTCTCCGGTGTTGTTCCCAGACGGTCCAGCGTGTAGGCAATCACATCGCCTTTGCGGACCCGGATCTCCTCCATATCCGCCCCGCCAACCAGGGTAAAGTAGGAAAGCAGATCAAAATGCTCCAGAATCTGAATAGCAAACGGTTCCGGCTTCGAGGTTGCCACCGCCAGCGTAAGACCGGCATCCTTTAAACGTGCCAGCATCTCCCGGATTCCCGGATAGACTTTGTTTTCAAACATTCCCTGTTTCGTAAAATATTCGTGGAAATGGTCAATCGCTTCGCGCGCCTGCGCTTCGCTGAATCCGTAATATTCTTTAAAACTGTCCGACAGCGGCGGTCCGATGAACGGACACAGTTTATCCAGATCCGGCTCATCGATCCCGTATGCCTGCAGCGCATGCTGGACAGACTTTGTGATGCCTTCCTTCGGATCTGTAAGGGTTCCGTCGAGGTCAAATAGTATGATATGGTTCATATGGTTCGTTCTCCTTATTGTAGTCCGCGGTGCATTACTCCGCAGCACACCAGCTTGAAAAAACTACGTTTTCATTGCTTACGACCATTCTAATACATTTTACGCAAAAAAGAAAGACAACTTTTCTCCAGCCATCTTTCTTTTCTGCTTTTCACTCTTTATTTGTAAAATTCATGTCCACCATGCTGCATGACATAGGTCAGCTTGCCATCGAACCAGCGTACATTGGAGGAAGCAGAGATTCCGCGGTTCATGAAGTACAGGGCGCCGCCCGAGTAATCCTCGCCTTCCAGTGCACGGTTGACGCAGTCAATTGTCTGCTGCGTTACCTTACAGCTGTTGATCGTTCCATCCAGTACCGGTGAGAACTGGGATGGTTCGTACACAACGGCTTTAACGCTGTTCGGGAATTTCTTGTTTTTCACCCGGTTGATGATTACATTTGCAACCAGTATCTTTCCCCTGTCGTCACACACACCCGCCTCCGCCTGCACAATTTTCTGCAGAACACTGTAATCTTCATCGCTGTAAGAGATGACTGCGCGTTCCCGGCGCTCCCGTTCTTCTGCTTCCTGCGCCGCCTGCTGGGTCTGCATTCGTACTTCTCGTTCGATTACCTCTACTTCCAGAGCTTCCTTCGCAAGTTCATCCTGAATCCCCTGCTCCATCCTCTGTCCGAGTAGATGCTGACTTTCCTCGTTGGAGGCGAGAATCGTAAATTCTGATAAGCTCTCTGTCTCTGTCGTTTCTTCTGACTGCAGCATTTCTGTCAGTTCCACATCATCCGGATATTCCCGGTGTGCCGAGGCTGCATTTTTGCCAACGCCGCCAAAACTGACCGAATTAAATGCTATCACCGTCACAACCGCTGCCCCCGTCATCAATACGGCTGCGGTCCGGTACATCCTTTTTGTCACACGGACAAATAATGCCTTTATAAACTGATAAGCAGTCTGAAGAAATGTGTCAATGCTTGGCATACACTCTCCTCTTTCTATCAGTGCAGTCCTCCCAAAACCGGTCTGACTGCCATTTAACATCTGCGGCATCTTCTTTGGCTGTCTGATTTTTTCTGACAGCTAAGGACAGATCGTTACTGTTCACACACGTGTGCCCAGCAACGGGATTTTGCCGATGCTGCGCATTCCAAATCGGCAAAATCTGCTGCCAGAACTGTATCGTACGGAATTTTCAGTTCAGAAAATTCCTACCTGTGAACAGTTACGACAGATCCTCTCTGCCTGTGCCGCTTCCTTCAAGTGACGGGAGACATTATATGTGGTTTCCGGCTTCAAAGTCAACGTCTTTTTTACATTTTTGTGACAAATCACATTCTCATTTAACTTTTCCTTAATATTTATGTGAGCATTTTATAAACTTTTTTGCTTTTTCTTCCCAATTTTTATAAACTTTGGCTGGTATAAAATTTTCAATTTTTTACAATTCTGTTAAATTCTGCCCGTCAAAAAAACAGGCGAATCAAGTCGCCTGTTTTTTATGTCAACTGTAATAGAACAATTATGGTATCTGTAAAGGTGTCAGACAGACTCCTTACCACTCTAGATCAGCGCTACAAACTGTGCATCCACATATTTTGCAAGTTCCTCCGGATTCAGAATGACCTGAACACCTCTCTGACCCGCGCTGATGCTGATTTTGTCGAAAATCTGCGCTGTTTCTTCTATATAAGTAGGGAACTTCTTTTTCATGCCGATCGGGGAACAACCACCTCGCATATAGCCAGTCAGCGGAAGAAGTTCCTTCATATGGATCATCTCCACTTTCTTGTCCTTGGAAGCCTTTGCCACCTTTTTCAGGTCCAGCTCCTCATCGACCGGGATACAGCAGACCAGATAGCCGTTCTTATCGCCCTTTAAAACGAGCGTTTTGAACATCGTGTCATGGTCCATCCCCATCATATCCGCCGCATGGCTGCCGGATAAGTCGTCCTCATCTACTTCATACTCGCCTGCTTCATAATCGATTCCAGCCGCGTCTAAAAGACGCATTACGTTTGTTTTTGTCATAAGCTAAACCCTTTCTGGAGACAGATTTAGTGCACTCCTCTTATTTCTGGTTGATATAGTTTACCAGTCCACCGGCTGTGATGATCTTCTGCATGAACTCCGGGAACGCCTGCCCCTGGAAGCTCTGGCCGGTGGTTTTATCGGTAATCACACCGCTGTCAAAATCAACCTCTACCTCATCACCAGCCGCGATTGCTTTTGCAGCCTCCGGGCACTCGATGATCGGCAGACCGATATTAATAGAGTTGCGGTAGAAAATACGTGCAAACGTCTCAGCAATAACACAGCTTACTCCTGCACATTTGATTGCCAGCGGCGCATGCTCGCGGGAAGAACCGCAGCCAAAGTTCTTATTTGCTACGATGATATCACCCTTCTGTACTTTATTTACAAACTCTTTATCAATATCTTCCATACAATGTTTTGCCAGCTCGTTGCCATCCGGAGAGTTTAAGTATCTTGCCGGGATGATAACGTCTGTATCTACATTGTCTCCATATTTAAATACATGTCCATTTGCTTTCATTTCTATATCCTCCTGCGATTTATCCTGTTATTTTATTCCAATTCACGAGACGGCACCTGCGATTGCAGGAACCCCTTCCCCAAACCGTAATATCCGTTTGTAACTGTTCAGTACCTTCACAGTCACCCGCAGATCTACTGAACAGTTACATCCGTTTTACTTATTCCTAAACTTTTATGCCTATTACAGTCCCAGTTCCGCCGGTCCGCTCACTTTTCCGGTAATGGCGCTGGCTGCTGCCACTGCCGGGCTTGCCAGATAAATCTCAGAATCCACGTGTCCCATACGTCCAACGAAGTTACGGTTGGTCGTGGATACACATCTCTCGCCTTCTGCCAGGATGCCCATATAACCGCCCAGGCACGGACCGCAGGTCGGAGTGCTGACAACGGCACCAGCCTCGATGAAGGTCTCTAAAAGTCCCTCTTTCATGGACTGTAAATAGATCGACTGTGTCGCCGGAATCACGATGCAGCGCAGACCTTTTTTCACTTTTCTGCCCTTTAAGATCTCAGCTGCGATACGCATATCCTCGATACGTCCGTTCGTACAGGAGCCAATGACAACCTGATCGATCGCAATGTCACCCACCTCATCGATCGTTCTCGTATTCTCCGGAAGGTGCGGGAAGGATACGGTCGGCTTTAACTCGGATAAGTCTATGGTGTACTCTTCGTCATACTCTGCATCCGGATCTGCCTCATATACCTTGAAATCACGTTTAGAATGCTCTTTTAAGTACTCGATGGTCTTCTCATCAACCGGAAAGATACCGTTCTTGCCGCCTGCCTCGATCGCCATGTTGCAGATCGTGAAACGGTCATCCATGGAAAGGTTCTTGATGCCCTCGCCGACAAACTCCATGGAACGGTACAGCGCGCCATCTACACCGATCATACCGATAATGTGAAGAATGACATCTTTACCACTGACCCATTTTGCCGGTTTGCCGATCAGGTTGAACTTGATCGCGGACGGTACCTTGAACCAAGCCTTACCGGTTACCATGCCAGCTGCCATATCGGTACTGCCGACACCTGTAGAGAATGCGCCAAGTGCGCCGTATGTACAGGTATGGGAATCCGCACCGATGACTGCGTCACCTGCTACAACCAGACCTTTTTCCGGAAGGAGTGCATGCTCGATTCCCATCTCTCCTACGTCAAAATAGTTGGTGATATCATGACGACAGGCAAATTCACGACAGCATTTGCAGTTTTCCGCCGACTTGATATCCTTATTCGGGATAAAATGATCCATAACCAGCGCAATTTTGTCATGATTGAATACCGTCTGGTTGTCCATCTTCTTCATCTCATTGACCGCTACCGGCGTTGTGATATCATTTCCAAGAACCAGATCCAGATCTGCTTCGATCAACTGTCCTGCTTTTACCTCTGCAAGACCCGCGTGCGCTGCCAGGATCTTCTGTGTCATTGTCATTCCCATGATTTATTTCCTCCTGCATATACATACTTGGTAACGGCTCCGATGCCCTTACTGTTGTAGGAAAAAACTCTGTTCCAACGGTGCCGCTGCCATCTTTTGCTTTTTTATGTTTGTATTATAGCACCGGTTCTGTTATAATACAAATATATATTATTAATAGATACTATGAGTCGAAGTTATAGTGTTACTGTTCACGAGTAGGCACTTTTGGAACCGAAAGTGCCATAAAAAAACGTGGTGGCAGCAGGAATTTGCCGTATTTAAATGCGAAGCCGCGGCAAATTCCGTTACTGGGCACGTATGCGTGAACAGTAACTTTATAGATATAAAGGAGTATTATGGAACAGCATTTAACCCAGTACCGTATTTTCTACGCCGTTGCACGCGCCGGTAATATTTCCCGCGCCGCCAAGGAACTTTTTATCAGTCAGCCCGCGATCAGCAAATCAATCAGCAAGCTGGAAGAAAGCCTCGGCATGGCACTTTTTATCCGCAATTCCCGCGGTGTCTCCCTGACCGCAGAGGGACAGGTCTTATTTCAGCATGTGGAAGCCGCCTTTGAAGCTCTGGAGCGCGGTGAAAATGAGCTAAAACAGATCCAGAACCTCCACATCGGACAGCTCAAGATCGGCGTTAGCAACACTCTGTGCAAATATATTCTTCTTCCTTATTTAAAAGGATTTATTGCACAGTACCCGCACGTCCGCATTTTGATTGAAAGTCAGGACACTGCACGCACAATCTCGATGCTGGAACAGCAGAAGCTCGACATCGGTCTGATCGCCGAGCCGAAAAACCGCCGCAGCCTTTCGTTTCTTCCCGTCATGCGAATCGAGGACACCTTCGTCTGCACCCGGTCTTATCTGGAAAATCTGCGGATCCGCGAAGGTGCCGACGTCGATCCGTTCGAATCCGGGACAATCCTGTTGCTCGACCGCAGCAATATGACGCGCACGCACATTGACGCGTACTTTGCAGAGCACGGAATTGAACCGAAGCAGATTTTAGAGGCGACGACGATGGATCTTCTGATTGAATTTGCCAAAACGGGACTTGGAATCGGATGTGTGATCCGCGAGTTTGTGCAGGAAGAATTAAAGGATGGTTCGCTGATCGAACTCCCGCTGGAAGTGCCAATCCGAAACCGAACGATTGGATTTGCTTATCATCCGGCGGCAATGACGCGGACGATGAATGATTTTGTGCAGTTTTGTTCGGAATGATGAAATAATTGGCAACACGACCGCCATTTCCTATGAAACGAAAAAGTCCGGCGCATGGCGGTCAAGCTGCCATATGCCGGACTTTTTCTGTTTAGTTCCTATTTTTATCAATTTTCGTAACTGTTCAGTACCTTCACAGTCACGCGCAAAAATTCATTAAAAATTGCCTGCGGCAATGGAATTTTTGCCTGCTAGCCCATGTTTTCGTACGGTCAGCGCAGTAAATGCGCAGACCTACTGAGCAGTTACCGATTTTCTTTTAAAATACTCTTCGCACATTTCCACACACATGGAAATATTTTCCCATCTACTAGCCAGACATACACTTTCGAACAAATTCCTATTAAAATGCAGCTCAGAACCAGATTCACCCCGATCGCCAGCTTCTCTCCCGCCTCAGAATAAATGCTGTAAAACCAACAGGAAAAGCTGGCAATCACAAGCCAGTGTGTCAGGAAGATTCCCATGCTATACTCGCCGATCCACAGAATAATTTTTTTGAGGGTCCCCGGGAGCCAGGTCTCCAGACCGCCGAGCCAGAAGAGACGGAAGCCTAAAATCATCAGGAATGCAGCAACATGACCATAGAATTCCATGGTTCCGAGTCCACCTGGAAATCCATGCGCTCCCAATGTGGTTCCGATCCAGAAAGATTTTCGGACGAACCAGATGCTGAAAATCCAGAGGGCAGCACCAAAGATGCCATATTTTCCTTCTCCATCTTTAAGCAGATTCTCTTTTCGCTCTCTTTCTTTCATGGACTTCTCAACTGCCCGCATCAGCAGACAGATCCCATTTCCCAGAAGCAGGCATATATAAAAGCTGTTCATTCCGATCAGCACTGCCGCGACACCTGCCAGAATCAGGATTTTCTGGCGGGTTCCTACTTCCCGGAGCGGATGAAAGTACAAGAGTCAGAATACTTCCCATGAAAGTGTAGGTCAGCATCCAGGATGGACCATAGTACGTTGAATCCGCCTTGAAGATTGTATCAAACCAGGCATAGCGGATCGCCTTCAGACCGCCTGGCAGATAGCTGTAAAAGTTGCTCAGCCACTCATTTTCCAGGCGCGGCGCAACCCGCACCGTGTAGAAGAGACCGCCCCGGTAAAATAGATATGCCAGCAGAAAGGTGACCGTCAGCGGGCAGGTCAGTTTCAGATAGCGGCGCAGGATCTCCGAGCTCCACGAAGTAAACCGCCCGGAATATACCTTATCGGCTATCAGCATTCCGCTGATCATCAAAAAAAGACTAACCCCGAGGTCCATAGCGGAACAGGGGAAGCGGTCCTATTTCCATCAGCGCATTTACCTTATTGCTGCCCCAGCTCCCGAATGTACCGAACCAGTGACTTCCAAAAACCGCCAGACAGGCGTATGCCTTGATTATATTTACGTCATCATAGCGTTTCATCCGCGTTTCCTTTCTCATTCATGTAAAAAAATGTGCCTTTTTTGTGTAATAGAACATTCCAAAGAATTTCCTATTACACAAAAAACAGGACCGCTGCAAACCTGCAGCAGCCCTGTATAAGATTTCCTATATTCGAAAAACGATTAGTTGTTGATCAGCTTATCGTTCTCGTTGTTCCAGCTGTAAAGCTTACGGATCTCTGCGCCGACTTTCTCAGACGGATGCTCGGAAGCAAGCTTTCTCATAGCCTGGAAGTGTACCTGACGACCTGCCGGGGACATATCCAGTAAGAACTCTTTTGCAAAGGTACCGTCCTGGATATCGGACAGAATTTTCTTCATAGCTTTCTTTGTCTCAGCGGTAACGATCTTCGGTCCGGTTACATAATCGCCGTACTCAGCTGTGTTGGAGATGGAGTATCTCATACCAGCGAAACCAGACTGATAAATCAGGTCTACGATCAGCTTCATCTCGTGGATACACTCGAAGTAAGCATTTCTCGGGTCATAACCAGCCTCACACAGAGTCTCGAAACCAGCCTGCATCAGAGCACAAACACCGCCACAAAGAACTGCCTGCTCACCGAAGAGGTCTGTCTCAGTCTCGGTACGGAATGTAGTCTCCAGAAGACCTGCTCTAGCGCCGCCGATGCCAAGACCATAAGCCAGTGCACGGTCAAGTGCTTTGCCTGTGTAATCCTGCTCTACTGCTACCAGACACGGTGTACCCTTACCAGCCTGATACTCACTTCTTACAGTGTGACCCGGTGCCTTCGGAGCGATCATGGTTACATCGACATTCTTCGGCGGTTTGATGCATCCGAAGTGGATGTTAAAGCCATGAGCGAACATAAGCATGTTGCCCTCTTCCAGGTTTGGCTCGATGTCTTTCTTGTACATATCTGCCTGAAGCTCATCGTTGATCAGGATCATGATGATATCAGCCTGTTTTGCAGCCTCTGCTGCGGTGTATACTTTAAATCCCTGTGCCTCTGCTTTTGCCCAAGACTTGCTGCCCTTGTAAAGACCGATGATAACATCGCATCCGGACTCTTTTAAGTTCAGGGCATGTGCATGACCCTGGCTGCCGTAACCGATAATAGCAATCTTCTGTCCTTCTAATAAGGATAAATTACAATCTTCCTGATAGTAAATCTTTGCTGCCATTTTTCATTTCCTCCTTGGATCTAACAAAAATAAAATAAATTTATTATAAAGCATAGACCGGCGCCTCTCTGTGCGTCTTTGGACCAGACTTTGTAAACCTGTTGAATGCCTTGTATCCAGTCTATCGACTGATGTACTATGGCAGATAGCGGATATCATCCGCACCTCTGGAAAGACCGGTAAGACCTGTTCTGGCTAATTCCAGAATCTCATAATCTTCCAGAAGATTAATCAGCGCGTCCTGTTTGGACTGGTCGCCTGTCAGCATAACAGTGACAGAATCTTTTCCCACATCGACAATCGACGCACGGAAAATCTCGGAAATCGCATTGATCGCCATCCGCTGGTTCGCATTTGCCCTCACCTTGACGAGCATCAGCTCACGATATACGGAATGACCTTCCCGCAGTTCCTTGATGTCGTGTACATCTTCCAGTTTTCCAAGCTGCTTCTGAATCTGCTCCAGAACCTGATGATCGCCCAGCGATACAACCGTCATACGGGAGTATCTCGGATCCGCGGTCACGCCAACTGTAAGACTTTCGATATTATATCCGCGGCGGCTGAAAAGTCCAGCCACACGGCTTAAAACGCCGGCAGTATTATCTACCAGCAATGATAACACAATTCTGCTCATGCAATCTTCCCACCTTGATCTTCTGTCTTGTTCGTATAGCCTTAATGATAGCAACCAATTCTCAGTTTGTCAACTAATTAAAAGGAATGCTTTGTATTCCTCAGAGATATATCATTACTGTTCACGCATACGTGCCCAGTAACGGAATTTGCCGCGGCTTTGCATTTAAATACGGCAAATTCCTGCTGCCACCATGTTTTCTTACGGCACTTTCGGTTCCAAAAGTGCCTACCTGTGTACATTAACGATATATCAACACATCATTTCTGGTGTTCCTGCCACTTTTTCTCCCAGTCCGGACCGTATTTAAAATACATCTTCATCTCGGTTCCGACACTGATGAGGCGTGCATCGTCCGGGATCTCCTCACGCGTATACCAGCCTGCCTCAGAAAGCTCGTCCTCCTGCAGCCGGATCTTATCGTCCCCATCCAGTTCTGCAAAAAATCCGATCATCTCCGTATCAGTAAATGCCCACGGCTGACTCTTGAAATAGCGGATATTTTTAACTTTCAGCCCGACTTCCTCCATCACTTCGCGGCGGACGGTCTCTTCAAATGTCTCTCCGATCTCGACAAATCCAGCGATCAGCGCATACCCACGGTAGGTACTGTGGTTGACGCGGTAGCGCGACATAAGAAGTTTGTTCCCGTTCGTGATCGCCACGATGACTGCCGGGGAGATCTTTGGATATTCCGTCTGACCGCAGACCGGGCAGACGAGTGCCCGCTCGGTCCGGCTGTCCTGCGTCTTTGCCCCACAGCGTCCGCAAAACTGACGGCTCTGTCTCCAGCGCCACAGCTGCACCGCCGTGATCGCTGCAAATGCCTGGTGCATCGGCTCCATCGCACGGATGTCGGTTGACGTTTTCCATGCATAGCAAAGCTGCTCCGGCTCTTTTTCTGCCCCTTCCAGTGCACCAGAAGCCATCTTCCCAGCTTCCATATGATTTTTGTCTGAAACAGGCATCTGACCAGCACCTTCTTTTAGCTTTGCCAGAATCTCTTCCGCTTCTTTCTCCGGCACACTGACCAGAAAATACGGCTTCTCATCAACCGAAAAGAGATAAACCGCCCGATCCATCAGTTCCGGAACTGCCGCCTCAATCTCCTCCCGGCGCGGGATAGTAAGCACATGTTCCTCCACGGTCTCACGCAGAAGAATCCGGCTTTTCTGGATGCAGAAGACGTAGTCCTGTGCTCCAGGTTTCTGAATGTGGTATGTATTGTCATAGCGATGTGGTGCGATATCCTGTATCATAACTTTATCTCTCTATCCTTTTATTCTCTAAAACTTGTGTAACCGTTATTCCCATACTGTGTAACAATGTATAACGGCTGTCCTCGCAGACATTCTTTGTAATCTTTCTGCAAGTCATTTCATTTTACTCTTTTTAATAAAAAAATACAATCCCCGATTCGCCCCAAGCTTACAACCGTCCCACAAAATTCTCATATCCAAACGCCCGCACCACTTCCGCTGTCCCATCTTCATGCCGGTATACGATCGACGGAAGCGGCATTCCATTAAAGGTATTATTTTTGACCATCGTATAGAGTGCCATATCGCCAAACACCAGCCGCCCGCCCTCTTTTAGCGGTGCATCAAACGAATAATCCCCGATGCAGTCTCCCGAAAGACAGGTTGGTCCGCCCAGGCGGAACGTATACGGCTTTTCGCCCGCTTCTCCCGCTCCGATAAGCGGCGGACGGTACGGCATTTCCAACACATCCGGCATATGACAGGCCGCCGAGGTATCCAGAATTGCAATCTGCATGCCGTTTTCCATCGTCTCCAGCACGGAAGTCACAAGAAATCCCGCGTTTAAGACAACTGCCTCGCCCGGTTCCAGGTATACTTCTACCCCATATTTTTCGCGCAGCCCGCACACCAGACGGATCAGGCGTTCCCGATCATAATCTTCTCTCGTAATGTGGTGTCCGCCGCCCAGGTTCAGCCATTTTACCTTTGAAAACCAGGCTCCAAACTTCTCCTCCGCTGCCCGCAGCGTCGTCTCCAGGTCATCTGAATTCTGCTCGCAGAGCGTATGCATATGAAATCCATTCAGATACGGAGGATAGTTTCTTCAAAGTTTCCCGCCTCCGAAAGCATCGAAAGAGTCGTCCCCATGCGGGATCCCGGCGCACACGGATCATAGATCGCGTGACCCTCCTGCGTGGAACACTCCGGGTTCAGCCGGAGTCCCGCCTGTTTTCCGGCTTTTTTTACTTTTTCACCATATTTCAGCACCTGCCCCGGCGTATTAAAAACGATGTGGTCGGCATAATTTAAAATCTCATCAAACTCATCCGGGCGGTAGGCGGCAGAAAACACATGGGTCTCCCCGCCAAACTCCGTTTTTCCAAGTCGCGCCTCATAAAGCCCGCTCGCCGCGGTTCCCGACAGATACTGACGAATCAGCGGGTAGACCGAATACATGGAAAATGCTTTCTGTGCCAGCAGAATCCGGCATCCAGCCCGCTCTGCCGTATCCTTCAAAATTTCCAGATTTTTCTTTAAAAGCGTCTCATCCACCACATAAAATGGTGTGCGGATCGCCGCCGTGTCCCGGAGAACCCCAGCCGCCTCCCGTTCCTGCATCTGTTTTCCTTCCTTTCTTTCTTCCATCTTCCGTGTCCGTTCTCTTCCTGCGCCTAAAAAAACGCAAAATAAAACCATTTTCTTAATGGAAGCATTTTTACCTTAATCCACCAGTGCCGGATCCCAGGATTCCTTCCACGGAAGTCCCCATTTATTTAACGCATCCATAAATGGATCCGGATCAAATTCTTCAATATTATAAACGCCCGGTTTCTGCCAGGTTCCATTCATCACCAGCATCGCGCCGATCATCGCCGGTACACCGGTTGTGTAGGAGATCGCCTGGGAACCAACCTCTTTGTAGCACTCCTGATGATCGCAGATATTATATAAGTAATACTTCTTCTCTTTTCCATCCTTCTTACCCTGGAAAATGCATCCGATATTTGTTTTTCCAACGGTACGCGGACCAAGGGATGCCGGATCCGGAAGAACTGCCTTTAAGAACTGCAGCGGTACGATCTCTTTTCCTTCGTACATAATCGGCTCGATCGAGGTCATGCCGACATTCTCCAGGCACTTTAAATGGGTCAGGTAGCTCTGACCGAAGGTCATGAAGAAGCGGATCCGCTTGATTCCCGGCATATTGAGCGCCAACGATTCGATCTCCTCATGGTGAAGCAGGTACATATCCTTCATGCCGACGCCGTCAAAATCATACTCTCTCTTGATCTCCATCGGTTTCGTCTCTACCAGTGTCCATCTTCCCAGTAAGAACCGTTTGCCGACACCTCCCGGATATTGATCTCCGGGTTAAAATTGGTTGCAAACGGATAGCCGTGGTCGCCGCCGTTGCAATCCAGAATGTCGATGTAGTTGATTTCGTCAAACTCATGTTTCAGCGCATACGCTGAAAATACGCCGGTTACACCCGGATCAAAGCCGCTTCCCAGCAGTGCGGTAATGCCCGCCTCTTTAAATTTCTCACGATATGCCCACTGCCATTTGTACTCAAATTTTGCCGTGTCCTCCGGCTCATAGTTCGCAGTATCGATATAATGGGTCTTCGTCGCCAGGCAGGCATCCATGATTGTCAGATCCTGGTACGGAAGCGCCAGGTTCAGCACCACATCCGGGTTAAATTTCTCAATCAGGGCAATCAGCTCGTCCACGTTGTTTGCATCCACCTGTGCGGTCTGGATCTTCGTCTTGGTGGTTCCCTCTAATTTTTCTTTCAGCGCATCACATTTGGACTTTGTCCGGCTTGCAATGCAGATCTCCTCAAATGCCTCGCTGTTCTGGCAGCACTTGTGAATTGCTACGGAAGCTACGCCTCCACATCCGATAATTAACGCTTTTCCCATCTTTTTTCCTCCTGTATTCTGAAATGTACTCTGTTTTTGTTCCATTTTATAATCCAAATTTCACATTTGCTTTTGTTCAAACACTTTTCAGTTCATGTCTCAAACACACACTTTTATTTGATGATACCAGGGTCAAAAGGTCAGAAGTTCGACGCAAGCTTGCTTGCAGGAGAATTTTTGACCTTGGGACCCGCCAAAAACATTTCTTACCTAATCTTTGGATTTCCCAGCAGCGCCAGCAGCATCTCCCTTACAATCTTGCACGCCACCGCCGTCGATGCACCGGACGCATCCAGCGCCGGGGATAATTCATTCACATCACATCCAACAATCCGAGCTGCGCTGCAGATCTGCGTGACTGCCCGTCGAAGTTCCTCAAAACTGATTCCGCCCGGTTCCGGCGTTCCTGTTCCCGGAAACACACTCGGATCCAGCACATCCAGATCCAGGGTAAAATACACCGGTTTTCCTTCCAGTTTCCGAAGCGTTTCCTGAAGGACTTCCATATCCACAATAAATGGATGCGTCGTCACGTGTTCTTTTCCCCAGCGCCATCCTCCCGGTCGCCGGAGCGGATACCAAACTGCGTGATCCTGCCATCTCCCAGGACTTCCCAGCAGCGGCGCAGCACACAGGCGTGCGAAAGTTTCGCACCCAGATAATCGTCCCGCAGATCAGCATGTGCATCAAAATGGATGATATGCAGATCCGGATATTTCTCTGCCAGCGCCTGCACCGGTGCCAGCGTCACCAGGTGCTCGCCGCCCAGCATAAATGGTATCTTGCCATCCCCGGCAACCTCCGCCGCCCGCTCCCGCAGATCCTTTAACGCCAACGATGCGTCACCAAAGCAGAGCTCCTGATCGCCCGCGTCAAACACAGCGTAATCGGTCAGATCACGGTCCTGGTACGGCGAATACGATTCCAGCCCATAGGATTCCGAGCGGATCGCCCGTGAGCCGAACCGGGTGCCCGGGCGGTACGAAGTGGTTGAGTCAAACGGCGCGCCGTAGAGCACGATCCCCGCCTCCTCATAGCTGGCGTCACACGCCAGAAACGTCTCAATATTTGCCTTCAACATCTTCTAACATCTCCTCCACATATGCCGGCAGGTAAAATGCCCCTTTATGCAGGGTCCGTCGTATAATACCGGCAGTCCAGCCCCCGCAGGTTCCATCTTGTCTCATCCAAATTCTTTAACGGATGGTATTTCTTCGACGCAAATCCAAACAGCCAGTGCCCGGACGGGTAGGTCGGGATATGCGCCTGATAGACGCGGCTGATCGGAAACGACTCTACGATCCGCTTATGTGCCCGCTTGCACGCCTCCGCGTCCTCGGCATAAAACGGGCTTTCATGCTGATTGACCATGATGCCGTCCTCTTTTAACGCCTTATAGCAGTTCCCGTAAAATTCCCGGGTAAAAAGTCCCTCGCCCGGTCCAAACGGATCGGTCGAATCCACGATGATCAGATCGTATTCATTTTCCTTAAAGCGGACATATTTCAGCCCATCCTCATAGTGGATCGAGAGTCTCGGATCATCGAGACGGCACGCTGTCTTCGGCAGATATTTCCGGCAGACCTCCACCACCAGCGGGTCGATCTCCACCATGTCGATGTGCTCGATCTCCGGATAGCGGGTCAGCTCCCGGATCACGCCTCCATCTCCGGCTCCAATTACCAGTACCTTTTTGACCAACGGATGCACTGCCATCGGCACATGCGTGATCATTTCGTGATAGATAAATTCATCCTTTTCCGTCAGCATCATATATCCATCCAAAGTCAGAAACCGCCCAAATTCCGGCGAATCAAAGACATCGATCCGCTGAAACTCGCTCTTTCCGCTGTAAAGCTGGCGATCCACCCGGATGGAAATTTTTACATTTGGCGTATGATTCTCTGAAAACCAGAAATTCATAATTTTCCCCTTTCTATCTACTGCTTATTTATTTCAGCACATTCAGGCGCTCAATCCCCGGATCCTCCGGTCCGGTCATTGAACATCCTTTTTCCAGCGCATACGCAATGTAGTCAATGATCTCTTCCGTGATCTGCTCGCCCGGCGTCAGAATCGGGATGCCAGGCGGGTAGCACATGACAAACTCACTGCACACACGCCCGGCTGTCTCGCGGATCGGAAGGGATTCTTTTTCTCCATAAAATGCCTCCTGCGGCGACATCGCCACGATCGGGTCAATATAGTCAAAATCCATCAGCGTCGATTTATCCCGGCTGAACCGGCGCTTGATCTCCGCCAGTGCGCTGACCAGGCGCTCTACCTCCCGCTGCCGGTCACCGATGGACAGATATGCCAGAATATTTCCCAGATCACCAAATTCCGCCTGGATATCGTACTCGTCCCGGAGAAGATCATAAACCTCGATCCCCGCCAGCCCGATATCGCGCGTGTGAATTGAAAGTTTGGTCACATCGAAATCATAAATGCTGTCGCCGTTCACCAGCTCCTTCGAATAGGCATAATAACCGCCAATCCGGTTGATTTCTGTTCTCGCATACTCCGCCAGCTCCACCACCTGCTTAAATGCCTCACGCCCGCGAAGCGCCAGGTTCCGTCTGGAGATATCGAGGCTGGAAAGGAGCAGGTAGGAACCGCTCGTCGTCTGCGTCAGATTGATAATCTGGCGGACATACCCGGCGGACATACCCGGACCCGTCAGAAGAATCGAGCTCTGCGTCAGGCTTCCGCCCGATTTGTGCATCGAAACCGCCGCCATATCCGCCCCAGCTGCCATCGCGGAAACCGGCATATTTTCCCCGAAATAAAAATGGGTTCCATGTGCCTCATCAGCTAAACACAACATCCCATGCTCATGTGCCAGCTTTACGATCGAGCGCAGATCCGAACAAATGCCGTAATACGTCGGATTATTCACAAACACCGCCTTAGCATCTGGATTTTCCTTGATCGCCCGGCGCACATCTTCCACACGCATTCCAAGAGGAATCCCCAGTCTCTTATCACCCGCCGGATTCACATAGACCGGAACCGCGCCTCCAAGCACCATGGCGCCCATGACGCTGCGGTGGACATTTCGCGGCAATATAATCTTCTCGCCCCGCTTGACTGCCGTCAGCACCATGCTCTGAACTGCCGATGTCGTACCGCCGACCATCAGGAATGCGTGTGCCGCCCCGAATGCCTCAGCCGCCAGCTGCTCCGCATCCGCGATGACGGACACCGGATGGCAGAGGTTATCGAGCGGCTTCATGGAATTGACGTCCAGCCGCATGCAGGTCTCTCCTAAAAGTTTCGTCAGCTCCGGGTTGCCGCGCCCCCTCTTGTGCCCCGGCACATCAAACGGCACCACGCGCATCTTCTGAAATGCTTCCAGCGCCTCATAGATCGGCGCGCGCTCCTGGGTCAGCGCGTCATCTCTTCGACTGCCTCCCCCCGTTTCTTTCGGTCCTGAAGCTTCCTTTCTGCGCCGTGCACTCCGTCCGACGCCCGGCTCCAGATTTCTTCTCTCTTCTTCCATCTGCCGTCCCTCCTGAAAATCACTCATTCGTTTCTTCTATCGAATTTCCCTGGTTTTCGCGGTATTTTCCAGTCAAACTCTTCTCTTTCCTCTCAAAAAGCATTTCTTTTAAAACACATTTCTTCCGCTGAAAATTTCAATCATCTCCCGCCGCAGGCTCTCCATAATACTGAGTCTGGTGGTCGGCGGAAGTTCATAGACATCTGTCTTAAACAGATAATTCTGCAGATCGATCTCTTTCAGCATCATCTTGGTATGGAACAGATTCGCCTCGTACACATTGATATCGACCACATCGTAGCGCCGCAGCGTTTCCTTGGAGATATAATCCTGAATCGAGCGGATCTCACGATCCATAAACAGCTTTTTTCCGTCCACATCTCGCGTGAACCCGCGCACCCGGTAGTCCATCGTGATGATGTCCGAATCAAACGAACCGATCAGGTAATCGAGAGTCGAAAGCGGCGTGATCTCCCCGCAGGTCGCCACATCGATATCCACCCGGAAGGTCGCCAGACAGGTCTCCGGATGGTATTCCGGATAGGTATGGACGGTCACATGGCTCTTATCCAGATGCGCCACCTGCGTCTCCCCCTGCACCGGCACCATAGAGCCTTCCGCAATCAGAAGTGTGACCGAAGCCCCCTGCGGATCGTAGTCCTGCTGGGAAATACTCAATACCCGTGCCCCGATCATATCCGTCAGCGATGTTAGGATCCGGGTCAGGCGTTCCGAATTGTACTGCTGATCGATGTAGGCAATATAATCCTTCTGCTCCCTCGGTGTCTTGGCATAACAGACATCATAGATATTAAAGCTAAGCGCCTTTGTCAGGTTATTAAAGCCGTATAATTTTAATTTTTCGCTGTGATCCATATCTTCCTTCTCCTGAAATATAAATGGTGTTGATCAAAAAAGCGGATGATGTGTCTCCACATCATCCGCAAAAACGTTCTTTTCCTGCTTCGCTCTATTTTTACAAATCTGCCGTATATCTGCGAAATCTTCCCTTGTCTCTATTTACCGCATATACTGCAAAACCTTTTTATCCACAGAAATCTCACATTCAGAGTCTATATAGCAAATATCTACTTTTACCACTCTTATTGACCGTTTTACAAGTTGATGTGCATGAGCACTGGTTGTAAAGTAACCAACTTATAAAATTGAGCTTTTAACTCAATCAATAGGGCAGCTCGCACTGCCAATCGGCATTTGACCCGGCTGTCCGTATGGCCATTCCCTGTTTCACAGGTGGTCAGATATATTTGCATGGATGACTCTTAAAATGTTAAGATTTTCCATATCAGAGGTATCATACAGCAATTTTGGCAAAATGTCAAGAATGATTTTTATTTGGGTTGACATTTAAAAATTTTTACTTTTCTAACGGTACTTCCGTCCTCTTCCCGCAGAACGCAAACATCGCCACGCCCGCCGCAAAGATAAACAACGAGATAAACTGTGAAGTCGAGAGGGATCCGACTGCTCCCCGGTTCAAATCACCGCGGAAAAATTCCAGCACGAAGCGTCCCAGACTGTAGCAGATCAGATACAGTGATACCACCTGCCCCTGTTTTTTGCACTTTTTCGCCGCATAGAGAAGCAGAAGGCAGTGCAGGAAATCCAGACCGCTTGAGATGAGCTGGGTCGGAACCAGGGGAATGTTGTTCGGGGCAAAGTCCGAATCGTGGAACACGATCGCAAAATGGCTGTGGGTCGGCATACCGTAGCAGCAGCCAGCCAGGAAACAGCCGATCCGTCCAAAGCCCTGCGCGAGCGCAACCGACGGCATGACCAGATCCGCATACTGGAAAAAAGAAATATGCTTGATCCGGCTCAGCACATAGCCGCCCAGCACACCGCCGATGATGCCGCCGTACACGACAAATCCGTCGTTGATATCTAGCAATTTCTTCGGGTTTGCCAGAATCTCGTCAAAGATTGTGACATAGTACAGAAGTTTTGCACCTAAAATTCCACATACAACACCGCAGATCGCGATCGAGAGGATCATATCGACATCCATCCCCCGCTTGTTTGCCCGGTACTCTGCCAGGTAATACGCAGCGATAATGCCGATGCCGATCATCAGACCGTAGCCGTGGATCGTGATGCTGCCGATTGTGAATAAGTCATTTTTCATGAAAGGTTTATCCTCCTATTTAGTTTACGTTCCCTGATGCTTTTCGATTATAGCATTATTTATATAAAAAAACAAATGTTAATAGATAGCAGAAAAACAGATGTAAAACAGGCTTTTTTCTTCCCATTCTACATCTGTTTCACTGTACTTATTTTATAATTGAGGATACAATCAAGCTAATCAAGCCCGTATCCAGATTCCTTACGCCTCTTCCCGCTCTTCCTCCGGCAGCAGGTTCGTCATGCTCTTTAAGCTGATCGCCAGTGTCGAGCTGTTGTGCAGCAGCGCCGACATCGATGGTGTGATGATACCAGCCACCCCCAAGAGAATCAGACCTAGGTTGAAGCTGATGACGAAACGGTAGTTTCCATGGACACGTTTCATCAGATCCATGCTCAGATGACGCAGAAGCACGACTTCATCCAGGGAATCTTTCTTGATCGTGATATCCGCGATCTCTCTGGCAATCTCTGCGCCCTCGCTGACTGCGATGCCCGCGTCTGCCGCTGACAGGGCCGGTGAATCGTTGATGCCGTCACCGATCATGATAACTTTGTGGCCTTTCGCCTTCTCCTCCTCAACAAAGCGCGCCTTATCCTCCGGAAGTACCTCGGAGAAATAATCATCCACGCCGACCCTCTTCGCGATCGCCGCTGCGGTCCGCTCGCTATCGCCGGTCATCATGACAATGCGCTTAAATCCAGCCTCTTTTAACTGGCGGATGACAGACGGTGCTTCCTCACGCAGCGGATCCTCGATGCA
Organism: Clostridium sp. AF22-10; assembly: GCF_003478725.1. Taxonomy (NCBI): domain Bacteria; kingdom Bacillati; phylum Bacillota; class Clostridia; order Eubacteriales; family Clostridiaceae; genus Clostridium; species Clostridium sp. AF22-10. Next base: position 48,544 of record NZ_QUFZ01000003.1, read on the forward strand.
GATAACGGCTGCAAGCTGTCCGCCGATTGCCATGTAAAGATGGGAACAATTTTCCGGAAGGTTCTCAAACTTCTCTTTTCCATCCTCCGGCAGTGTGCACTTCTCATCCTCAAATACGAAATGGTGGCTTCCAATCACGACGCGTTCTTCGCCCACATAGGTAGCGATACCGTGCGCTACGATGTAATCCACTCTCGAGTGCATCTCCTCATGTACCAGATGACGTTTTTTCGCTTCCTGTACGACCGCATTTGCCATCGAGTGCGGAAAATGCTCTTCCAGGCAGGCTGCGATACGAAGCAGTTCTTCCTTCTCCATGCCGTTGAAAGATACCACATCGGATACAACCGGTTTTGCCTTGGTCAGGGTTCCGGTCTTGTCAAATACGATCGTCTCCGCCTCGGCAACAGCCTCCAGAAACTTGCCGCCCTTGACCGTAATGTGATGCTGGCTTGCCTCACGCATCGCAGACAGGACTGCAAGCGGCATTGCCAGTTTCAGTGCACAGGAGAAATCAACCATCAGGATCGACAGTGCTTTCGTCGCATTGCGGGTCAGCAGATAGGTAAGCGCGGTACCGCCCAGACTCCACGGAACGAGTGCATCTGCCAGGTTTGATGCCTTGCCTTCAACAGAGGATTTAAGCTTCTCCGAATCCTCGATCATCTGTACGATACGCTCATAACGGGTAGAGCCGGCGGATTTTTCTACCTTGAAGGTAATCTCGCCCTCTTCCAGCGCGGTTCCTGCGTAAACATAGCTGCCCGGCTCTTTTCTGATCGGCTGGGATTCGCCGGTCATCGAAGCCTGGTTGATCATCGCCTCGCCGCTCACTACGACACCATCCAGCGGAATCACTGTACCCATATGGACGGTCAGCTCGTCGCCCGCGGTAACATCCGAAAGCGGTACAAAGACTTCGGTCCCGTCCACTTTCTTCCAGACCTTTTCCACGTTCAAGGACATGCTCCGCGCCAGATCACCAACGGATTTCTTATGTGTCCACTCCTCCAGAAGCTCACCGACGCCGAGCAGGAACATAACGGAGCCAGCTGTATTGAAATCGCGGCGCAGAAGGGAAACACTGATCGCCGTCGCATCCAGCACCTCCACATGCAGCTTGCGCTTAAATACGAGGCAGTGGATACCTTTCACGATATAACGGATCGCCTGCACGGACGTGTATACCGCACGGACCGGCGCCGGGAGAAATGTCTTCGTCGCAAAGCGGGTCAGTACCTTCTGAATCAGCTTTTCTTTGTACTCCTGATTCAGGGCGCGTCCGCTGCTTTTAACTGCCATCTCCTGTTTTTCGGTAATCTGGCCATCAAACGCCGCTACCTGTACGAGTACCGCCTCCCGATCCTCCTTATAATAGATAACCGCATCTGCTGTCCGCTCATACACCTTGGCCGCCGTCACGCCGTCCAGACCAAGCAGATACTGTTCCAAAACGTCCGCTTCGCGCACGGTATGGAATTTCCGGGCAAGGCTGATACGGATTCTTCCTTTGATTTCATGCTTTATAATGAATTTCATGATTCATCTTCCTCCGGTTATAGAAGAGCTGCCGCGAGACAGCATCCCATGCTATCTTGCGGCAGCCCCCCTGTTATTTAGATTCATGTATTCTTGGAGTTGCTATTACTGCTCTGCCTTCTCAGCCTCCGGTGCGGCCTCGGTTGTCTCAGCAGTCTCGTTGAAATCCTCATCCTCACCAAAGCTCTCATAGCCGCGAGCCTCGTTGATCTGCTTTGCCTCAGCCAGGATGTCCTCAGCGTTCTCCTGAATATTGGTAGCGGTGGTCATCACACAATCACGTGCACGAAGTCCGGCTGCTACGCAGTTTACGTAAAATTTCTTTGCATCCTCGCTGCCAAGAATCTTAACACCTGCTGTTCCGAACAAAACGCCGCTTGCAAATAAACCTAATTTTTTTAATTTGAAAATGTCCATCATGATTACTCCTCCTCTGATATTATCTAATTATATTCACATATGATTTTTGAAAACTATTTATTCCATTTCAAATGCGAATATTGCTGCATTTAATGACTCATTTCTGAGGTACAAGTAGATGGTAACAGCTTATCCCCATGATAGTCAAACCTAACTTTCCTTATTGAGATTTTTTATCAGCTAGCATCCGAAGTTATACTTGGCAGTTCATCCTCATTCCGCAGAGAATACTGGCGGCAACGGTTTAAAACGCCGATTTCTTCCAGCACTGCAATCATCCGGTACACCGTTGCCTTTCCGATCCCCGGGTCGCGCTTGGATGCCTCGTAGTAGATCTCCTTACAACTGCTCCATCTTCCCTCCAGGATCACATCCAACATGATCTTTCTCTGATCGGTCATCCGTTTCCCCCGTCTCTTCAGTTCGCCGATAATCTGCTCTCTCTGCTGCATCGTATCATCTCTCTTTCCATATCTTCTAAATTATTTTGCCGCACATCTGCCGTTTCCGTCCACAATCCGGCTTTTTATTAGCGCAGACTAACTGTTCGTTTAAAATATATGGCATACTCTGCTTGCCACTCTTTTTGCAAGTACTAAATTCCGCTTTTGCCTCTGGCTCAGCCTCATTAAGTCCTTAGATACGACTCGCACTAAGTGCTCATATTATATCGTGTTTCATCAAAAACAAAACATAATTAGCATGAACAAACTCAGGTTAGAATGCCACAACTCAAGTTAGATATCTCTAACCTCAATTTAAAGACTACCTCTTTTTTTCTCATCTGTCAATGAATTTTCGAAAATATATTTGATTTTCTTCTCTGATAATGGTAAGGTACTCACAGAATGATCAATTCAGACAGGAAAGGAAGGATTTTTTGATGAGCTTCAAAGAAATAAAGCCAGAAGAATTAAATTTTAACCCGTTTACCCGCATCGGTTCCGACTGGATGCTTTTAACCGCTGGCACCGAGGATAAATTCAACACCATGACTGCCAGCTGGGGCGGCGCAGGCGTATTCTGGGGCAAACCGGCTGTTACCTGCTATATCCGTCCCCAGCGCTACACCAAAGAATTTATAGACAAAGAAGAACTCTTCTCCGTCAGCTTTTTAAAAGACGGTCACCGCGATGCCCTCAAACTCTGCGGCTCCGTATCTGGCCGTGACCACGACAAAATCAAGGAAGCCGGCCTGACCCCGGTCTTCATCGACGGCGTACCGGCATTTGAAGAAGCTGACACCATCCTCATCTGCCGCAAAATGTACCGCACATCCATGAATCCGGCAGATTTTATCGATAAGGACGCTGACAGCAAGTTCTATCCGGAAAAGGACTATCATGATATGTATATTGCGGAGATTGTGAAAGCGGTTGTGGCTGAATAAGCAGAGCCGCTCCATTTAAAATTTAAATCCCACAGGAAATGCCGCTGTCTGGTCTCTAGCTGTGATTGTATGTTTTCATGACAGGCAATCACAGCCGGAAACGCTGATTTGCAGCATTTTCTGTGGGAATCCTTTGAATGATCCTTTTGGGTCTATTTGTTTATATTGTGTCTTTATTTATTCCTTTATTTTGCCAATTCCAGCATCCGCGCCAGCGGACCAACCGCCCTCTGCCGCATCGCCTCATCCATCTCCACTTCCTCCTCCGGATTTTCCAGCGCCCGCAGTACGCTGTCCAGATGAATCTTCTTCATATTCGGGCAAAACTGACGGTGACCTACGGAGAAAAACTTCTTCTCCGGGTTCTTCTGCAGCAGTTCATAGAACACGCCCATCTCGGTACAGATCAGGAAGACTTTCTCATCCGAATTCGTCGCATAATCAATAATCTGGGAGGTACTTCCGACAAAATCTGCCAGCTCCAGCACATCGCCGGTACACTCCGGATGCGCCAGCACAACTGCCTCCGGATGCAGCTCTTTTGCTTTCTTTACATCTTCCGCATGAATACTCTTATGTACATGGCAGAAACCGTCATTGAAAATAAAATGTTTCTCCGGCACTTTTTTTGCGATAAAACGTCCCAGATTCTCATCCGGAATAAAGAAAATATCCTTGTTCGGCAGTTTTTTCACGATTTTGAGTGCATTCGATGACGTAACACAGACATCCGATTCTGCCTTGATCTCCGCCATCGAGTTCACATAACAGACAACGGCTACATCCGGATACTCTTTGCGTACTTCGCGGATCTTCTCCACCTCAACCATGTGAGCCATCGGACAGTCCGCGCTCCGGTCTGCCATGATAACCGTCTTCTCCGGGCTTAAAATCTTCGCACTCTCGCCCATAAATGACACGCCACAGAAAATGATCGTCTTCTGCGGCACCGTCGTCGCCAGCTCCGCCAGATAATACGAATCGCCCACATAATCGGCAATCTCCTGCACTTCTCCATCTACGTAATAATGTGCCAGAATCACGGCATCCTTCTCTTTTTTTAATGTCTCGATCCGCTGCTTTATCTCCTGATCCATCTCTTTTTCCTCTCCTTTTTTCACCGCTCTGTTCACGCTTCCGAATCCCCATCGATTGACAGAAACCATACCATTTTTCCGACAGCTGCGGTTCATTTTCTTCTTTACAATGTATCCGACATCTTTGCCACGCCATATTTCTCTGTCCATATAGCTTCCACACGGTAAACTTCTGTGATTATACCTCTAAGAGAAAAGCTGTGTCAATGAAATTTTGACACTTTTCATTACATCTGTCTTGTCACATAGCAATTCATCTACATACAGACTGAACGTCTGCTTTGCCGGCGCTTCAACCAGAGCAGCCAATATGCATTTATGCAATTTTTTTGTTTCACAAATGTATTTTACTGTGCAACAAAAAGTCAAACCAAAAATCGGACGGTTTTTCGCTGTGTTTTTCACTGTTCAAACCGTCCGATCTACATGACATATTTATAATTTTATCGCTTTATGCACATCCGCCCTTATTGCTGAAACAGCACCAGTCTTGATACCTTTCCTTCCGCGTCCGCCCAGATCGCGCATTTTTTTCCCGCTTCCAGATCGTCTGCGGTCACGATATTCCGGGTTAAATACGGCAGAATACGTGTCTCAGCGCTGACAGTATAGGTCACGCCATCCTTTGCTTTCACACAGACGGTATCATCATTCTCGGCACTCTTTTTCACCGACTCGATCTCCGTGTAAACCGGCACGGCGCTCACATCGGTTACATGGACGAAGAAGAGCTGTCCGTTCGTGATTGGCGGCTCGCTCATCGCCATCGCATCCCCGATGTAGGCATATACAACGGTTCCCGTCTCCGCCTCGGTCATATCGACCGGATTGCCTGTCTCTGCGTCAAAAATCGGCGTTTCCGGTGAAAATGTGATCACCATCTCGCCGGCACTGCTGATTCCCGACTGATTGTCGATCGTGACGGAATCGCTGGTAACCTCCGAAACCGGACCATAAACACAAATAGTTTCCGCTGCAGTGGCCTCCCCAGCTGCCTCCGTATCTTCGACAACCGGCTTTGTCTCCTCATCGCCCGCTTTTGCACTGGAAGCGCACCCAAGCGCACCTACCGACAGTGCTGCACAAATTCCTGCAATATATAACGATTTTTTCATAATTTGAATCTCCTTCCGACTGTTCTTATGCCTGCTCCCTGCCTGTTCCCAGGGACTTCTCTGAAATTTTTCAAAACTTCCCAGGCACTTTTTAGTTTCTAAAACCAGTGAAATATTTTTCTTTATACTCTGTATTCAGCTCTTCTATCTGGTTTTCTCTGTTCTAACAGTCTACCCTATTTCATTCAAAAGTAAAAGTGCTTTTTTCTTACGGATTTCTGATATTTTATTACTGTTCACGCATACGTGCCCAGTAACGGAATTTGCCGTGGCTTCGCATTTAAATACGGCAAATTCCTGCTGCCGCCACGTTTTCTTACGGCACTTTCGGTTCCAAAAGTGCCTACCCGTAAACAGTAACGATATTTTCCTTTGCCGGTCAGGACGTCTATACAAAGCTTCAGCAACTGTGCTGCCATGTAACATTTCACTCCACTTCCTCTTCTATCAGCTCCACACGGCAGATCTGTGGAAAATTTACCGCGATCTCCCCGCCTATATTTTCAAGTCCAGGCTGATTTCCACTCCTTATTTCCGCCAACCACAAAACCTGCCGGTAATAGTCGATTTTCTTCAATCGTCCTGCTGCCGTTCGGTAAGCGCCGCCATCCTTGTGCACGTCCGGTTGGAACCAGGTCACAGAAAGCCGAACCGTCTCGCCACGCATCAGCTGCTCCTCCGCTTCCACAAGCGTCTGATTGATCATCTCACGCACGCTGTCATCCAGATCGATCTCCCGCTCGGTCAGACGCGCTTCCTCCTCTACCGCCTCCTCATAGCCATTCAGTGCTGCAAACGAGGCAAACTGCGCCGCCCGGTCCTCCACCGGCATCCGTGCATGGCGCAAGGGAAATGGGTAAGAATGACCGAGGATATCGCCATAGCGGCGCTGGGCGTCACTTTCCTGCCCTTTTTGGGTTTGGCTTCGTCCACCTTTTAAGTTTTCAAATTCATTCACTCTATATTGATCTTCCATCTACGCCTGATGTCCCCCGATCTGCCCGTTGCGCTCCTTGGCGGTCGCGCCTTCCTCAAAGTTCATCCCGCGCAACACCGCGTTTTTTCCGTATTTTTTCTTGATCGTCAGAAGCGCTTCCTGCATCCGGCGCTCCCGCTCGCGTTTTTTCTGTTCTTCCTTCTCTTTTGCTTCCTTTTTTGCGTAATCGGTAAACAAATCAAGCTGTTCAAATGTTTCCTTCTGTTCACGCTCTTTCGCCATTTTCTCATTTACCACATGACATGCCGAGAGCGACATCCGGCGGATGAGAAGCGCCGGGTTGACAATCTTATCATACAGAGCCGCCATCGCCTCCAGAAGCTCGCTCGAGGACGAAGTCGCACGCGGCAGATTCCACGTTCCATGTGCGTGCTTCGGCACACGCCGCCCGTAGCGATCGGTTGTCACCGGTCCCTTGTATACTTTCCGTATCTCCGGGCGGGTCAGGTTTTCGATGTCATATCCGACCGTTAGAACGAGCTGATCGGTCACCAGCCGTTTTTCCACCAGCTCCAGCGATATCCCGTCAATCATCTCCTGTACCACGATCCGCGCCTTATCCGCCGTGTACGGACAGGGAAGCACCTGCCCGCAGCCCAGGCTGCTGCTCTGCGGCTTGTATGCCCGTATCTGTGCGATCGTGCACGGCTCGTAGCCCCACGCATGGTCAATCAGAAGCTCAGCATTGACGCCGAACATCTGGTACAGCAGTTCCTCGCTGTAAAACTCGCCCGGTTTTCCCAGTGAACAACGCGCAATATCGCCCATCGTCCGAAGTCCCGCCTGCCAGAGTTTCTTCTGGTATCCTGGTCCAACCCGCCAGAAATCGGTCAGCGGCTCATGCGTCCACAAAAGTTCCCGATAGCTTTGCTCATCCAGCTCGGCAATCCGCACGCCGTCCTTGTTCGCTTCCACGTGCTTCGCCACAATATCCATCGCCACCTTGCACAGATACAGATTCGTCCCGATCCCCGCCGTCGCCGTGATGCCCGTTTCCTCTAACACCGTGCGGATGATGCGCTTTGCCAGCTCGCGCGGCGAAACCTTGTAAATTCCCAGATATTCCGTAACATCCATGAATACCTCGTCGATCGAATACACATGAATGTCCTCCGGTGCCACATACCGGAGATAAATCTGGTAGATCTGCGTGCTCCATTTCATATAGTGCGCCATTCTCGGCGGCGCAACCAGATAGCTGACCGCCAGCGATGGATCCGCCTTTAATTCTTCATTTCTCCACGATTTATCCCGGAACTGGCGTCCCGGCGCCCGTCTGCGGCGTTCCTCATTGACTTCCCTAATCCGCTGAATCACCTCAAATAACCTGGGACGCCCCGGCACACCATAGGATTTCAGCGGCGGCGATACCGCCAGACAGATCGTTTTCTCCGTCCGCGATGGATTCGCCACGACCAGATTCGTCGTCAACGGATCCAGACCTCGCTCGATGCACTCGACCGATGCGTAGAACGATTTTAAATCAATGGCAATGTACGCGCGCCTGGAAACTGTTTTCTGCATGGCAGGCTCCTCCCTTCTCTATGAATTTAAAATTTGAGCACCACTGGTAAAAAATCATCTCACAAAATCAAGCACAGAAAGATTCCGAGCGTACATATGAAAATCCAGTTAAAAACTCACTAAGTGCTTCTATTATAGCATAACCATCAGCTTCACGAAATACTCAAATCCAAACATGTGTTTTGCAGCAGTAAAAAGAATGCGCCTTGGCACATCCGGGCGTCTCGCGCGGTCGCTTGCGACATGTTTCTGCTTCGCGCGAGTGTGCATCCTCGCGGAGCGTTTTTGTTTCATAGGATGTAATTTCCTATGAAACAAAAAACCTCCAGTCCATTCGAATGAGAATCACATTTCTCATCCAAACAAACTGGAGGTTTTCTATCTCACCAGGTTTACCTCTTGGATTTATTTACCATTTATTTCTGGCATTATAACTGCGGACCAGCCTTTACCAGAGCCTTGCCAGCTTCGTTTCCTTCGTATTTAGCGAAGTTCTTGATGAAACGGCTTGCCAGATCTTTTGCTTTCTCTTCCCACTCAGCCTCATTTGCATAGGTATCGCGGGTATCCAGGATAGCCGGATCTACGCCCGGAAGCTCGGTCGGTACTTCGAAGTTGAAGTACGGGATCTTCTTGGTCGGAGCCTTCTGGATGTCACCATTTAAGATAGCGTCGATAATACCACGGGTATCTTTGATGGAGATACGTTTGCCGGTTCCGTTCCAGCCTGTATTTACGAGGTAAGCTTTTGCTCCACTCTTCTCCATTCTCTTAACCAGCTCTTCTGCGTATTTGGTCGGATGCAGCTCCAGGAAAGCCTGTCCGAAGCAAGCGGAGAAGGTCGGGGTCGGCTCGGTAATGCCGCGCTCGGTACCAGCCAGTTTTGCTGTAAATCCGGATAAGAAGTAGTACTGTGTCTGCTCCGGTGTCAGGATAGATACCGGCGGAAGTACTCCGAATGCGTCTGCAGACAGGAAGATAACGTTCTTAGCTGCCGGTGCAGAGGATACCGGACGTACAATATTCTGAATATGATCGATCGGGTAGGATACACGGGTGTTCTCGGTTACGCTCTTATCAGCGAAATCGATCTTGCCGTTCTCATCCAGGGTAACGTTCTCAAGCAGTGCATCACGTCTGATAGCGTTGTAGATATCTGGCTCAGACTCTTTATCCAGGTTGATAACCTTCGCGTAGCAGCCGCCCTCGAAGTTGAATACACCGTTGTCATCCCAGCCGTGCTCGTCATCACCGATGAGAAGACGTTTCGGGTCGGTAGAAAGGGTAGTCTTGCCGGTTCCGGAAAGTCCGAAGAAGATAGCGGTGTTCTCGCCATTTAAGTCGGTGTTAGCGGAGCAGTGCATAGCAGCGATGCCCTTTAACGGAAGGTAGTAGTTCATCATGGAGAACATACCTTTCTTCATCTCTCCACCGTACCAGGTGTTGATGATAACCTGCTCGCGGCTTGTGATATTGAAGACAACAGCTGTCTCAGAGTTTAATCCAAGCTCTTTGTAGTTCTCAACTTTAGCCTTGGAAGCGTTGTATACTACGAAGTCCGGTTCGAAATCAGCCAGTTCTTCGTCGGTCGGAACGATGAACATATTCTTTACGAAATGAGCCTGCCAAGCAACCTCCACAATAAAACGGATCGCCATACGGGTGTCTTTATTTGCGCCACAGAAAGCATCTACTACAAACAGTCTCTTGTTGGAGAGCTCATTTAAAGCGATATCCTTTACTGCGTTCCAGGTCTCTTTGGATGCTACATGGTTGTCGTTCTTGTACTCGTCTGAAGTCCACCATACTGTGTCCTTAGAGTTCTCATCCATAACGATGAATTTGTCTTTCGGGGAACGTCCGGTATAAATACCTGTCATAACGTTTACTGCACCAAGCTCGCTGACCTGGCCTTTTTCATAGCCCTCCAGCTCCGGTTTGGTTTCTTCTTCAAACAGCATCTCATAAGAAGGGTTGTAAACAATCTCCGTTGTTCCTGTGATTCCGTACTTGCTTAAATCGATCTTAGCCATCTTAATACCCCTTTCCTGTTATCCGGCGGCTCCCGTCTGTGTGAAATTGTCAGCCTCGCTGACCAGAATCATGCGCCAATCTCACGGACGTTCGACTTGAATTTTGTCTGACATTTCTCACCGAACCGGGGATTTCAGTGTCCCCCACTGTACATGTGTATAGTTTGCAACCGCTTTACCTTTTCACGGTTCTTATATTTTGTACAATGCGAAAACTCGCCTTTTCTTCTCTTTATCTATTTTTACCAAAAGAGATTACTTCATCATTCTAATGCATTCATGGTAAAAAATCAAGCGAAATCGCGAAATGATTGATATTTTTTTATCAATTTCATTATTTCAAATATATCTGTCACTCACAGCGTCTAAATCGTTTAAGTTTTAAAATCACACGTACCACACCGCCTCATTCGTCGCTGAAATGGCATCCGTACCCGCCTCAAAGGCCGCCATCACATCTTTTTTGTCAGACAGCAGTCCCCCGGCGATCAGCGGAATATCGGTGTACTCGCGCATGATCTTAAGAATTTTCGGCATCACTCCCGGCATGATCTCGACTGCATCCGGTCGGAACATTTCGATCTGTTTTTTCAACGTATCGAGTGCGATCGAATCCACAACAAAGGTTCTCTGGATCGCATAAAGTCCCATCTCCTTCGCGTGTTCCACCAGTGTATTTTTTGTGCTGATAATACCGTCCGCCCGCGTATTGTGGGCGATAAAATCGACCGCCACCCTCTTGGTGCTCAGTCCCTGGATCATATCCACGTGGACGATCGCCACCTTCCCGGCGTCCTTGATGCGCGCTACAATCTGATCAATATCACAGATCGTGCCAAACAGCACAAATACTACCTTACATTCAGATTTAAGACTTTTTTCCAGCCCTTCCCAGCTCTTAATCGCTGCGATTATCGGAGATTCCTCCAGTAATTCAAGCATTGTCATTCTATGCTTCCTCTTCTCTCATAGTCTTGAGTATTTCTCCCATCTCTTTCAGCCCTGTGAAAATCGCATCCGGCACGACATCCGCCTTCGGTACATCCTCCAGCTTCGTCTCTCCGGTCAGCACCAGGATTCCGTGTGCCCCATTTACCACGCCGGTTTTCACATCCGTGTAGATCCGGTCGCCGACAAACGACATTGCCTCGCGCTTTGCCCCGGTCATCTCCAAAACCATATCCACGGTCTCCTTGAATGGTTTTCCAACATACTTCGGCTCCTTTCCGGTCGATAAGGAGATTGCCGCGCACATTGCGCCGCAGTCCGGGATAAAACCATCCTTCGTCGGGCAGTTGATATCCAGATGCGTTGCCAGGAACACAGCGCCGTTGCGGATATACGTGCAGGCGCGCTCCAGCTTCTCATAGGTCAATGTCATATCAAAGCCAATCACGACCACATCCGGCATCTCCCTTGTCAGAAGAATGCCATTTTCACGGAAATTCTCCTCCAGATCCGGCGTTCCCACCAGATAGACTTTCTTTTCAGGATAATACTCTTTCAGATACTGAATCATCACATCCCCGGATGTAATGATCTGATTCCTTTTAATATAACACCCCATTTTTGCCAGTTTGTCAATATATGTTTTCGGAGATTTCGACGAATTATTCGTAAAAAATACATATCTCTTCCCTGCTTTCTTCACTTCCTCCAGGAAATCCAACGCCCCGTCGAGCACATCCGTATCCAGATAAAACGTCCCGTCCATATCGAGGACAAACAGTTCTGTCTCCTTTAAAATTTCACGTTTTTCCATGCCTCTCTCCTTGTAATTTTTATCTTTGTAAATATTTAAAATTTTTTCCAAAACAACTTTATCCAATCCTGCACAAATATGCAAGCAGGTTTTTCATAAATCTTAATTTCAAAAATGGGAAGCCGTACAAATCTCTTCTATGAGTCTGTACAACCTCCCATCTCTCATCTTTATATTCTGCGACAGGCTGGCGGCGTCACTTTTACGTTTTTTTACGCCCGCCCTACATTCTTGCTCGCCACAACCGCAACCCCGGTTCCAGCGCAGTCTGCGATAATCACATCCCCGATATGCACTGGAGCTGCCACCTTCACGGCGCGGATCTCCTTCATGCAATCAAAGATTTTGCCCTTCGGGATATCCGAAGCCGTCTTGACCGCTGCTCTCTCGATCGTGCCGCCCTCGACGCGTACCGTTGAGGTAACGATTCTCGTCGGATTGGTTACCTCTTTCTTTGCATACGCCTCGCCGCGCGGGCATGTATTTCCTTCTACCTTGATCTCGCCATTTCCCATCGTCACAGTGAGCTGACAGCCCAGCGGACATCCGATACAGGTCAGTTCTCTTACTTCCATCACTCATCCACCTCCGTGCAAATGGTTATTTCTTTCAGATCCGGATATTTCTCCAGACTTTCCTTCGTCAGGATCACCTGCTCCATCTCACCCGGTGCCAGCACGCGTTTTTTGCGGCTGCTCACACGCTCTCCGTCAAAATAAACGGAAATGCTGCGGTTTTTATAAACATCTGCCACACGGAAACGAACGGTCAGCTTGTCTGCCATCGCCTCGGTATCGATCGACTGCGGTACTGTGTAGCGGACGCCATTTTCTGCCTTGAGTGTCACGCTGTGACCTTTCTTCGTCTCGCCGGATTTCACATATTTCGCTGCGTTCTGTCCTGCCAGCGCTGCCTCCTCGGATACATAGTCAACCAGATCATGTACATGAAGCACGTTGCCGCAGGCAAATACACCCTCGATTCCTGTTTCCAGACGGTCATTGACCATTGGGCCGGAGGTAACCGGGTTCATCGCCACGCCCATATTTCTCGTCAGCTCATTCTCCGGAATCAGGCCACAGGATAACAGAAGCGTATCACAGTCATAGTGCTCTTCGGTACCCGGAATCGGTTTGCGGTCCGGTCCGACCTGTGCCAGCGTGATGCCTTTCACGCGCTCTTTTCCCTCGATATTCACAACCGTATGGCTTAACTTCAACGGAATATCAAAGTCGTTTAAGCACTGTACGATATTTCTCTTCAGACCGCCCGAATACGGCATCAGCTCCGCTACGACCTTAACCTTTGCGCCCTCCAGTGTCATACGTCTCGCCATGATCAGTCCGATATCGCCGGAACCGAGGATGACAACTTCTTTACCGACCATATGACCCTCGATGTTCATGAGACGCTGTGCCGTACCAGCAGTGTAGATACCTGCCGGACGATACCCTGGAATGTTCAGGGCGCCTCTCGGACGTTCGCGGCATCCCATCGCCAGGATAATCGCTTTTGCCTTGATGAGCTCCAGTCCCTCGCTGCGGCTTACGACTGTGATCTCTTTGTCTTTATTGATATCCAGTACCATGCTGTTTAAGCGGTACGGAATTTCCAGCTTTTTCACTTCTTCCTCATAACGTGCCGCATACTCCGGTCCGGTCAGCTCTTCTTTAAAGGTATGAAGACCAAAACCATTGTGGATACACTGATTTAAGATACCGCCCAGCACGCTGTCGCGCTCCAGAATCAGAATATCCTCTGCGCCGCTTTTCTTTGCCGCTGCTGCCGCTGCCAGTCCAGCCGGACCGCCGCCGATAATTACAATGTCATGCTGAATCATGGTTATGCCTCCTCACCTTTTATCATTTCGGAACCTTTGCGGTTTTTGCAGATCTCTGTGATCGGGATTCCCGTCTCACGGGAGAGAATTTCCATCGCTCTCGGAGTGCAGAAGCCTGCCTGACACCGTCCCATACCCTGACGGACGCGCCGTTTGATTCCATCCATCGAGCGTGCGCCGAGTGTACGGGTGATCGCATCCACGATCTCCCCCTCGCTGATTGTCTCGCAGCGGCAGACGATTGCGCCGTATGCCGGGTTCTTGCGGATCAGTTCTGCGCGTTCTTCCGTATTTAAACGTGCTGCTTTCACGATGCCCTTGCGGATCGGATTGAAATTCGGATTCTTGCCAAATCCAGCTTTTTCCTCGATCATCCCAGCCAGATATTCACCGATCGCCGGTGCGCAGGAAAGTCCCGGAGACTCGATTCCGGCTGCATCAAAGAAGCCCGGTGCGTCCTCCGCCTCACCGATGATGAAATCATCGCCGTCCTCATGGGCACGCAGGCCGGAGAAGGAAGTGATGACCTGACGGAACGGAATGTTGTTGACACTCTTGGTTGCCTTCTCACATGCCTCTGCCAGTCCCTCGGCGGTCGTGTAGGTTCCGTCCTTATCTTCCTGATCCACCGCGGTCGGTCCGACTAAGAGATTTCCGTGAATCGTCGGGCTGACGAGGATTCCCTTGCCATACTTGCCCGGAAGCTGGAATACGGTCGCTGATACGTGGTTGCCAGCCTCTTTATCGAGCAGGCAGTACTCGCCGCGGCGCGGCACAATGTGAAGCTTCTTTTCCGAAACCATGTTGTGGATCTCGTCAGAATACACGCCGGCTGCGTTCACGACATATTTTGTCTCGAAGACACCGTTGTTGGTTATCACACGGTATCCTTCTGTCGTTTTTTCAACTTTTTCTGCTTTTGTGTTGAATACAAATTCAACGCCGTTATCACAGGCATTCTCTGCCAGCGCGATCGTCAGACCAAATGGACATACGATGCCGCCGGTCGGTGCATAGAGCGCTGCCACAACCTCCCCGCTGACGTTCGGCTCCATCTTGCGGACCTCATCGCCGGTCAGAATGGAAATATCCGGCACACCGTTTGCCACGCCTCTCTCATAGAGTGCCTGCAGCGCCGGGCGGTCCTCTTCTGCGAAGCAGAGTACCAGGGAGGAATTCCGCTTGAAATCAAAATCGAGTTCTTTGGATAAATCTCCCATCATGGCGTTGCCTTTTACATTGAGCTTTGCTTTTAAAGAACCTGTCTTTGCGTCATAGCCCGCATGGACGATAGCACTGTTTGCCTTCGATGTGCCGGAGCAGACATCCTCTTCTTTTTCCAGAAGCACGGTGCGGCACTCATATTTCGAAAGCGCTCTGGCGATACTGCTGCCGATGACGCCGCCTCCGATAATCACTACGTCGTATGTATTTCCGTTCATACTGTGATCCTCCATTATTTATACTAAATGTTTTCTTGTTCTCGTTTCAACTATCCTGTTTGTTTAGATAATTCATCCTATTTCTGCTGCATTTCGTGCGTAAGTCCATCTGAACCCTTTAGCTGCTACAGCTCCTCTGCAAACCGGATCTCCTCCATCGCCTGAATGTCGCCCAGAAGCGTTTTCCGGAGCGACTTGTCCTGCACCTCCACCGACATCGTCGCGGAGGGACCCTCGCCCTTTAACTTATTCTTGGCAATATCAAAAGACACGATTTTCACATCCTTGGAACGCATGGTATCCATGAACGCCCCAACACACCGGCTGCTGGTAAATTCCAGATAAAAATCGAACACCTTCGCATGCTCATGAATCATTGAATCCACGCGTGTCAGAAGCTTCAAGGTAACCGCAATCAGAATCAGACCGTAAAACGCGCCGTCCACAAATCCGATACCGGCTGCCAGTCCTTCACAGGCGCAGACCCAGAGACACGCCGCTGTGGTCAGTCCACGCACCTGATTACGCCCGGTTACCATGATCGTGCCAACTCCTAAAAATCCGACGCCGCTGATAACCTGCGCGCCCATCCGCGCCATGTCCGCTTTCGCAGATGGAAATGTCCGGAACATATATTCACTCGTCAACATGACAAGCGCTGAACCCAGGCAGACCAGCACATGCGTCTTGATGCCCGCACCGCGCCGTTTCAGACCACGGTCAATTCCAATGAACATTCCCACTGCCAGTGAAAACAGCAGGCGAATCCAGATGCCGACCGCTGTCCAGGTTGCCGCCGTCTCCACAATCCATTTCCAAACTGCCATTTTTTCTCCCTCTGCCAGCCCGTAAAACTTCTAAAACACAGCTCTTTTTTGCTCCACAAGACTTTCCATGACCGATATCGGTATCTTTTATGGAACAAAAAAGAGCAGAAAGCATCCGTATTTCTACGTTTGCCTTTCTGCTCTTAATCTCACAGGCTTTATTATATCCAATTTATTAACGTTTTGTCAATCTGTTTCTATGCTGCGCCGTACAGAAGATCCGGTACGCATGTAATTAAGAACGGGCAGAAAGTCAGAAGCAGAAGAACAACCAGAAGGGACACGATAAATGGCCATACTTCCTTCAGGAACTCACTGATCGGACATCCCGTGATACCACAGGTCGTGAACATCATCGAACCGAACGGAGGTGTAATACCACCGATCATGATGTTAACGATCGCTACCAGTCCAAAGTGGTAATCATTGATTCCAAGCTGTCTTGCAACCGGAAGCAGCAGAGGTGTGATAATCATCAGCGCCGCACCGCCTTCCAGGAACATACCCATAATCAGAAGAATCACGTTGCATGCCATAAGGAACAGCCACTTGTTGGTTGTCAGGCTTAACATAGCAGTTGCCACGACTCTCGGCAGGTTGATCCAGGTCATGTAATAACCGAATACATTCGCTGCAACCATGATCAGGACAACGCTGGAAGTACCGGCGATACTGTCAAGCAGGATCGGAACCAGATGCTCTTTCAGGGACAGTTTCTTGTAAACGAAACGTCCGATAATAATACAGTAAAGAACGGCTACCGCACCGCCCTCAGACGGGGTAAACATGCCAAAACGCATTCCCAGAATGATACCAAACGGGAAGAACAGACCCCAGAAAGAGGTAATACCCTGTTTCACGATTTCTTTCAGAGACGGGAATTTTTCACGGGTGGTCGGGTAGTTTCTCTTATGCGCAATAATCGAAACAACGATCATCATCGAGATTGCCATCAGGATACCCGGAATATAACCAGCCGCAAACGTACGACCCAGGGAAATCTGTGCAATCAGGGTAAAAACGATCAGGTTTACTCCCGGCGGAATAACCGGTGTAGCAGCCGAGGAAGCCGCTGTGATCGCTGCGGAGAACGCCTTGGAGTAACCTCTCTTCTCCATCTCCGGAACCAGCATCTTGGACTGCATCGCACAATCTGCGTTGGCCGAACCGGAACATCCGCCCATCAGCATACTAAGTACTACGTTTACCTGTGCCAGACCGCCTTTCATATGACCGGTCAGCACTTCCGCGAAATCCATCATCTTGTCACTGATGCCGCCGTAGTTCATGACGGAACCAGCCATAACGAAAAATGGAATCGCTAACATCGAGAACGACTGTGTAGAGGTCATAACCTTCTGTAAGATCAGCCAGTTTTTACTGGTTGTATCAATAAATGTAAAATAAAAGAAGGTTGAACCAAACAGCGCATATACAATCGGCATTCCCAGGAAATAGAGAATAAATACCATAAAAATCGGAACGAGTTCAATTAATTCGAGTCCCATCAGTCATTTCCCCCTTTCCCTTTAAATACCTTGATAATATCCTTAACCAAAAAGTAAATACAGAAAATCAGTGAAAGCCCAAATCCGATCGGAACCGCGCCGGAAATATACCAGCTCGGAACACGCAGCGTATTCGTCAGCTTATCCATCGTGTTCATCACATACTGGATACTTGTTCTGGTCAGCATAATCAGAGTGGCAAGCTCCAGAAGATCCATAATAACCTTAACAACTTTTCTTATCTTCTCCGGAAGAATGTTGATCAGGATGTCTACGCCCAGATGTGCGTGCTTACGGTACGCATATGCGCTTCCAATAAAGACGGTCCAGACGAAGAGCCCCGTAGCGACCTCTTCCGACCAATACAACGGTCTTTTCAGGAAATAGCGCATAAGGACGTTTGCGTTTACAACGATTGTACAGAGTGTCAGTGTCACGCAGGTAATAATTGCATCCAGGTTTACCAGCACCGACCCCAGTGTGATTTTTTTCTTTTCCATAGTCTATCCTCATGCATTCATAATGGCAGTCAGTTTTGCATAACCGACGACTGTTCTGTCATACAGTCATCATTCCAGCAGTTGTAACTGTTCAGTACCTTCACAGTCACGCGCAAAAATCCATTAAAAATTGCCTACGGCAATGGGATTTTTGCCTGCTGGCCCATGTTTTCGTACGGTCAGCGCAGTAAATGCGCAGACCTACTGAACAGTTACCAGCAGTTTCATATTTCCGGCACTATACGTTTGTCGGAAGCCTGCCCGGACCTCAGACAATCTTCTTCGTTCTGACAGCCCGGGCAGATATACTTTCTTCTCCGCAGCGGTTCTGATAACCGTTACGTTTTTACTATTTCATAATTGCTTTAAAATACTGTATTTGTTCGGAATAATTTACATTATTCGTTGTTTGCACGGTAGTCATTCAGGAAATCAACCAGCTTCTGGTGAAGTTCCGGATCTGCGCCGTACTCGTCTACGATCCAGTCGTAAACCGGAGCACAAGCCTCTGTGAATGCATCAACATCTACATCATTCCACTCAACGCCTTTGTCTTTCAGGAACTCGATCATGGAGCTTCGTCGTTCTCAGCATTTTCCTGCTCCCACTTACCAGCTTCTACACAGCACTCATCCAGGATGTTTCTCCATTTTTCCGGGATGGACTGATATACGTCCTCAGCCATGAATAACCAACGGGTTGCGATGAAGTGGTTCGTGTTTGCAACTTTCTTGGTGTACTCATAAGCACCTGTATCCTTCAGGGTGGAGATGGAACCTCGAAACCATCAACAACACCACTGGACATAGCAGATAAGCACTCCGTAAAGCTCATTGCAGACGGGGTAGCACCCAGACAGGTAATCGTCTTAACAAACAGCGGAGACTCGGTCGAACGCATGATCAGACCATTTAAGTCAGCCGGTTTCTCAACTACCTTGTTCGTACATACGCTTCTGAATCCGAACGAATAATGTGTATCCAGAACGTGGATGTTGTGCTCGCTTGCCAGTTTTGCATTCAGATCTTTTACAATATCAGAATCCATCACTGCATTATACTCTGCATTGTTCTTGTAAAGCATCGGTCCAACTAATACGTTGTAATCGCCGATGTAATCAGCAAAGTAGGACGGCTCCTCCAGACCCATCCAGACAGCGCCGTTGTGTGCCTGTGCTACAGACTCCGCGTAGCAGTCAAGCTGGTTCTGTCCGTAATACTCCAGAGTGATATGACCATCGGTCTTCTCTTTTACCAGGTCTGCCAGATATTCGCTGGCTTTGTAGTTCCACTCTGCCGGCTGGAATACGTTGGAAAACTTGATGGTGATGTAGTAATCATCTGCAGATGCCTCGTCACCTGCTGCCGTTCCTGCGTCTGCTGCCTTTGTGTCAGTCTTTGCGCCGCTGCCGCCGCAGGCCGCCAGGCTCATCGCCATCGTCGCTGCCAGTACTACTGATAATACTTTTCTCATACGTTTTCTCTCCTTTTTCTTAACCTCCCCCAGTCATCTTTCTGACCGGTTCATCAACAGTTTCTACTACTTTCTAAATAAATTACCATTTCAGCATTTAGGCAAAAAAATAGCACCATTTTTAAAAAACAGTCTTTTCCAGCTGTTTCTAACCATGGCGCATCTCTTCGTCTCTGCTTTTGGTTCTTTATTCATCTTTTACCTAATTTTAACACTTATTTTACGATTAGGCAAGCTATTTTGTCGAAATTATATAATTTTTTCTCGATTTTAGTCGATTTTTGTGTGATATTTTTGTAACAATCTTGTTTATTTTTTATCAACATTACAGATTTAACAGATCCAGTTGCGGAAACAGGGAAGAAACAGTATACTACTTCTTAAGATATTTTCTATGCTTCTATATACTGTTTTTATATAGGTGATGATTGATTTTTTATATGAAAGGGCTTACCATGATTTACTATAAGATAGAAATGCACCACAACGAAAAAACCTTCGAATCCCTGTCCCGGATGCAGTACGATCTCTTCTGCGTTTCCAACCGGATCACGCGGACAATTTTAAGCATCCTGTTCATCGCCGGAGGTATCATCAATCTAAGCGAGTGGTGGGGCATCCTCTTAGCCGCCTACGGCTGCTATCTGACGACCAGCACCTACAGCTCCGCCAACCACACCGCCCACAAGCTCGCCGAACAGATCCAAAAAAGCGGCATGCCGTTCCCGGCATCCCGCTATGAATTCTGTGAAAATCATCTGGAAGTCTATTCTCTTCCGAAAAACACCCGCGAAAGCACACTGGCTTACAATGAATTTGAAAAGCTGGGTGAGGACCGCGATTATTTCTATCTGTTCCGCGATTCCTACGGCGGGTATATGGTGCCGAAAAAGGGGATTGACGCAAGCGCGGGGTCCCGTTCAAATTCGGATGAGAGCCAGAATTTGAAAGCAATTGGCGCGTTTCGGGAATTTTTGGAAAATAAGAGTGGGAAACGGATTTATAGGAAGACGATTCCGCTGGTTCGGGTGATGCAGGCGTTGAAGAAGAAAAGATAGGTCGATAGATATAAACTATAAAATAGTTCAACAACTATAAAAAGCCACGATTTGAACTCTTTGATTCAGATCGTGGCTTTCTCAAAAACCTGCTGTTCTATTCTGTTTTTCTGCCAAAAATCTTCTGCAGTTCCTAGAATCAGCCTTACCGCGTGGTGCTCAAAAAAAATATCAATGCAGTTATTTTCTTCTATCTCTGCGCCACCTTATGCGGATTCAGAATATTCTTCGGATCGAACACTTTCTTGATTCCGTTCATCAGATCCAGGTTCTTCTCCGGCAGGGATTCTCTTAAATACGGCTTTTTCGCATATCCGATGCCGTGCTCGCCGGACACCTGACCTTCGAGTTCATGGGCCTTCTGATAGATCTTCTCCATTGCAGCAGACATCCGTTTTTCCCACTCTTCATCACTCAAATCGTCTTTCAGGATGTAGGCGTGCAGATTTCCGTCGCCCGCATGACCGAAGCTCTTGATGCGGATATCAATTTCATTGTGGAGATCGTGCAGATACGTCACCATCTCATTGACGCGGCTTCTCGGAACAACCATATCGACCTCATCCATGTAAGTCGTGGATCCCTTGATTGCCTCCAGGAAAGCGCCTCTGGCTTTCCAGATGGATTCCTCACGCTCCTGGGTATCGGAAATCAGCACGTCCAGTGCGCCCTGTTCCAGGCAGAGCTTGGCCACCTTGTCATACGCTTCTTCGATCTCCTGGGTGGAATTACCATCAAATTTCAAAAGCAGATACGCATCCGACTGTTTATCCGGGAACGCTTTTCCTAAATACTCCTCGGCGTCTTCAATCACTTCCCGCTGCATGAACTCGATCGCGGTCGGGATCGTCTTAGATTTGATGATAACCGGGACGGTGTCGATCGCCTGTTTCAGGGTCGGGAACGGGATCAGAAGGCTGATGACACGCTTCGGAAGCGGCAGAAGCTTTAAGATCGCCTTGGTAATAAAGCCAAGCGTTCCCTCGGAACCAATAATCAGATCTTTCAAGTCATAGCCTGAACTATTCTTTACGACTTTGCCTCCAAACTGAGTGATCGTGCCATCCGGCAGAACCACTTCCAGCCCCATGACATAGTCTCTCGTCACACCGTATTTGACCGCACGCATACCGCCCGCATTCGTGCTGATGTTGCCGCCGATGGTCGCTGATTTCTCACCCGGATCCGGCGGGTAGAAGAAATCGTGATCTTCTACATAGGCGGACAATTCCATCAAAAGGACGCCCGGTTCCACCGTGACCGTCAGGTTTTCCTCATCCAATTCGAGAATCTGGTTCATCAGGGTGGTATCGATCATAATGCCATGTTCCATCGGAACCGAAGAACCAACCAGACCCGTTCCGGCGCCCCTCGGTGTCACCGGAATCGTATTTTCGTATGCATATTTCATGATCGCCGCGATCTCTTCGGCTGATTTTGCCTTTACCACCACATCCGGATAACTGCTGGTGCCGCTCAGCTCATCGTGGCTGTACTCTTCGTTGATATTTTCACCTACGAGGACACGCTCGTCATCCTGAATTGTGTTTTTTATATATAAAATATCATCTTTATCTATTTTCTTGTAATTTCCCATGATATCCTGCTCTCCTTCCTGTGAATCTTTATCTTCCCATCTCAATCTTCTCAATCAGTCTCGGGAGAATCTCATAGAGATCACCAGTCAGGCAGTAATGTGCCGTCTTGAAAATCGGCGCTTTCGGATCTTTATTGATCGCGACGATCGTCTCCGCGTGATTCATGCCGGCAGTAAACTGGACCGCACCGGACACGCCGCAGGTGATGATGAGTTTTGGGCGGACCGTACGGCCACTCAGACCGATCTGGCACTTGGCATCCAGCCATCCGGCTTCCACCATCGGACGGGTGCAGGCAAGCTGACCTCCCAGCAGATCTGCCAGTTTTTCCAGCATTTTCAAATCTTCCGGCTTCTTCACGCCTCGTCCGGCTACCACCAGGACGTCAGCATTTTCGATAAAGGTTTCCTTCGGCTTTTCTACGATATCCAGAACCCTCACGTGGGAAAGCAGTTTTTCCTTCTCAATTGTACAGACCACAATCTCACCGCTCTCTTTCTCGGCACGCTCCGGTGCGTTCATGATCTTATAGCGCACGGTCGCCATCTGCGGACGGTGGTTCGGGGTCTTGATGTGCGCCATGATATTGCCGCCAAAAGCCGGTCGGATCTGGGATAAATCAGTATTTTCATCCATTTCCAGGATCGTACAATCCGCGGTCAGACCTGTTTTCATACGGGCAGCCACACGCGGCGCCAGCTGTCTGCCGACCGTGGTCGCACCGACGAGAATAGACGATGGTTTTACTGTCTGGATGAAGTTTTCAAAAACAGCCGTGTACGGCTCGATCTGGAAACGTGCCAGTTCCGGTGCATCATAGACGAATACTTTATCTACATTATAATGAAGCAGTTCGTGTGCAGCCGCTTCGATTCCATTTCCCATAAACAGGGCGTAAACCGGATGTCCCGTTACCTTGGAAAGTTCTCTTGCTTTTCCAAGAAGCTCCAATGTAACCGGATGCACCTTTCCATCCACGTGATCTACGTAAACGGCAATGCCCTTCCATGCACTCTTATCGATGCTCGGTTTTACCGCGTCTTCTACATATTCAACCGCGCCCTTCGGACCTTTTCTCACGCAGAGACGGCACATTTTACAGGCGGCGCTGATCGTCACCTTTCCGTCTTTTTCTTCCATCGCCCCGAACGGACAGAGCTTGATAAGTTCCTGATTATCCGGGATTTTGTCCTGATGTATGATTAACTCAGCCATGATTCCACCTCCTACACGAATTTCATATCCACGATCTTCTGATACAGCCGGTCCGCCAGCTCTTCGCCGCTTCCGTCCCACATTTCCTTTTTGTCATTGACAGCCGGTGGGAAAATGCGCTGAACCTGCGTCGGGGAACCATTGAGTCCATAGTGCATCGCGTCTTTATCATCCATATCCGCCAGGGAAAGAATCCGGATTTCACGGTCTTTCGTGTTCATTTTCCGGACATACGAAGGAAGTCTTGGCTGGAAAATGTCCTTGTCAACGGCTAAGAGACACGGGAACTGCACTTTCGCCACCTCGACCTCTTCCGGCAGATCCATGCTGACGGTGATGCCGTCCTCATCAATCTGATTGATCCTGACAACATCTGCCACGCTCGGGATATTCAGCCACTCGGAGATCTCCGGACCAACCTGCGCGGTGTCGCCGTCCGTTGTCTGTTTGCCGCAGAGGATCAGATCAAAATCACCGCAGCTCTTGATGCCCTGCGCAAGTGTATAGCTGGTCGCCAGTACATCCGCACCGCCAAATTTGCGATCCGATAAAAGCGTTCCGCCGTCCGCGCCCATCGCAAATGCCTCGCGGATCACCTGCTGCGCCTGCGGCGGTCCCATGGAAATGACGTGAACACTTCCGCCCACTTCTTCCCGGATCCGGAACGCCGTCTCCAGCGCGTACAGATCGTATGGGTTCATCTTCGAAGCCGCGCCGTCTCGTTTCAGCACGCCGGTAACCGGATCGACTTCTACTTTATTGCTTTCCGGTACCTGTTTGATACAGACAAGAATCTTCATTCTGTTTCCTCCTTCATATGGATGCTTTGTAAAAATCTTTAAATGATGGATGTAAAGAATTTTTAATCCGCATATTGGTTCTACCAATTTATTGAAAAGAAAAAGAATTTTGGTAGAACCAATTTTCTTTATTCGTTAGTATAGTGGGCTGCGTTCTAGTTGTCAACGATTGTTTATCTTTTCACATAGAATGTGTTTTTTCATGTTTTTCCAAAATTTCATCTATCATCCGGAAATGCCGGTCCAGTGCACCCTTCCCCGCTGCATTATCTTTGTTCCGCAGCGCTTCCGCAATCTGCCGGTGACAGAGATTCAGTGCTTCTTTCGCCTCTTTTGTCCGCAGAATTTCCGCGCGCATATTCCGGATGAAGGTATCGATCACGCCGGAACACGCCTCTAAAATATTGAGCAGCAGCACATTTCCCGACGCCAGCGCCAGTGTAAAATGGATCTGTTTGTCAATCCGGGCGTTTTCCTGCTCGTCCATGCTCCGGTCAAGACGTTTTACCAGTTCTTCCAGCGCGTCCATCTGGCTCTCCGACGCATGTTCAACCGCCAGGGCAAACGCCTGCTGTTCCAGCGCATAGCGGATCTGGCTGATCTGCTGATAATTAATCTGGGACATAGCAAACATCATCCCCATCGTCTCCGCAATGCTTTTCTGAAATTCACAAGTGATGTAATTCCCCGATCCCTGCTGGGAGGAAATCACTCCCGTCATATCCATGATCCGCAGCGCTTCCCGGACGGAATTGCGGCTGACTTCCAGCATCTGCGCAATCTCCCGCTCCGGAGGAAGCTTCTCCCCCGGACGCAGCTCGCCCGCCATGATGCGGTTCTTGAAATATTCGATGACGCCTTTGTAGGCTTTTTCCTGTTTTTCCATAGACGCTGCATTCCTTTCACTTTGTCTTTATCATATCATATATAAAAATCCGGATTGAACCGAAAAGATTCTTTTTACAGAAAGCTCTCCAATCTCGTCTCCTGCCAGCTTATAATCTCCTGCTCCAATTTACAGTTGTGCTCCAACATATACCGCAATATTCCCGCATAGCTGCTGCCCTGTTTTATCATCGCTTCCGCCTTCGCCCGATCGGGTGCTTCCAATGGCTTCGCATATGTCTGAAACCGCTGCAATTCCTGCACGCCCATAGCGCACAGCTGAAACGGCAGTCCCGTCTTTCGGATCAGATGTCCCGCGATCGCCAGACCGTCTGGATCGAGATCTCCAAAATGATACCAGGAAAGTCCCGGATTTTCTCTGGCGATCCGCTGCAAAAGCGCCTGTTTCGTGCGGGTATGGTAACCACTCAGAAACAGGTAAAATATGTGTTCCCGCTCCAGCCGATGAAACGAGGTCAGATTTTCCACCGTCATCAGCGCTGCATCCCGGATGTGGATGCTTTTTGCCTTCTGGAATGTCTCAAAAGGGATCGACATCGGCAGATCGTGATAAATCCGAAGTTCGCGTCCATCTTCAAGGCAGATCCGCGCATCCCCTTTCAGATAGATATACGCCGGATTGGAATAAATGTAAAATTCCTCCAGAAGCGCCGTCTGCCGCTCCCGTTCTTCTTCCAGCTCCGCAAGCGGTTCATCATACCGCCCCGTGTACTCCAAAATTCCACACACCTTTTTCCGGTATATCTTTTCCCACTGTTTACTGTCATGCAGAACTGCCTCTGACATTTCCCGCTCCAGCGTAGTTCTCTGCTTTTCCTGATTTTCTTTTAAAAATTGCACCAGATTCCAGATAGCTTCTGCCTCGGTTATCTCTTTTTCTACCTTCTTTTCATCCAGCTTTCTCGCACGGCTGTTTTTCAGTGTCTGAAGCTTTTCTTTTCCATATGCCTCCAATAAATCGCATTGGCAGAAGCGATGATAAACCTCTTCCAGCCGTTTTTTTAGAATATTCTTTTCTGTCCGGTTCAGGCAGGCATAGTAATCTTCCCAGCGTTCCGGGACAGCACAGATCTGACGGAGAATACCAGTATTCGGAGGAACTACATGAATAAGTCCCTCCGATTCCATCTGACGGATCAGTCGTTCAAATTCTTTTTCCTGGAAAAACTGTTCCGGCGGGAGAAAATCTTTGTTGTAGCCCTTGAAAATATCGGATGGTTTGACCGAAAACACTTGTTTTACCTTGTTTTCACCGGCGTAGGTGACGCTTTTTTCGTATTGATCCAGCAATTTACTTAAAAGCTGTTCTTTCCACTCTTTCCGATCCGCCATTTTTTCTCCTCGTTTCCTATGCCTGCTTCACCAATCCTTCTACCGCATTCGTATACCGTCCTGTCACGATCAGGCTGACGGTTGAATCGATGAACTGACCGATACTGTTGATCTTCTCCGGCGGGGCTGCATAGAATACCTGGAAGTGATTTTCTTCGAAATAACGGACCATCTGCTCGATCCGCTCTCTCGACAATGCCGAGAATGCCTCGTCGATGAATGCCAGACGGGCGCAGCAGGTGTTTGCCGGGTAGCACTGCAAAAGACTCGCCGCCAGAATGATGAAATACGGGGTCTGCTTCTCGCCGTTGCTGGCGGAACCCTGTTTTTTTGATAACTCTGCCGTGATCTCAGTCTGTCCCTGACGGCTGCTGATCTCCATATCGTAAGAGAAATATCTCCTGTAATCCGTGTATTCCCACTCATCTTCTTCCGCCAGAATGATACTCATAAACTCCTGAATATCATTCTCCATCTCCTCGTCGTCGCGCGCCGAATTCATATAGACCTGCGGGGAACTCATATATTTTTCCAGACGCCTGCAGATGCGGAAGAAGAGAGCGCGGTCTGGCTTTTCTTTCATCACAAACTTGTAGGTATCGTTGCCAAACGGCATATGGCGCAGTTCGCGGTTGATCGCGTCCATCTCACGTTTTGCCTCGCGGACATTCTCGTCAATCTCCGCCACGAAATCGTTCATAAACGCGCTCTCCAGTCGTCCTGCCTGCTCCTGCAGCTTCTGCTGGGCTTCCTCCACCTTGACGTGCGCCAGGTTCCGGTATTCTTCCCGGTACCACGGGATGTAACCGATGCCGCGCTTTCCGACGTCGATTCCCGCCAGGCGGCAATACGCCAGCTGTGCGTCCTCCAGCTGGCGCTCCCGCTCTGCCAGCATATTTTTGCTCTTGTCGATGGAAAGCTGTGTCGTCACGCGGATCGTGCCGCGCTTCTCGCTTTCGCGGTTATATTCCTCCAGCATCACCTCTTTGAGTTCCATGTTGACAAGGCATTTTTCCTCATATGCCTTCTGGCATAAATAGATCTCCGTGCTGATACGGCCCAGTGTTCCTTCGCAGCCCTTTAAATCATTCTTACAGCCGCCGAGCTCACTCTGGTTCTGGTTCACACTCTCATTTGCCTCGCGTGCCAGCCGTCCCGCCGTCTCCAGTTCTTTCAGGACTGCGGTAAAGTCCGGATTTGCCTCGATCTCCTCGCGGTCCTTTACCAGGCTGTCCCTGCGCTTTCCGCAGTCCCTCAGCCCATATGCCGCGCCAAAATCGTAGTGTCCGCCGTCCCAGTCGATCTCCTTGATCGCATCACGGTATTTGATAACCTGTGAAAGTGCCTCTTTATCGGCCCGCTGAACCACCTGTAATTCTTCCAGTTCTTTTCTGGACTGTTCCAGCTGGCAGCGGATCGCGTCTGCGCCGAGACACAGCTCGGTCCGTCTCATATCCATCATCGCAACCGCATAGCTCTTCGCCAGCATGCCATCCCGCATGAGTCCGCCCTTCGGGTATTCATGCAGCTCTTCCAGGTTTTCACATAGATGAATGCCGTTTAACAGATAATTGGCGTAACGTCTCGCATAGACGTTCGGGATCCGCAGAATCTCCGCCGCGGAACCTTCCACCGCCTCTGTTTCTGGAAGCTTATCCGTGATCACGACATTTCCATCATAGATCCGCTCTTTCTGTAAAATCTGCATCGCCTTATGGCAGTGCGCGCCGTCCACGATGATATAGAAACGCTTTCTTCCCAGAAATGTCTCAACCGCCTTTCTCCACTCCGGAGCGGTCACCTCCTGGACCAATTCGGCAAAAATGTGGACCTCTGTCTGGATACCCTGTTTTTCTAACCCTCTCTGAATCTTATTCCGGGCATTTTCCACCTCCGCCGGGAACACAAGGATATTCGATTCCAGACGGCGGATCTTCTCCTGCAGCGCCCCTATCTCTTTTTCGCGCTCTTTACACTGATCCTGCAGGTGGATCTTATTTTCCTCATAGATGCCGTCCTGACGGTGCACCTTCTCGCGGAATGCGTCAAACGCCTCCCGCTTCTTCGCCGTCTCCCCATCCGCCTGTTCCAATGTCTCCAGATAGGTGTTTTCCGAGGATAAGGACGGAAGATCTGCTTCCAGAAGCTTGATAAGCGCGCTTATCTTCTTCTTCAATTTCAAAATCTGCGCCAGCTTGTCCTCCCAGTTCTTTTTCTCACGATCCGCTTCCTCGATCTGGCGTTTCAGGGAATCCAGGCTTTCCTGCATTCCCTTGACCATATCGTTATTTTCTGCAATTCGCAGGCGTTCCTGTGCGGCTTCCTGCTGTCTTGCGAGCTCTCCCGCCCGCTCGGTCAGGCGCCCGTACTGGTCTTTTAAAGCCTGATAACGGTTTTTCGTCTGCTTTTCTTCCTCTTCCTTCTCCCGGAGCGCCTGATACGAAAGCATCAGCTCCCGGATGCGGAGTACCCGCTTTTTCTTCTCGTATTCATCACTCTGGCGAAGCACCTCTTCGAGCTGGATTTTGCCCTGTCTGAGACTCTCATAGAGTTCCCGCAGGCGCTCAAACTGGCGCTTCTGCTCGCGCAGTTCCTCCAGCGACTGGACTTTTCCCGGTTCCAGGACACAGTCCTGAATAAACTGGTCGATATTATTTTCCGGGTTAAATGCCATCATTTTCAGAAGCTTTGTCCGGTATTTGACTGCGTCCACGCGGAGTCCCAGTGCCCGGAGTACCGCCTCCGTGCCGCGGTCCCGTCCCATAAAAGAGGAAAGCTTCATCGCCTCGCCATTCACTGTCAGCTCATTTTTCGGCGTGATGCGGAGTGCATTTCCCTCAATCCGTGTAAAATCGATATCGTCAATCGCCGCCCCAGGACAGATAAACCAGCTGCTGACCGGCTTGCCAGACTCACTTGGAGACTCAATGCATACTCCAACCGTGAGCGGCACTCCCAGCGTCGGATCGGAAAATTCCATCGCAATATAGCTGACAACGCTGCCATTTCTCAAATAACGCGCCTCACCATTACTGCGCGTGTCGCCGCGCACATAGCCAAGCACCGTCCGGTCTCGGTCCTTCGCCGCCTTGTTAAACTGCGTGTTGCCCGTCAGGAGATAGGTCATCGCATCAAGCACCGTCGATTTTCCGCTTCCGTTGACACCGGTCACCAGGGTCGAACCTTCCAGCTCGATACAGACATTCTGGAAACGCGACCACTGGACCATCAAAAGTTTTTTCGCCGATTTCCTATTCATGATCGTCTGATTCTTCATCGCCGTCTTCCTCCTCTTTTGTCAGCTCCGTTTCCCATTCGTCCTCACGGCTCCACTTTTCCTGCATCCGCCGGTTGACATTTTCCACAAATTTGCCAAACTCCTGTGGTTCCAGCACAAACTGCATCGACGGATAAAGACAGATCCGGCAGTCCTCCTCGCCGAGCTTTCCAATCACCTGCAGAAGCTGATATTTGGTAAACAGCGTCAGAATCGATGCAAAACTGCTCTTGTCAATCTGATCCCGAATGCCATATTTTTCCATCTCATAGCGCAGATCGGTCACCGAAATCTCAATATTTTTCGAAAGACTTCCAGAACGCACCCGGTCCGCATAAAGAGTCCAGAGGCAGCATAAAACCACACTCTCCATCTTTTTGAGTGTCACATGGTTGATCTGCAGTTTTCCATTCTCGCCGAGATCCCGGCAGTTCTGCAGCATAATCACGCCATTTTCCCGGTCAATTACAATATCATATCCGATATATCCCAGGTACGCCGAAAATGGTTCCGAACGCTTGGAGACAAAATAGTACGCTTTTTTGCTGTCCTCGTCACGGTCGCGCACGATAAAGGTCTGCTTCAGAAGACGCCTGACACTTTTCTGGAACATGTCCTTCTCAGAGGATGTATATTCATTCCATATTTCTTCAAATCCCATGTTTTATTTCTCCTTCCGGCGTTCGATTTTAAAGCGCCGCAGAAGCATCTGCTGCGTTTCCAGATAACCATCCTCCGCCTGTATCTCATACCCATTTTCCGAACCATAGGCAACCGCCGAGAGCGCGCTTAAAAGATCCCGCTTGCTCTTCATCGGAACCTCCTCGCTGGATATCTCCGTCCGATCTCCTAAAAGCGCCTCCAGATAATTCTTCATCTTATCCTTCGAATACGGGTTCTCTGCCTCCCTCTCCTGTGCCTTCCTCGCACGATCGATGTCCTCCTGTGTCATTTCTTCCAGCTTTGCATAGGTTGCTTCGCGGATCATCTGCTCCCGTCGCGGATAGCGGATCGAGTCAGTATCGATAAACTCATTATTTTCCAGCAAAAACAACCCGTTCATCGACTCCGGCAGTTCTTCCTTCCAACCGAGTGTGTTCATCTCCGCCGCAATCACGCGGATCGTCTGCTCGACATGCCCGCGCACATCGCTGTCCCGGTTTTGAAGAAATCTCGCGCGTCCAATCGCAATCTGTAAATAGATATTAATTTTATGCTTGATATCCCGCATGATCTGGTCGTAATCGACTGAGAAAAACTGCAGAATCGTCTGGATCATATCCAGCACCTTATTCTCCGCCTCAATGTGTTCCAGTTCTTCTTCCTTCGCGCATCCCGCCACCAGACCCTCAAACAGCTCCTGCCGGTTCCGCATCGCTTCCAGCTTTGACCGGATAAAGGAACGGTACATATGAATATTCTGCTGTTTTGTCAGACGCGCGTACTCGCGGATAAAATCGCCCTCACAGTATTCGAGGACGTTCTCGGTCAGACTTTCCAGGCTTTCCTCGCGCACCATCCGCTCGATGATTTTTTTGATAAAGGTCGCCAGGCGCTTGAGCGCACCGGAGAGCTGTTTCGCGTTGCGGTAGACCGAGCGCAGCGCATTGACATAGATATCCGGTTCCCACTGGTCGGGATTCTGCAAAATATTATAAATATTGAAAATATAACTTGAAAATTCTTCCCACTCCGGCTTCATCATCTTCTGGAGAAATTCTGCCAGAAAGACGCCCTGCTCCGTCATCATGATATGCTTCTCATACGTCGCATCGTCCGTGTCCTCCTCCAGCCATCCGACCTCTTTCGAGCAGAATTTGCGGATCACGGAATTGGCAAGCTGGTTGTAATTCCGGTCGGTTGTCATCTCATCGTCCAAATAATCAATGTGATTCTCCAGAAGATAGATGGCAAGCGCATCCCGGATGCGGCTGCGGGCAATGCGGTAGGTGATCTCCCGGTCATACTCATGATAAATGAGCAGAAGACAGTCCGAATAAATGCGGTTGCTGCTGCCGCTTGCCAGGCAGTTGAAAAAGCCGATTGGGAGAGCATCAAAAAGGTTTTTATTTATACTCACGGTGTATTCCTTCCATATATTTATCTGTATTTATGTTTCTGATTTTCCTGAATATTTCAATATCTGAAAACACCTAACTACCAGCTCTTCCAAAAAACGAAAAGCCGGCAGTCTCAGTCGTTTCTTCTTAATAATTATATACTCTATACCGGGAAAATGGCAAGGCTGGGACTGTTTGGACTTTGATTCCGGTTATTTCAAAGAGACGTTTCTTCCTTTATTTAACGTACTCACAAACTGCATCACACATTTCGTCAGCTTCGCAATGCTTTCACTTTCCTCCGCCCCCGGCTTCATACCCATTCCTATTTCCCGGATGCAGGTCGGGGAAACCGGAACGCAGTAGACATCTTCAGTATTTCCGCGGATCATCAGTTCAGACATCATTGAAATGCCCAGCCCTTTTCCCACCATGCGGATCACCGTCTCATCATCCACATAGACAGACTGCTCCTTTGCCCTGACTCCCTCTTTTGCAAATGCGGCGTGTACATCGATGTCAAACCGCCCGTAAGGCATCAGGAAATCTTTTCCTTCAAATTCACGCAGCGGAAATTCTTTGCGCCCATTTAAGGGATACTGCTTTGGCAGAATCGCATACAAAAGTTCATGATACAGCGGAATCCACTCGCATTTCGGTTCTTTCTGTCTGCTCGCAAAAATGACATCCGTCTTTCCGCTCTGTAATAATTCAAATGGTTCCAGCGCATGATCGACCATGCGGAGATCAACGTCCACCTTCGGGCAGAGGCGGCGGAACCGGTATAAAATCTCCGGCATCCAGTACATCGCGATGCTCGCATATGCCGCCACACGGATCGACTCCTCCTGCTGTTCCCGCACCGCCTGAATCTTATTTTCCAGGGTGGCATTTGCCTGCAAAAACTGGCGGATATCCGGCAACAGGTTTTCTCCCGCCTCCGTCAGCGCGATGCCGCTGTAACTGCGGCGGATCAACGGAAATCCAATCTCCCGCTCCAGGCTGTCCACCAGATGGGTCAGCCCCGACTGCGTGTAGCCAACTACCTCGGATGCTTTCGAAAAACTTCCAAGATCTACCGCCGTCATCAATATTTCCAGTTTTTTGGCATCCATTCCGCACCTCCTTTTAGAATATTACATTTTGTCATATTTCTATTATAAACTAGATTTTCACAAACCACAAGGAAGGCTTTATAATGATGATTAGAAAAGAGTTTTCAATTGTTACTGTTCACGGGTAGGCACTTTTGGAACCGAAAGTGCCGTAAGAAAACGTGGTGGCAGCAGGAATTTGCCGTATTTAAATGCGAAGCCACGGCAAATTCCGTTACTGGACACGTATGCGTGAACAGTAACTTTCAATTCTCATGTAAAAGGAGTGAATATCTATGACGCAGACCTGTCTTTCCCATAAGCAGCGGCTTTTAGTTGCCGGAACATTATTCGGCATGTTCTTTGGCGCCGGAAATCTGATTTTTCCGGTACATTTCGGTCAGCTTGCCGGACGCCAGTTTCTCCCGGCAGCGATTGGATTTATTCTGACTGCCGTCGGCATTCCGATCCTGGGTGTTGCCGCGATCGGAAGCACACATTCGGAGGGACTTCAGGATCTGTCCCGCCGCGTCGGACACAGATATAGCTATTTCTTTACCTGTCTGCTCTACCTGACAATCGGACCGTTTTTCGCTATTCCGCGGTGCGCTACGACCTCCTTTACCGCCGGAGTCAGACCTCTTTTAGGAACACAGCTTTCCGAACAGACTATGCTGTTTTTGTTTTCGCTGATCTTCTTTGCGCTGGTGTTTGTATTTTCCATTCGTCCAGGCAGCATCACGCTCTGGATCGGAAAAATTATCAATCCGCTGTTTCTTCTGTTTCTAGGCGTTCTGATTGTGACTGCCCTGCTTCATCCGAGCATCGAGGTTTCAGCGGCAGTTCCCGATGCCTCTTATCAGAATGGAGCTTTCTTTTCCGCGCTCTCCCAGGGCTATGAAACCATGGATGCGATTGCCGGACTCGCATTCGGGATCGTGGTCATTTCGGTTATCCGCCAGATGGGCGTGCGGGAAGATTCAACCATTGCAAAAGAGGTTCTGCATTCCGGTATGCTGGCTGGGCTTCTGATGGCATTTATCTATCTGCTTACCATCCTGATTGGAGTACAGTCACTGGGACAATTCGAACTTTCAGAAAACGGCGGCATCGCCCTCTCCCAGATTGCAGACTACTACCTTGGACGGATGGGCACCTGGATCCTCGCCATCGCGATCACCTTCGCCTGCCTCAAAACCTCCATCGGGCTTGTAACGAGCTGTGCGGAAACCTTTGTGAAACTGTTTCCCCATGCCCTTTCCTACCGTGCATGGGCGGTCGTTTTTACCCTTTTTTCACTCATTGTGTCAAATATAGGACTGTCCGCTATCATCACTTACTCGGTTCCTGTTTTGATGCTGATTTACCCGCCAGCCATCACGCTGATTCTCCTCGCGCTGCTTGGAAATGCATTCCAGCATAACAAAAAAGTCTATGTCTGCGTTACCATTTGTTCCTGGGCAGCTTCCATCTTTGACTTTTTAGCAGCTCTGCCAGACGAAATGCAGTCTGCCCTACATCTGGAACCCGTCATCGCATTTGCCAGACAGACGCTTCCGCTGTTTGATTTGAACCTCGGATGGATTCTGCCGTCGCTTGTCGGGCTTTGTATTGGACTTCTCTGGAGACAGAAAGAAAAACCAGCAGACCGCTCACACCTTCCTGTATTTCCCATATCTTAATAGTATGAACGAACCGCAGGAGGCAACCATGAAACGAACTAAATTTGCAGCTGCCCTGGCTGTGCTCACTCTGCTTACCACCCTGACCGGGTGTGGACAGGCGAAGGAGGCGGACGGGGCGCTTGAACCGGTCACACTCAATGAGGTAGCCCACTCGATTTTTTATGCGCCGCAGTACGCCGCCATCGAGCTGGGCTATTTTAAGGATGAGGCATCGCTCTGACACTCGTAAACGGTGCCGGTGCCGACAAGGTTATGACCGCACTCATCTCCGGGGACGCGATATCGGATTTATGGGCTCAGAGGCAAGTATCTATGTCTACCAGGAAGGTTCCGCCGATTATGCTGTCAATTTTGCCCAGCTGACCCAGCGTGCCGGAAACTTTCTCGTTGGACGAAGTGCCGAACCAGACTTTTCCTGGCAGGATCTGAAAGGCAAAAAGGTGCTTGGCGGGCGCGCGGGTGGAATGCCAGAAATGGTCTTTGAGTATATTTTAAAGAAAAATGGCATCGATCCAAAAAATGACCTGACAATCGATCAGAGTATCAATTTCGGGCTGACAGCGGCGGCGTTTACGAGTAATGATGCGGATTACACGGTCGAGTTCGAGCCCTTCGCCACCACCCTTGAAACCGAAGGAAATGGCACCGTTGTCGCCTCGCTCGGCGTCGATTCCGGTTATGTCCCCTACACCGCCTACTGTGCAAAGCAGAGCTATCTAAATAGGCATCCGGAAATTATCCAGTCGTTCACGAATGCCATCCAGAAGGGCTTAGCTTACGTCAACTCCCACAGTGCGGACGAAATCGCCGAGACAATCCAACCTCAGTTCCGGAAACAGACCGCTCGGCAATCGCCCGCATTGTTGAACGCTACAAAGCGCAGGACACCTGGAAAAATGATACCATTTTCCACAGGGACAGCTTTGAGCTTCTGGAAAACATTCTGGAAGAAGCAGGTGAACTCAAGGAACGGATTCCTTATGAAAAACTGGTAACGACCACGTATTCTGAAAAAGCGGCTGGATTGCAGAATGAATAACTAGCAAAAAAGAATGTGCCTTGGCACATCCGGGCGTCTCGCGCGGTCGCTTGCGACAACCTACATCTTCGCGCGAGTGCGCATCATTGGCACGTTAGTGCCTTTTTGTGTAATAGGGAATTCCAAGGAATTTCCTATTACACAAAAAAGCTGTCATGTATCACTATTCAAACATGACAGCTCTTTATTTCTATGCCGCAAACACTCCCATTACCTTCTTAAAATAGTCCCATAGTCCCGCTTTCTCCACCGTTTCTGCCGCTTCTATCTCCACACTTCCCAATTCCCGTCCATCCAACCGGTAGACCAGATGTCCGATCACATCACCTTCCCGAACCGGCGCTTTGCGGGATTCTTCCATCATCCACTCTTTTTCGATTCCATCCAGATTCTCTCCTCCCATCGAAAGATAAGAAAAGGTTCCCCGCAGACGTCCTGCAACCTGTTCCTGGATGCCGCCTGCCACCGTCGTTTCCGGCACAGCTCCCGGATTTTCATCTTTGTAAAGATGACAATTTGCAAACCCATAATTTAATAATGTGACCGCATCCGCAAACCGCGCCTTATAATCCGGTGCTGCCAGGATGACGGCAATCAGATCAACACCATCTTTCCGCCCGGTTGCGGACAGGCAATATTTTGCCAGCGATGTAGAACCTGTTTTCAGTCCCGTCACCTCAAAATTTGTCACCATTTTCAGCAGCTTATTCGTATTGGAAAGTCCAAATTCTTTCTCTCCCTGCTTGGTCCGGTGCGTTATATTTTCCATCCAGATCGTTGAATACTGAAAAATTTCCGGATACTTCGTGATCAATTCCCGCGACATGAGGGCAATGTCGCGCGCCGACATCGCGTGCGTCGTAGACGCCGTCAGACCGCAGCAATCCTCAAACCTTGCTGTCTCCATTCCAAGCCCTTTCGCCCGCTCGTTCATCATCGCAACAAATGCCTCCTCGCTGCCGCCGATATACTCTGCCATCGCCACACTGGCATCGTTTCCCGATGCAATGACAATGCACTTGATCAGCGTTTCGACCGTCTGTACCTCCCCTTCTTCCAAAAACACCTGGGATCCCCCCATGGATTTCGCATGCGCGCTGGTCGTGACCTCATCCTGCAAATGAATTTTTCCCGAATGTAACGCATCAAAAATCAGAAGCAGCGTCATAATCTTCGTCACGCTGGCTGGATTTCGCGCCTCGTCCGCATTTTTTTCGTACAAAATAGTTCCGGTGGAGGCCTCCATAAGGATCGCCTCCGGTGCCTGGACGGGAAGCTCAGCGGCATTTTCTGCTGCCTGCGCTGTCTCTGCGGTTACTGAAACGGGAATCCACAGTTCCTCCGCGTAAGATGTGAGCATACCACTTCCCCCCAATTTACCAATTCCAAGCTGTATGCCTGACACACATTCTCCCATCGTAAGCACAACCGCTACACCAATCGCTGCCAGCCCTCTCCAAGCATTTTTGTTTAAATACTCTCTTCTCCTGTCTCTGCCCCCTTCGTCCCAACACATACATTCTTTTTCCCGAAACAGCTTCTTTTTCACAAACCAACACCATTTTTCCACACGCTTCCATTTCAAATACCACGCCTCTCCCTGCATGATACATTTTTCATTCATATCTTCCTCCGTCTGCACATACTCTCTTCTCAAGATATGGCATATCCGCCCGTCCCTATGCCAAAGAGAATTGTAAGAAACTGTCATAGACCACCTTTCCTTTTTATGGTATACTATAAGAACACAGACAGGCTTATAAAAACGTTTTCCGCTCTCTTTCTTGCTGTGTCGAGTCGGTGGCAAACTTTCTCGGCCTGTTATTACTATCTGACGCAAAAAACGACAGATAAATATGAATAAACAAAAGGTGAAAACTATGATGAGAAGAAATTCCTCCCTTGGAAGCGTTGGATTTTCTGCACGTGGCGGACGTTCCAGGCGACGGCACGGCGGTTCCTCCAAACTTCCGTATTTAATTTTAATCGGCATTCTGATTGTACTGCTTGGAATTGCCGCGTTCCTCTGGGTGCGCCGCTCTCCGGCAGCACATGTATCTTCGGTTCCAGCGTCAACCGAAACGGATTCTGAAAATGGAGTAATTTCCCTTGATAATGCATCTGCACCTGCTGATGACAGCCTCGAGGGTGTCATCGCTCAGGCAAAGCTTCTGGCAGACGGTTATGACTATGACAGGGCAATCAATCTCCTGTCCAGCAGTACATACGCATCTGACGAGTCCGTGACGGCAGCGATCGACGAATACAACGCCACCAAAGAAACACTGGTGCGCGCTGATCCGCGCAAAGTAACGCATGTATTCTTCCATACACTGATTATGGATACCTCGAAAGCATTTGACGGCGACAGCCGCGAAAAGGGTTATAATCAGGTCATGACGACCAAGGATGAATTTATGAAGATTCTCCAGTCGATGTATGAGCGC
This sequence comes from Clostridium sp. AF22-10, assembly GCF_003478725.1. NCBI lineage: Bacteria > Bacillati > Bacillota > Clostridia > Eubacteriales > Clostridiaceae > Clostridium > Clostridium sp. AF22-10. The sequence continues at coordinate 86,522 of NZ_QUFZ01000003.1, forward strand.
GGTTTCGTTCTGGTACGTCTGCACGATGTAGCATATGAGGTGACCGCAGAGGACGGTTCCAGGCATTTCCAGGAGGGCGATATCATGCTTCCGGAAGGTAAGAAACCGTTCGTCATGTCACAGGATGATGTCTGCTACTACGAATACATGGATGGCGATGGCTTTGCCTCCCGTATGATTATCGGCGAGGATGGCAAGCCAACGAACGAGATGAAGATGGACGACGGTTCTGTTTCCGTCGGTTCCTATGATCTGGTGCCGTTACTGGATGATTTCATCAAAGAGCACCCGGATTTCTCCTACCGCGGCGCAAAAGCGTGCATTGCTTTTACCGGTTACAATGGCATCCTGGGTTACCGCACCGATTCCGCCTACAATACTGACGAGTACAAAGCGGAACACCCGGATTTCAACTTTGAGGAAGAACGCGCCAACGCAGCAAAAGTCGTCCAGTGCCTGCGCGACGACGGTTTTGAAATTGCCTCCCACAGCTGGGGCCACCGCAACATGGGTACGATCCCAATGGATAAATTCCGTGAAGATACCGATAAATGGGCAAATGAAGTCGAAACGCTGACCGGTCCGTGTGATATCATCCTCTTCCCGTTTGGAAGCGATATTGGGGACTGGCATCCGTATGATACAAGTAGCGAGCGCTTCCAGTACCTGTACAACAAGGGATTCCGTTACTTCTGTAACGTAGATTCCTCCCAGTATTTCGTCCAGATCGGCGACGATTATATGCGACAGGGGCGCCGGAACCTTGACGGCTACCGGATGTATTATGACCTTCCGGAAAGTGGAGTCGGCGGCGACCATTTGAGTGACCTGTTTGATGTCAACGAGGTATTTGACCGGTCAAGACCTACTCCGGTGCCGAAGATGACGGAGTAAGATAAAGCTGTAATCCAATTTTAAATAAAAGAAAGAGAAATCGAGCATTTGTTCGATTTCTCTTTCTTTTTAAAAACCCCGGAGTCTTCCACACTCCGGGGTTTTCACTGTTCCACTTGGAACTCTTACATCATTTTTTACCTACAGACATTATAACACAAAACGCCGTTTCTTTTTAACACAGCTTTCCGTTGCAAACCTTAGAACTGCACAATCTCCTCAATCGGCTCTGCCTTTTCCACGTAATCTGCATAAAGCATCGGACCTTCGCCCTCATACTCCGGCATATACTCATATTCTACGCGGGCACGTACTTTGACCCAGTCTTTCGTCTCAAGCAGACGGGCATTTTTTGCCTTGCACATGAAACCTAAGAACGTCATATCTGCCTCGCAGCAAGTCATCGCCATACGTCCAGGAACAAAATTGTTCTTCGGGAAATCCGGGGTTTTCAGTACCATGCCGGTAAATTCAACAGTCTTTCCACGGTAACGGTCCGGTTTATCCATCGCATCAATATACCAGATACCATATGCCTCCGGCGGAATCTCGATCACTTCGGCATTGACATCAAATGGAAGATCCGCTTCAGTCACTTCCTCAATTTCGCCCTCTGCGTCCTCAAATACGATCTGAACCTGCGGGTTCATGCCCTTTAAAGTACGGCGGTATACATCCAGATCCTCGATCTCGTCGCAACGGTTCATGATAATCATTTCCGTGTTGCGGACCATGGCACCAATCAATGGTTTCATGTTCTGCAGGTATAAATCAAATGTGGAACCATCGATGATCGTAATCTGCTGATACAGATCCCAATCGTTCGGAAGTTTCAGGGCATCCAGATTCCACATACCGTTCCACTCCATCAGAACTCGCTCCGGATTGTAAAGAAGCTCCAGATCCTGTAGGTATTCCGGCGTCAGCTTTTCCGCTTCCTCTATATAGACAACCGCTGTATGAGTCTGCTTTAAAAGCTCCTCATCATACTCTTCCTCGCCCTCTTCGCAGACAATCAGAAGTGTTTTTCCTTCGGTCTGGAAATAATCCTGCTGCATTGTAAATTTAATAAACTGGGTTTTTCCAGCTTCCAGAAAACCATTGATGAGAAACAACGGCATCTTATCTTCATTCATAGTTCATTCTCCTTGTATTTACGCGTTAAACGCTGCCTTCAGACCCTCTTCGTCCAGCTCGGCACCGATCACGCACACCTTTCCGGTAAAATCCGGTGCTCCCTCACGGATCTCAGCCTGCTCCGGAACCATATCAAAATGCAGCCATACGCCCTTTTCTTCACTCGGAACCATGCCTTTCGCACGCAGAACCTCGCCGTATTTATCACCATAAGCCAGATCATCCAGAATCTTCTGCAGATCTTCTTTCTTCATCACGCCGACATTCTCCAAGCCCCAGCTTGTAAATACATCATCTGCATGATGGTGTCCTCGTGATCGTGGTGGTGGTCATGGCAGCCACAGCCACACTCGTCATCATGGTCGTGATGATGATGCTCATGGTCATGATCGTGACAGCCACAGTCATCATCATGGTCATGATGATGGTGCTCATGATCGTGATCATGACAGCCACAATCGCAGTCATCGTCATGATCATGATGGTGATGATGCTCGTGATCATGATCATGGCAGCCACAGTCGCAGTCATCGTCATGGTGGTGATGCTCATGATCGTGGTCATGGCAGCCGCAATCGCAGTCATCGTCATGATCATGATGGTGATGATGCTCATGCATATGCTCTCTTGCCTCTTTCATCAGCTCCTCTGCCATATCGTCTTCCTGCTCGATCATCTCAAGAAGCTGTGCGCCGGTCAGCTCGCTGCATGGAGTGGTCACGATGGTTGCCTTTGCATTGTGCTGGCGAAGCATCTCAACCGCGCCCTGTACCTTCTTCGGATCCGCTACATCGGTACGGCTTAACACGATCGTGCCTGCATTTTCGATCTGGTTATTGAAAAACTCACCGAAGTTCTTCATATACATACGGCATTTGTTGACATCTACCACGGTAACCGCACTGTTTAACATAACCTCAATCTCAGAAGCTACATTTTTTACTGCATTCATAACATCAGACAGCTTGCCGACGCCTGACGGCTCGATAATAACACGATCCGGCTGATATTTCGTCAGAACTTCCTCGAGGGAACGTCCAAAATCGCCGACCAGAGAGCAGCAGATACAGCCGGAGTTCATCTCACGGATCTCGATGCCAGCGTCTTTTAAAAAACCGCCGTCAATGCCGATCTGTCCAAATTCATTTTCAATCAGAACGACTTTCTCGCCTGAAATTGCTTCTTTTAAAAGCTGTTTAATAAACGTAGTCTTTCCTGCACCCAGGAAACCGGAAATAATATCAATCTTTGTCATTTTACTTACCTTCTTTTCTGTACAAATGTGTACTGACTGTAAATCATTGTCCGCCCGGTACCTGGCATCCCGGCAATGCATAGCTTTACATCGCCCGAATCTGCCGAAGTTCCGATCAGCCACTTATTATTTTACACAAATACCTAGTAAAGTCAAGCATCGGCAAAATCCCGTTACTGGGCGCGTGTGAACAGTAACGTTTTTAGCCTCACATATATGCAGCCTTTTTGAGACCAAAAACGCCCTATAAAGACACAGTAATCGTCCGCTTCCAGCTCGCCCCAGCATACACTGCCGTGATAAGCTCTGCCAGCCAGAACGCGTGCCAGACACCGATAGGACCGATGATCCGGCTGAGCACAAATGCGATCGGAATGATAATCACAGCATAGCGCATCAGGGAAATTTTCAGAGATTTAAGTCCCATTCCAAGTCCCTCAAACGCGCCAGAAGCAATGACGGAAACCGTTGACATGACAAAGCCCGGGCTGATGAGCCGGAGCGCCGTTCTGCCGATCTCCACCGTCGAAGGCGTCTGCGTAAACAGCCCCATCAGGAAATCCGGCACCAGCTCGCCAAGCAGGGTTCCCGCTGTCATGATAATGCCAACAATCATGAAGGCCGCGCGGAAGATCTTTTTCACCCTCTCCTGCTCGCCTGCACCGTAATTGTAACCGATCAGCGGGCGCATTCCCTGCACCACGCCGCTGGCTCCCTGATAAAGCAGTGCCTGCAGCTTGTAGTAAACACCCAGCACCAGAATATATACCTGCGAAAATGGTGCCAGAATCGCATTGAGCGCCGTCAGAAGCAGGGATGTCAGCGCCATATTGAGTGTTGCCGCGATTCCGACTGAATACATACCGCCGCAGATCTCCTTCGACGGACGCATTTCCCGCAGCGAAATCTCCACATTTAACGGTTTCACATGGTTTAAAATCAAATAAAACAGCAGCGACGCCGTCTGCCCGATTCCTGTCGCCCACGCCGCACCGCGGATTCCCAGTTCCGGCATGGGGCCTAAGCCAAAGATAAAGATCGGGTCCAGCACGATATTGACGCCGCATCCAATCAAGACGGCTGCCATCGATATTTTCATCTTTCCAACCGACTGGTAGACCTTTTCATATGCCATTCCCATCGTGTCGATCGTTGAAAACAGAAACACATTGCAAAAATACGTCAGTCCGTAGGAAATCGTTACCTCATCGCTCGTAAACATCCGCAGGAAATACGGAATCACCGCCATTCCTAAAATCGTTAAAATCATTCCATGTAAGGCACTTAAAAATACTCCCTGCGATGCTGTCTGGTTCGCCATCCGTGTTTTTCCTTCGCCAAGGCGTCTCGCCACCATCGCATTGATACCAACGCCAAACCCAACCCCGGCTGCATGCGCGAGGTTCTGGATCGGATAGACAAGCGAAACCGCCGTCATCGCGTCCTCACTGATCATTGCCACGAAAATGCTGTCCACGATATTGTAGAGTGCCCCGGCGATCATCGATATGATGACCGGGATTCCCATCGAAAGCAGCAGCGGGACAACTGGTTTTTCTTTCATGTAGGTCTGATCCATTTTTCCATCTCCATTCCCTTTTTTATTTTTCACTTTTCATGAGCGTTTCTGACACATTCTTCGCAGAAAAAAACACTTAGGTTTCTTCTGCAAAGCATTTCTTATCAAATAAAAAGAGACTACGGACTTTACTGTTTATCTCAGAAACAGTACAAACCCTATAGTCTCTTTAACGCTTAGACAAGCTATTCGATTTTCGTTTTCTATCGCCGACCAGCAACTCTGCAAGCTTTTGCTGGCGATCTGCCCATTCCGGCAACCGAATATTATTATAACCGCAAGCCATTTTATTTGTCAACCACTCCCCGGCAAATCATCGCGGCAAATTCCTGCTGCCACCACGTTTTCTTACGGCACTTTCGGTTCCAAAAGTGCCTATCTGTGAACAGAAACATGAGCATACAGAATGTGTATGTTTTACAAAAAAACATCCTATTTGCGGGCAGTAGCAGCTACCCCTCTCTGTATCAGCGAAAAGAGCAGAAACGCTGCCAGATCCACCACAACAACGCTCGCGCCCGCCGGTGTTGAGTACGTGTAGGACAGCACCATTCCTCCAAAGAAACAGATCAGCGACAGAATCCCCGATGCGATAACCACCCCCCGGAAGCTCTTGAACACCCGCATGGAGGTCAGAGCCGGGAAAATAATCAGACTGGAGATCAGCATCGCGCCCATCATCCTCATTCCAATCACGATCGTGATCGCGGTCAGAACCGCTATCAGCACGTTATAGAGCGACACATTGACGCCGGTCGCCTTGGCAAAGCTCTCATCAAAGGTAACCGCAAATACTTTGTTATAGCAAAAAAGATATAATCCAAGCACCACCATGGAAAGCACCGCCGCAAACTGGACATCTTCCCGGCTCATCGCGAGAATGCTTCCAAACATATAGCTGCTGACATCGGTCGTCATACCGGTTGTCAGGGAAGTTACGATAATACCGATTGCAAGCGCACTGGCCGAGATCATCGCAATCGCAGCGTCACTCTTTACTTTTCCATGTTCCGTGATCCGCAGCAGGAAAAATGCCGCCAGCACGACCACCGGAATCGAAACCTTTAAAGGCGACCAGCCTGCCGCCAGTGCAATCGAAAGGGATCCGAACGAAACATGGGATAAACCGTCTCCAATCATTGAGTAGCGTTTCAGCACCAGGCTGACACCCAGCAGAGAGGCGCAGAGAGAGACTAAAAGACCGCCGATCAGCGCCCGCACCATAAACGGATATGATAACATTTCAGATATAATTCCCATCTTCTACACCTCCTTCTCCGCATTTCTGTCTTTCAAATGCTGTTTCGTTTCAGAATCAGTTTCCGAACCCATTTCCGGCTTCTGCATCTTCCTGATTCCATCCTTCTGCATCGGCACTCCGCATCTGTGCCCCAGAGTTGCCAGCTCTTCCCGTCCCAGGAAAGAATGAGCAATCTCACTCTTCACATATTCTTTCATCGTCCCCCAGAACAGCGGCTTCTGCCGCATCTGCAAAATTTTTCCTCCCTGATGCACAATATTTGCCATATCATGGGAAACCATCAGGATTGCAACCTTTTCTTCCTGATTCAGTTTCCGGATCAGCTGGTAAAAATCCAGAATCGCCGACGGATCGAGTCCCGTGATCGGCTCATCGAGAATCAGCAGCTTATCCGTCGCACAGAGCGCCCGCGCGATCAGAACACGCTGTTTCTGACCGCCGGAAAGCTCTCTGAAACAGCTTTTTTCCAGATCGCGGATTCCCAGACGATCCAGATTTGCCCGCGCCTCTTTCTTTTCTTTCATCGAATAAAACGGGCGGCTGCCGCGTTTTCCCAGGCACCCGGAGATAACCACCTCAAACACAGTCGCTGGAAAGTCCTTCTGCGCGTCGGTCTGCTGCGGCAGGTAACCAATACCGGTTTTTTTTAATTCTTCCGAATATTCAATCCTGCCCGAAGTCGGTTTTAAAAGTCCCAGAATGCCCTTCATCAGGGTACTTTTTCCCGAACCATTTTCGCCGACAATGCAGATGTAATCGCCCTCATTTACCTCCAGGTTCACATCCAGCACCGCATCCTGGTTTTCATAACCAAAACCTACATGCTCACATTTTAAGAGTAATCCCATCTATAATTCCTTTCACTACTGCTCTACTCTTCTATTGTCATAAACATTCACCATGGCTAAAGACTTTTTCCCATAATCATCTATTCTTTTTATGACAATCCCTTTTTCAAGTTCTTTACGTTCTGCTCCATCAATTCCAGATAGGTAACACCCGAATCAAACTGGTGTCTCGTCACATTATGGCAGGAGTGGAACAACAGTGGTTCCGCGCCCGTCTCTTCCCCGATGATCTCCGCCACGCGCGGGCTGGAAAGCTCCAGGTAATAGACGGCTGGTATCTGTTCCTCCCGCACCTTATCGATCAGGTAGGCGATGGTCTTGGCACTCGGCTCCGTATCCGTACTGCATCCTGAAAATGCCGCCCTGTATTCCAGCCCATACTCATCGAAAAAGTACCGGAGTGGAAATTTATCACCGAAAACGACGAGACGGCGCTTGGCATGGGAGACAACTTCTCTGAATTCTGCATCCAATTCCGTCAATTTATCCTGATAGGACGCGCAGTTTTCCGCATAGGAAGCCGCGTGCGCCGGATCTTCCTGTGCCAGCACCTCCGCCAGCACGCCGGCCAGCTTTTTCGCATTGACCGGGGACGTCCAGATGTGCTCGTCATATTCAATCTCGACGCCGTGACCATCGTCCTCATCCAGATACTCTTGAGCGTGATCTTCATCATGAACCGCCACATCTTCCATATCATGCTCATCCTCGCTGTGAATATGCTCTTCTGTGTCGTGTTCTTCTTCACTGTAAACATGGTCCTCTGGCTCATGTTCTTCTTCACTGTGAGCATGATCTTCCGACTCATGATCGTGATCACCCGCATGAACTGTTCCATCCGCATGAACATGCGTATGTCCATGATCGTGCGCCTCTCCATCTTCCATGCCCTCGACGATCTCCTCCTGCACTACATCCACGCAGTCCATCATCGTCACGACGCGCTTCGGTCCGGTGCCTTCCCCGAAGGAATCAAGCACCTGCGAAAGCCACTGTTCCATCGTACCGCCGTTGCAGACTAACAGATCTGCATTCTGGATCGTGATCATGTCCGCCGGCGTCGGCTCGAACGAATGGCTGTCCATGCCCGCCGGAACAACCATCGTCAGCCGGATCGAATCCCCGGCAATCTGCCGGAGAAAATCGTAATACGGAAATAGCGTCGTCACAACGTTTAAGCGCGTATCACCAGACGCATCTGCCCCTTTTAACGGATTCGACGATGAATCAGACGATGCAGTTCCCCGCCGTGGCGTACACGCTGTAAGAACACAGGAAAAGGCAATCAAAAAAGCAAGCATCCATGATATCCATTTACATTTAAATCCATTCTTGTGTTTTACCATATTTCTTTTTTACCCTTAACTTCTTCTATTTCAGTAAATGTTTTTCAATAAACATTTCGAATTACTATTTCAAATATCATTTTCTTTCACAACTGTTTCTCTTTTCACAGCTATGAACAAACACAGACACTACTCCATTCTTCCATGTGACTCACTCTTTTTCTTCACAATCTCCGCTACTTCCGACGGATGTGCCACAATATACTGCGGGTGGCAGCCTTCCAGCTCTTCCCTGTTACGGAAGCCCCAGAGCACGCCGACCGTGTCCATTCCGGCATTCAGCCCAGTTTCCATATCTGTATTCGTATCGCCCAGATACAGACACTCTTCCTGTTTTATACCCAGTTCCCGGCAGATGGCGAACGCCCCGTCTGGAGCCGGTTTTTTCGGCGTTCCTGCCTGCTCGCCGCGCACCACATCAAAATATCCTTTCCCAAAGAATGTCTCAATATTCACAATTGCCTGATCATGCGGCTTGTTCGAAAGGACAGCCACATGTACACCCATCTCTTTTAACGACGCCAGCAGTTCCCGGATACCATCATATGGCTCTACGTCTTTCAGGCAGTATTTAGAGAAATTCTCCATATAAATCGGAAGCGACGCTTCATAATGAACCAGCTTCTCATCCCCCGCCAGCACCAGCGCGCGCTTCATCTGCATCCGGTATCCATTTCCCACGATCCGTTTCGTTTCCTCCGGTGTAACATGGCGCAGTCCGAATGCATCCAATGTTAAATTTGTCACATAAGTCAGCGCATAAACCGTATTTAAAAGAGTTCCATCCAAATCAAATATACATAAGCGGTACATTGCGTTTCTTCCTTTCTGTTTCCATCTTTTCTTGTAACTTTTTTGTTACTGTTCACGCATACGTGCTCCGTAACGGAATTTGCCATGGCTTCGCATTTAAATACGGCAAATTCCTGCTGCCACCACGTTTTCTTACGGCACTTTCGGTTCCAAAAGTGCCTACCTGTGAACAGTACCACTTTTTTCCCCTCACAGCCGTTTCATACTTTCACAGCTACAGGCAATCATTCATACAAACTCATCTTCGACCAAACATATCGCCCCGCAAATCACGATGTTTCCTGCCTCTCCTTCTGCATCTGCTCTTCACGCTCCCGCTTCGAGAATACGCATCCGCAGTAATTCTGCCGGTATAGATGATACTGCGCCGACAGCTCGATCGAGCGCTTATATCCCTCTTTTTTCTTGAAATCCGACGGCAGAAATGCCACATGATACTCTTCTCCCATCGCCTGCCCGATCGTATTGAGGCGCCCGGCATTTTTGAGCGGACTGATCGTGAGGGTCGTCGTGAACCAGTCATAGCCGCCCTCGGCTGCCAGCTTCGCCGCTTCCCGGAGGCGCATCTCAAAACAAATACCGCAGCGCTCGCCGCCCTCCGGATCCTTCTCATGCCCCCGGACTGCCTCATAGTAGCATTCCGGGTCGTATTTTCCTTCTACAAACCGGATCGGATGCACCGCTGGAAGCTCCCGGATCAGCCGCTGTACCTCCTCCGTGCGCGCCTCATATTCCTCTTTCGGTGAAATATTCGGATTGTAGTAGAACACCGTAATCGAAAAATACTGCGACAGATATTCCAGCACGTAGCTGCTGCACGGCGCACAACAGCTGTGAAGAAATAAAGTCGGAACTCTGCCGTCCCGGACTGCTGCATCCAGCACTTTTTCCATTTCTTTCTGATAATTCCGTTTCGCCGTCTGTGTCTTTCTGGCTGGCGGATTTTTCATTGGTTCCGACATTTTTCTCTCCTCTTTCTATAAGTTCCCATCTGTCCGTGCATTTTCCTTCCAGCACACGATACTTCTATCCGAAACGCTTCTTTCCTGACAAACATCATTTCCATCCTTAGACGTCATATGAAGATATGCACAATAATTCATATTCTTCAAAACTTGAAAAAGCAGCCTGTACCCACGGACGGGTACAAACTGCTTTATCTTTTTATTAAACCTTTCAGGAAATTCCAAACAAATTTCCCTTTTTATCAAAGTGATACAACTCTTACAGGAAATCGCGAATCCGCTTGCTCCGGACCGGATTTCTTAATTTACGAAGTGCTTTTGCCTCGATCTGGCGGATACGCTCTCTCGTTACGTTGAATGCTTTTCCGACCTCTTCCAGGGTTCTCGGATGTCCGTCCTCCAGACCAAACCGGAGAATAATAACCTGACGCTCTCTCTCCTTCAGGTCTCCAAGCAATGCATCGATATGCTCACGCAGCATAACAGATTCTACATTCCCTTCCGGCGTTACCACGTTGCCGTCCGCTACGAAATCACCCAGATTGGAATCGTCTTCCTCACCGATCGGGGTTTCCAGGGAAGCTGGCTCACGTGCGATCTGCATGATCTCCATGACCTTATCTTCGGACATGCCAAGCGCCTCGGAAAGCTCTGCCACCGACGGCTCATAGCCCAGTTCCAGCGTCAGCTTACGCTGCATCTTGGACATCTTGTTGATCGTCTCTACCATATGCACCGGGACACGGATAGTTCTCGCCTGATCCGCCAGAGCCCTTGTAACAGACTGACGAATCCACCAGGTCGCATATGTACTTAACTTATAACCCTTTGTATAATCAAACTTCTCAACGCCCTTAATAAGACCCAGATTGCCTTCCTGAACCAGATCCAGGAAGCTCATGCCGCGTCCTGTATAGCGCTTTGCAATGCTGACAACCAGGCGCAGGTTTGCCTCAATCAGGCGCTCTTTTGCATTCACATCACCCTCTGCTTTGCGCTTTGCAAGGCGGATCTCCTCCTCCGCGCTCAGAAGCGGAACAGTACCGATCTCTTTCAGGTACATGCGGACCGGATCTTCCGTGCCGATTCCCTCTAACAGATCGATCGCATCCAGATCGATATCCTCTTCCTCGTTCTTGAGGAATTCATCATCCACATCATCATCGAGCATCGAATCATTTTCCTTGAGGATCGAATCATCGATCACCTCCGGAATGACATCAATATTATTCTGCTCCAGATAATTGTAAATCTGCTCCATCTGCTCTGTCTGCAGATTATCGCCCATAAAAAAGTTATTGATCTCTGTCACGTCCAGCGCGTTCTGCTTGGACTTTGCTAACTCTACCAGTTTCCTTAACTTACCTAAAAAATTTTCTTTCTCCACGAATTAACGTCCTTTCGATTTATTTCGCTTAGAAGTTTCTTTATATCTAACGTGATATTGTCCCTCGATTGTTTGTGTGCTCTTATTTCCCTGCACCTTTCCCTGCAATATCCCGAAAGTACATTATATACGATTAAATTCTATTTTTCAACAATTTTCGAAATTTTTCGATCTATTTCTATTTAGGCAGTTACTGTTCACGCATACGTGCCCAGCAACGCAATTTGCCGTGGCTTCGCATTTAAATACGGCAAATTCCTGCTGCCACCACGTTTTCTTACGGCACTTTCGGTTCCAAAAGTGCTATCCGCGAACAGTAACTTCAGGCACCCTGATCGCAATCTCTCTTGGTTTATTTTCAATCACGACCTCTGTCTGACTTCCACCAAACTCACCGTCCAGCGACCAGTCCACCAGCTCCTCCGACTGTACCGTCAGTTTCGAGGTGCGGAACTTGAATACGCATTCATTTTCGCCCTCTCTCTGAATCAGATAAGCAGCAATACTTGCAATGTCAAGCGGCGTGCGCGGTTTCCGGACCAGAAGCACCTCAAACTCCCCGTCATCCAGCGCCACGTCCATACCAACCAGTCCTTTAAAACCTCCGATCGAGGTCGTATTGGTCACCATTCCCAGAATAAATTCCTCTTCCAATTCTCTCTGCTCCCCCAGATGTTCCCACGTAAGGCGCATCCGGTAGGATTTAAGCCCTGTCAGGCGTTTGATAGCTTCCAGCATATATGCCTGATGCCCCAAAATATTTTTCGTCTCCTGCGGGGTCGAATAGGATACCTCCGTAAATGCTCCGAACGCCGCCACATAGACGAAATACCGGTTTTTACCGAATACACCGACATCCACCAGAAATGGTTTTCCCAGCGCAGCTGTCTGCGCCGCTTTCCGCATATTTTTCGGAAGTCCCAGACTGGATGCGAAATCATTCGTGGAACCCGACGGGATATATCCTAACTCCGGGCGCTTTTCCGGGGTGATCGTCATCAGCCCCGATACCACCTCGTTGAGCGTACCGTCCCCGCCGCTGCACACGACCAGTTCCTTCGTTTTCGCACGTGCCGCCTGATACTCCGCGTCCTTCGGTCCCTGCGTAATATAAACAGACGGTCCATAGCCCGCCTTTACAAAACTATCTAAAATTTCAAGAAGACGACTTCGAATCTGTTCTTTGCCAGATCTCGGATTGATGATAAAAAGCATTTTTTTCATAATCGCCATTTCTCCTGTTTCCCCACACTAACAGTATTTCATATTAATATATTTGTATACACGCGAAATGCATTGGGGATCGGATAGCGATCCTGCAGCTCCGCCCGGCGCACCATCAAAACTGTTTTATCCTGATAGCCGGATGCCCGTTTCAGGCGGATTCTGCGTCCACACATATGCCATTCAACATGGGAAAAAATGTGGACTGCATCCGGCAGATCCTCGGTTTCCCTGATATCCGCCTCCGCGATCCCCAGTTCTTTCGCTGCCTCCGCCGCACTCTTTTTTCCGTCCAGATTGACATATTCGTAGAGGGACGCCAACAATCCCTTGCTGCTGCGCTTGCGGATCGCCACCGTATCCTCCCACTCAATCAGGCAGACCGTTTTTTCCTCGATCCGGCGCGGCTTTTTCGGCAGCTTGACCGGATATTGCTCCTCCTCTCCCCGCCGGTGCGCCAGACAAAGGGATTCCAGCGGGCACTTCTCACAGAGCGGACGTCCGCCCGGGATGCAGACAAGCGCGCCCAGCTCGATCCATGCCTGATTATATTCACCCGGATGAAATAGCTCTTCTGACCGTGATGCCGTGGAAACCTCACCGGCATCATCACCGGCTGACAAATAGGAATCTCTTTCCTCCGTCCGGCGCACAAGTTCCGCCTCCAGGCGCCGCTCATATTCCTTTCGAAGCGCCGGCTTCGTGCTGTCCTGTGGGTCAGCAAACAAGCGTGTCAGAACACGCACCACATTTCCATCCAGCGCCGGAGCCGGCAGATCATACGCGATCGACGCAACTGCCCCGGCCGTATAACTTCCGATGCCCGGAAGTTTCAATATCTCATCCCGCGACGCAGGCATCTGACCGCCGTAGTCTTCCATCAGGCAGACCGCTGCCTTTTTTAGGTTCCGGGCTCTGGAATAATACCCAAGTCCCTCCCACAGCTTCAAAAGCCGCTCTTCGTCCACCTGTGCGAGCGAGGTGATGTCCGGGAGTGCTTCCATAAAACGGGCAAAGTACGGTTTGACCGCCTCTACCCGCGTCTGCTGCAGCATGATCTCCGAAATCCAGACCGAATACGGTTCCGGATTCTCCCGCCACGGAAGGAGCCGCCGGTTTTTCCGGTACCAGGAGAGCAATGGAGCGCCGGATGCCGCCAGCCTCTCTTCTTCCGCATAAGGTATTTCCCCCTCTAAAGGCTTCAACGACGCATAAAAATCTTTATACATATCCGTAAATGCCCCGGACAGATACCTCTCCTGAGATCACCTTGCACACTTTTCCGTCTTCTGTGCGGACCAGCAGTTCGCCCATCTCATCAATTCCGAGCGCCATTCCAGTATACTCATTGCCCGGAGACAGGACACGCACCTGTGTACCGCAGTTTGCCAGACGGCTGTTATAAACGTCCATCAGGGATTTCAGGTTCTGGTTTTCCATGAATTTATCATAATATCCCTCATACGCACGCATGATCGCGGCGATAAGCTGGCTGCGGCGCACTTCTTTTCCCGTCTCCAGATACAGAGACGTTGCCACATCCCGAATCTCCTCCGGGAACTCATGATTTGCCACGTTGATGCCAATACCGGTTACGATATAATTAATACACTCTAATTCCGTGCTCATCTCGGTCAGGATACCGCAGACCTTCTTTCCATTGACGACGATATCGTTCGGCCACTTGATCTTTGCCTCCAGATCACAAACCTCCCGAATCCCGTCGGCAACTGCCAGAGCCGCCACCAGCGTCAGCATCGACGCGCAGGTCGGAGGAAGCTCCGGGCGCAGAAGCAGGCTCATCCAGATGCCGACGCCATGCGGCGCCGCCCAGCTTCTTCCGCGGCGTCCCTTTCCCATCGACTGATAATCCGCGACTGCCAGCGTACCGTGCGGGGCATCTTTCTCCGCCGCTTTCTTGATCTCGGTATTGGTTGAATCCGTCTCGTCAAAATATAAAATATTTTTTCCAGCCCACTCGCTGTCGATGCTGCTCTCCAGCTCTGCCTGGCTGAGAACATCGCCCAGGAAACGCAGCCGGTAACCGCGGTTCCGGACCGCCTCTATCTCATATCCTTCTGTCTCCAACTGTTTGATAACTTTCCAGACTGCCGTCCGTGATACATTTAAACGCTCACAGATCTCCTGTCCGGACAGGTAATCATCCGTTTCTTTTAACATTCGCAAAACTTCTGTTTTCACTTTTATTACCCCCACCATATTGTAAGTGTACTGACAATACATAAAAGGAACAATCCGGCTCCCACTGCCATCAGGATCATTCCGCCGGTCCGCAGATGCTTTCTTCCCCTTCCCCGGCGATAGCGGTCATAGCCATTGGCAAAATTCAGTACCGCCGCCAGAAGAAAGATTACCGGAAACAAAATCCGGTTTTCATCCGGGTTCAGAAACGCAAGAACCGCAAATATCACGATCAATATACCCACTACGATATGAAGCATATCCAGGGCAAACGCGATATTCGCGCTTTTCTTTCTTTTTTCCTGCAGGTTCAACGCATCCACTCCTTACTTATATTCGCAAACAACAGCCTCATTCTTCATATAGCACATAGCTTCTTGCATATACCCTTTCATCAACATATATGGGTATACATATCACCATGGGATATTATACCGAATGTCCGCAGGCTTGTCAAAAAAGAACTCGAAAAAGGCTGCGGTTCCTGCTTTACATAACCATCAGCCTTTTCTTATACCTTTTTTTATAACTTAGAGCCGCTCACTCCCGGCTACTCTGCCTTTTGAACATCCGTGCCAACTTCCGTCAGACCCTTTACCAGACCGGCAATGCCTGGATCTCGGACGGGATGATGATCTTCGTCGCCTTGCCGTCCGCTGCTTTGGCAAATGCCTCCAGGCTCTTGAGCTGCAGCACTGCATTGTCCGCGCCTGCTTCCTTGATGAAGCGAAGTCCGTCTGCTTCCGCTTTCTGGACTTTGAGGATCGCTTCCGCCTCGCCTTCTGCCTCGCGGATCATCTTTTCCTTCTGTGCTTCTGCACGCAGGATCGCCGCTTCTTTCTCTGCTTCTGCTTCCAGAATCGCGGACTCTTTCTTACCTTCAGCTACCAGGATCGTCGATTTCTTCTCGCCTTCGGCACGGAGAATGGACTCACGGCGCTCACGCTCTGCCTTCATCTGTTTCTCCATCGCATCCTGAATGGCTGCCGGAGGAATGATATTTTTCAACTCAACACGGTTTACCTTGATTCCCCACGGGTCTGTCGCCACATCGAGTGCAGAGCGCATCTTCGTGTTGATCGTCTCACGGGAGGTTAAGGTCTGGTCAAGTTCGAGATCACCGATGATATTTCGAAGGGTGGTCGCCGTCAGGTTCTCGATCGCCATGATCGGGTTCTCAACACCATACGCAAACAGCTTCGGATCCGTGATCTGGAAAAATACAACCGTATCAATCTTCATCGTAACGTTATCTTTCGTGATAACCGGCTGCGGTGCAAAATCTACAACCTGCTCTTTTAAAATGACTCTTTTTGCCACGCGGTCAATGAACGGCACCTTGAAATGCACGCCAACCGACCATGTCTCCAGATAAGCACCCAGACGCTCTACGACTAATGCCTGTGCCTGCGGCACGATCCGGATACAGGATGACAAAATCAGAAGTACCACAATCGCAATGACAAGAAAACTGATAAATGCTCCCATATTTCCTATTCCTCCTTACATTTGCTGACAATCAGCTTGACGCCGCTGACCGCCTGAATCTGTACCATCGTATCCTTCGGAATCCGGCTTCCATCCGCCGAGCGTGCCGTCCATTCCTGGCCGGACACCATCGCCGTCCCTCTCGCCTCGTCGTTATCAATCTCTGCGGTTACCCGCGCTTTTTTACCCACCAGCGCGTCCACATTGGTCCGCACCGTCTTCTGATTGATATACCGGAGTGCCAATGGTCTTGTTGAATACAAAAGAAGGAATGAAACAACGACAAACACCGCCATCTGGATGTAAAGATTCACTCCCGCGATCGACAGAACACACGCAATCAGAGCGCCTCCAGCAAACCAGATCGAAGTCAGCGCCATCGACGCTGCTTCCAGCCCGATACACACTACAAACACCGCCAGCCAGACACACCATACTGCCATGTCATCCCCTCCTTCCATATAGGTCTTTTGACCCTGATATCTTAAAACTAGTATACGATATTTTCTGACATTTATCAACCAATCAGCTCTGTTTTTGAACTTACAGTTTTATTACAAACTTCTTAATGGAACATATCGATCTACAGTTCAATTTATTTCTTCACAGCTCTCTATTTGCACAAACTATCCGGCTTAAAACATTGTTTCAAAAAAGCAATTTACTGCCGTCTCTGCCGTGCCGTCTCAAACAGCAGCACCGAAGCCGCCACCGCTGCATTGAGGGATTCAACCTTTCCAGCCATCGGAATCCTCACCCACGCGTCAGCAAGCGCCGCCGTCTCCTCGGTCAGACCATTTGCCTCATTTCCGATCAGAAAGCCGGACGGACCTGTATAATTTTCTTCTTCGTAGTTATGTTTCCCCTTTAAATGCGCCGCATAGAGGCGGATTCCCTGCTTTTTTACTTCCCCGATCGTCTGATGCAGGTCGTCCGTGTAGATAAACGGCACCCGGTAGATCGAGCCCATCGTGGAACGGATGACCTTCGGGCTGTAAATATCAGCTGAACCACGGTCAAGAATGATGCCTGTCACACCCGCCCCCTCTCCGGCACGCAGGATTGTTCCCAGATTACCCGGATCCTGCAGCGTCTCCAGAATCACAAGCTCCGGTGCCTTTCCGTCCGGGCTATTTTTCAGCACATCTGAGAGCTGATAGGAAAACTGTTCCGCTACCGCCAGGATCCCCTGCGGTGTCTGGGTGTCCGACATATGGCGCATGACCTCATCCGTCACCGTCTCATACCGGCAGCCAGCCAGCAGTTTTTCTGCTCTTTCCCCCTGCTGGCGCAGAAAATTTTCCGACACATAGACTTCGCGGCGTCTCTCCACCGGCAGTTCCCCGAACATCTTCGGACCTTCCACCAAAAAGACACCCTGTTCCCGTCTTGCTTTTGCTTTCTTTGCAAGCGCCGTCACCGCTCTGACACGGGCGTTGCCCGTGCTCGCGATCACAGGCTGCCTCCTGCCGCTTTCGTCTCCGGCACTCCGTAAACGCAATCCTCATCCAGTGTTTCCAGCTCCTCCAGCCACAGGCGGCTGCACGCATCGCTCGGCATACGCAGGTCGCCGCGCGGCGATACTGCAGCAGAACCTACCTTCGGACCATCCGGCAGGCAGGAACGCTTAAACTGCTGGTTGAAGAAACGGCGGTAGAACACCTTCAGCCATTTAAGGATCGTTTCCTTATCATAAGCACCGTCAAATGCCTGACGCGCCAAGCGGTAAATCTTGCCCGGACGGTAGCCGAATCTTAATATATAGTAGAGATAGAAATCATGCAGCTCATAAGGACCAACCAAATCCTCCGTTTTCTGTGCGATCTTTCCATCCTCCTCCGGCGGCAGAAGCTCCGGGCTGACCGGCGTATCCAGTACATCCAGCAGAATATCAGAAAGCTCTTTCTCGCCACAGGTATCTGCATAATAGCGCACCAGATGGCGCACCAGCATCTTCGGAACCGAGCAGTTGACACCGTACATCGACATATGATCGCCGTTGTAGGTCGCCCAGCCAAGCGCCAGCTCCGACATATCGCCGGTACCGATGACAAGACCGCCGATCTTATTGGCAAGGTTCATCAGAACCAGCGTTCTCTGGCGTGCCTGTGAATTTTCATACGTTACATCATGAACCGACGGATCCTGCTCAATGTCACGGAAATGGATCGTAACTGCCTCTCGGATATCGACTTCTTTCAAGGTTGCACCCAGCTTTTTCGTGAGCTGGCAGGCATTCTGGTACGTCCGGTCAGTCGTACCAAAGCACGGCATCGTCACAGACAGGATATTTTCACGTGGAATCCCCAGCAGATCAAAGGCGCGCACGGTTACTAAAAGTGCCAGCGTTGAATCCAGACCGCCTGAAATACCAACGACAGCATGGCGACATCCGGTATGTTTGAGACGTTTTTTCAATCCCATCGCCTGGATCGAAAGGATCTCCTCGCAGCGGCGGTTCCGGCTGCCCGCATCGTGTGGGACAAACGGGGTCGGATCGATCGCGCGCTCCAGCGCAAGCGGTTTCCGATCCAGCGTAAAGCTTACAAACCGGTAATCCTCACGGCCTTCTGTCTGATAGGTCGTCATCCGGCGGCGCTCACATTCCAGACGTTCCAAATCGATATCTGCGTAGATCGTCTGATTCTCAAATCGCGCTGACTCCGACAGGATATTGCCATTCTCAGCGATAATATTCTGGCCGCCAAAAACGAGATCCTGGGAAGACTCTCCCTCGCCCGCATTGGCGTAAATATACGCACAGAGCAGCCGCGCCGACTGACCGCTGATCAGACTTCTACGGTACTCGCTCTTGCCTGTCACCTCATCGCTGGCAGAACAGTTGACGATCACCGTTGCCCCCGCCGACGCGTGTGCAATACTCGGTGGATTTAAAACCCAGACGTCCTCGCAGATCTCCGCCCCCACGACGAGATTTTCCACATTGTCACAGGAAAATAAAAGCTTCATTCCCATTGGCACCTGATAACCGTCCCAGGAAACGTCAATTGTCTTTTCCCAGCCCGGGTTGAAATAACGTCCCTCATAAAATTCAGAATAGTTTGGAATCCATCTCTTCGGAACCAGACCGAGCAGCTTTCCATCCTGGATCGCCGCTGCTACATTGTACAATTTATTGTTGTATTCCCACGGAAGTCCTACAAATACAAGCATTGTATCGCCAGATGTAAAGGCGATCAGCTTCCTAAGCTCTTCCCTTGCCTTCGCCAGCAGCGATTTCTGGATAAACAGCTCACCGCACGTATATCCCGTCAGCACCAGCTCTGGAAATACCATAATCGAAGCGCCCTTTTTGCGCCCCTCCTCTATCTGTTCACAAACCTGTTCCCGGTTGTACTCTACATCTGCCACCTTCACTTCCGGCGTTGACGCGGCAACCCGGATAAAGCCATCTCTTATCATATGGTTTGTCTCCCTTATAAATAATTTTTAAAAACATAGCAACTGTTCAGTAGGTCTGCGCATTTACTGCGCTGACCGTACGAAAACATGGGCCAGCAGGCAAAAATCCCATTGCCGTAGGCAATTTTAAATGGATTTTTGCGCGTGACTGTGAAGGTACTGAACAGTTACGAATTTATTGTAGCTGTCACTATACAAAAAGTCAAACATATATAAAAAGAGAGCCGCTTTTCCCCCACAGAAAGCAGCTCTCCGGTCACGTTCACAACCGTTACATTAAATAGTTTGATTGCTGTATGTAAATATACCACTCTTTTCCAATTTTGTCAACGTCGCTTTTGTCATTTTGCACAATAAATCATTTTCTTTTTTCGACAAGAAAAAGCAATTTTCACAGTTCTTTTTTACGAATCTTTCCGCTTTCAGTCTTTGAAAACTCCTTTAGCAAGGCAAATTCGCGCGGGATCTCATAATCTGCCAGTCTTTCCGCCAAAAATTCCCGAATTGCCATATTGGTACAACCACATTTCCCGCTGTCACTTCCGACATTTTCTAGTATATCGGAATTTCAAAAGATTGCCAAACTTGTACCACTGAAGGTTTACAAATTGTTTTTCTTTTTACTCAACTGCCAGAACGGATATTTCACGATACCGGGTGTGTTATTGTTTTGTCATTTTAAACGGTTGCTTTTCACTTCCGATGAATTTATAATAACGCCATAGGTTACAGTCTGAAACCAATCCCCGACGCAATGCGGATCTGGGGCGGACATTATAAACTGACACAGGAGGATACTGCCAAATGATCACCATTCAAAATCCGCTGACCTTTACTTCCTCTTATCCGCCCAAACGGTTAGGAGCTATCTCCGATCTGCTCTTTTTCGATATCGAGACAACCGGCTTTTCCGGCGACTACGCCTCGGTCTATCTGATCGGCTGCGTCTGGCACGACGGAAACACCTGGATTCTGACCCAGTATTTTGCCGAGACGAGGGATGCAGAGGAAGAGGTTCTCGACGCTTTTTTTGCACTTCTCCGGACAAAGCGCATCCTCGTCCATTTCAACGGCGACGGGTTTGACATTCCATTTCTGACGAAACGCTGTGTTTTTTATAAAAAGGACTGGAATTTTGAAGCGGTTGAAAGTTTTGATATTTATAAGAAAATACGCCCATTAAAAAAATTGCTGGGACTTGAAAATCTGAAACAGAAAAGCATCGAGCGGTTCCTCGGCATTGCCCGCGAAGATAAGTACAACGGCGGTCAGCTCATCGAGGTTTACGGTGAATATTTACAGACGCACTCTGAATTGCTGAAACACCTTCTGATTCTCCATAACGAGGATGACTTAAAGGGAATGCCGCAGATTCTGCCGATTCTCGCCTACCCGGACTTTCTGACCGGCGATTTTTCTTTCAAAGGTTCAGAAAGCCGTGATATCCCATATGCGGACGGAAACTCAGAAAAGCACCTGCTGCTTCACTATGAAAGTCCCGTCTCTCTGACAAGCGGATTCCAGTTTTCCATCGGTGATCTGGAGCTGTCGGCGGAAGGAAACCGCCTGACGCTCGACCTTCCATTATATTCCGGGGAGCTGAAACGATTTTACAACGATTATGAGAATTATTACTATATGATCTACGAGGACTGCGCCATCCACAAAAGTGTCGGTCAGTATGTGGATCGCTCCGCCCGCAAGAAGGCAACCGCCAAAACGTGCTACACCCGCGCAGCCGGGCTGTTTGTGCCGCAGCCGCTTCTTGCAGATGGCACTCCGATGTGGCATGAATGCCTGAAAGCAGACTATAAGAGTAAGCAGCTGTTTGTGCCGTATTCAGAACAGCTTTTCACAGATCCAGAGACGGCAGTGCTGTACTTACATAATTATCTGAGAGAATTGTCCTTATAAATTACAGCACCCGTCCACGCTCTCTTATCTCCCGGATCACGTGTCCCATCCGTTTTCTCCGGACTGCCTGTTCTTTCGCCCTCTCCCGTGCAAGCAGCGCCCGGATGAACGCAAAGGTCCTCTCCTCGCCCTGTTCTTTCAGCATCGTGAGGAGATATTCCAGCTGGTACTTCGTCCTCGGGTGCATCACGACAAAATCTCTTCCTCTTTCAAAGTATTCCCACGCACACGCATCCGTGTAATCTTTTCCCTTATAAACCTTCGACGCGGCAATCCGGTCCATTACCATCTCGATCAGATAGCGAAGGGGCATTTTATTGCCGACAAGCCCCCAGGACTTGTCCGGTGCAAAATCGATCCAGTATTCGAAATGATGTTTGTTGCGTCCCTTGTGGTGCAGCCATGCCGCCGAATAGCCCTTTTCTTCTTTTTCCGCCGCATTTGGGCTGCGGTTTCCCTGATAATATTTAACGCCGGTCGCAAATTCCTCCCAGGAATACTTGGAGAGGTCGTGCAGAAGTCCCTGGCGGTACAGCCCTACCGCAAAGCAGTTTTTCATGACCTCGCATTTATGTTTCGTGATCGTCAAAAAATGATGATACGCATTGTAAATATAATTCATTTTCCTACCTCTTTCCCCTTTTCTTTCCTCCTATTTTACCCCCCGTATTCTGGTTTGACAACCCCACTTTCTTTCGCGGCTTTCTGGAAAATACCCGTTACTGGGACACATGTGTGTACAGTAACAAATGCCCTTATTTTCCACAAAAATTTAACTATTTTTAAATGTCTGAATTTCCAGAAATTTTATGCGAAAACGTTTGACATCAATATGAAACTATGCTATTCTTGGAACAGGTCGTAAATCCATGCGGCCATCACTATTTTTTATATTTTTTTGGAGGTATCATATGAACAGAGGTACTGTAAAGTGGTTCAACAACCAGAAAGGTTACGGATTTATCTGCGACGAGCAGGGCAACGATGTATTCGTTCACTACTCCGGACTGAACATGGAAGGCTTCAAGTCTCTTGAGGAAGGCGCTCAGGTAGAGTTCGAAGTTGTTAACGGTGCTAAGGGACCGCAGGCTACTAACGTAACCAAGCTTTAATCATCAACTTTCCAGTGTACCTGTTTTCCAAATATGTTTGATATATATTTTGCGAATACGTTATATTGATCTAAGTAAAGTGATTATAAAAAGGGATACTGCTTCGGCAGTATCCCTTTTTCGTCACTGCTCACACATGTGTGAACAGTGACCTTTTTTTCTGTCCTGCCATGCGGAACATATCCAAATATCCTTTTTCCGCACAGCAGCCATATCTATTATCTCATTTCTTTTTACTTCTTAGCTTTCTCGTACAATTTTTTCAGCTCATCCACACTAAATTCATAGTGCTTGTTGCAGAACTGGCAGTTGACTTCGATGCTCTTGCCCTCGTCGATCATCTCCTGCAGCTCCTTGCCGCCGATGCTGATCAGCGCCTTTTCTACACGGCTCTTGGTGCAGTTGCAGGTAAACTGAATCGGCATCTTATCCAGAATCTCCAGACCAAATTGTCCTAAAATCAGCTCCAGAATGTCCTCCGGGGTCATTCCCTTATTTAACATCGTCGTCACCGGCTCCAGCTCACCGATCGTCTTTTCAAGTGCCGCGATCGTCGCCTCCTCTGCTCCCGGAAGAAGCTGGATGATAAATCCGCCTGCCTGGCGCACCGTATTTTCTTTATTCATCAGAACGCCCAGTGCCACGGAGGACGGAGTCTGCTCGGAGGTCGCATAGTAATAAGTCAGATCTTCCGCAATCTCACCCGTTACCAGGATCGTCTGTCCCACATACGGCTCTTTCAAACCGATATCCTGGATTACGCTCAAGACGCCGACTCCCAGCGCACCGCCCACATCCAGCTTGCCCTTCGCATTCGGCGGCAGCATTACCTCCGGGTGGAACGCGTAGCCCTTGACATTGCCGTTCTTATCAGCTGTCACCGTCAGACCGCCGATCGGACCATCGCCCTCGACCCGGATGGTTAAAAGATCACTGTCCGCTTTCATCATCGATCCCATCATGACCCCTGCCGTCATCAGGCGTCCCAGCGCTGCGGTCGCCACCGGGCTGGTATTGTGCGCCTGTCTGGCTTTCTCCACCAGATCACGGGAAGTCGCCGCAAATGCGCGGATCTGACCATTCGCCGCCGTCGCACGGAGCATATAATCTCCGGTCTGTCCCGTTATTTCACCTGCTTTTATCTTTTCCATCATTTATACCTCTTTTCCATGTTCTCTCGCAACCACATAGATTCGGTCGCTCTCTTTTCGCGGCACATTCTTCGTAAATGCGTCATACGCCGCCACAAATTCCATGCCCGCCTCTGTGAGCGCCTTTTTTATCTCGTCCAACGACCACGCGCGCTCAAAATGCGTCTCCTGATAGCGGCGGTATAAGTCATCCTCCTCGCGGATAAAGAGCGTCAGATCGTAGGAGTTAATTTTCTCCTCTTCATCATACTCATTTTCCCAGATGAAGCTCCCCTCGTCGCGCACCTCCGCGATCGTCTCACTTCCCATTGCCTGAAACTTTGCCTCCGTGTTCAGGTCGAAAATGAACATTCCCTTCGGATCCAGATAATTGTTGACCAGCGAAAATACGTGCGCCAGATCGTCATAATCCAGAATATAATTCAGCGAATCGCAGATACTCACGACCGCCCGGACCGTCCCGTACAATTCAAATTCACGCATATCCTGCAATAAATACAAAATTGGCAGCCCGGATTCTGCCCGTTTTTCGATTGCTTCCTGCAGCATATCCTCCGAGACATCCACGCCGATCATATCATAGCCTTCCTTTGCCAGAAGCTCCGTCAGCGTGCCGGTTCCACATCCCAGATCCAGCACCAGACCATCGTTGATCCCATATTCCTTTAAAAGAGAAGTCAGGTACCCGCACCAGTCCTCATAGGGAATATTATCCATAAACATATCATATACTTCCGCAAAACTCGTGTAAGCGTCCATTTAGCCTCTCCTTCTATATTGCCGATGCAAAAATGACTGCCATGCACCGAAAGCTTTCCCCTACTGCACAATCTCCTTCCGATGCCAGCACTCCCATCATAGCAATTTTTCGCCCTGTTTGCAAGAATAATTGAAAAAGCACACGCAAATGACTAGGAATGGAGTAATTGTTCACAGGTAGGCACTTTTGGAACCGAAAGTGCCGTAAGAAAACGTGGTGGCAGCAGGATTTTGTCGTATACACTAACTCTTGACGTTCCACGCAGAACTGACTATACTAGAGCGTATGAAAAATTTGACTGAAAAACAAAAACATTCCCCCATCAAAAGCCGCCGTTTTTACCGCCGGCAGATGTGGCTTCCGGCGCTGGTGCTGATCGCGTCCATCCTGCTCCTGTGGCAGAATGCCGGGGAAAATTCACACTCCCCGCGGCCGATAAACAGCCAGTGCAAGTTTGAAGATTTTTATAACCCGGCTCAGCCTATGTCTCGGTGAACGCTCCTTCCTTATATTATACAGGGTGCGCTGCCTACGATGGAAAGAAAGAGACCGGATATTATTATTACTCTCTGGAAAATGGAACCTGCCATTTCTATCTGCTCGATCCGTCTTCCGGCTATCCAGAGCCGCCCGAACGCAAAGCACTTTCATTAAACGGGCGTTTGATCCGCCTGAACGAGGATACCTATGAATCGCTTCTCCAGACGATGGCGGACAGTCTCTCCTGGACGGTGAGCTCCCTGCGGAACATGACTTCGCCTTATATCATATCCGCTCTGCCGTATCCCGCTCTGACGCATGAGGTATTTCATCTATTAGCCGGATGTGCGTTTCTGATCGCCCTGGTGGATCTAATCTGGCTTTTTTACCATTCACTTCGGCACCGCCGGGAGCCGCTGCAGCTTTCCGGTGAGGCACAGCAGGGGCAGCAGGATTCTTCCAGTGAGCAGCCGCGCACTTTAATTTCCCACCGCAGGAAAAACATTGACAGACGATTCGAGCCATGCCGCTTTCCCTGGCATAGGCTGAACCGTCTGTCTTTTTTCGGCTGCTATTTCGTTTTTCTCTATTTCAGCTTATCAGATTATGCTTCTATCTGAATACACCGCGCCCAGTGTGTCCTTGAAAGTTGTACTGCCTCCGGTGACAGCGGCACATGGGCACACGCCTCTCTTCTCTTCGGACATCGCTCATAAAAGATACACTTCTCCCCACTGCCCGCTATCTTCTTTGGTGCATTCTGGACGGACCGCTCTTTTTCCTGATTTTCCAAAAGGTTCTCTTTCGTCTGTCCCCGCTCCGGTTTTTCCATCCGGCTGTCTCTCTCCGGCTCCGCACTCTGCTTTCCTGCCTCCGCATCCAGTTCCATTGTATCCCCGCCGATCGCCGCTTCCAGCAGAAGTTTCGTGTACGGGTGCGCCGGATGCTCATAGATCTCTTCTGCCAGACCTTCTTCCACAATCACACCCCTGTAAATGACCATGACACGGCTGCAGAGCCCGCGCACGACGTCAGATCGTGGGAAATAAAGAGGATGGTCATCTGCTTTTCGGCGTGCAGCTTCAAAAGCAGGTTCAAAATCTGGGACTGGACCGTCACATCAAGCGCCGAAACAGGCTCATCCGCGATCACCAGGCGCGGATCCATGAGAAGTGCCACGCCGATGCTGATGCGCTGTTTCTGACCGCCAGAAAGCTCTCTCGGATGGCGCGCCGCAAAGGACTCATCCAGTCCGACATTTTCAAGCATTTCCTTCACTAGCTGCCTGCGCTCTGCGCGGTCCCTAATGCCGCGCAGGCGCAGCGGTTCTTCCAGAATCCATCCGATCGTCCGCGCCGGGTTGAGCGATCCCGCCGGATCCTGAAATACCATCTGCGGACGGACGCCGTCACGCACCTTCACCTCACCCGTATAATTGTCGTGAAGTCCCAGGATCGTCTTGCTGAGCGTCGATTTGCCGCAGCCGCTCTCGCCCACGATCCCCACAATCTCTCCCTCTCTTGCCGACAGGTTCAGATCGTGAATTACGTGTTTTTTTCCTTTTTTACGGAACAGACCGCCACGCACATCGTAAAATACGTTCAAATCCTTCAGGCGCAGGATCTCCCCGCCGGAGCTTTCCCCTTTTTCTCCCTCCGGAATCGACGCCACCAGATGGCGCGTATATTCATGCTTCGGATGCAGAAGGACGTCTTCCGTCTGCCCTTCTTCCACGATCTCTCCCTTATAAACCACGATCACACGGCTGCAGAGCGCACGCACAACATTCAGATCATGGGAAATAAAGAGAATCGACGTTCCCTTGGTCCGGTGGATATTCCGCAGAAGCTCCAGGATCTGTGCCTGAACGACACAGTCTAACGCTGTCGTCGGTTCATCCGCAATCAGAAGACTCGGAGAATTGATCATCGCCTGCGCGATCATCACACGCTGGCGCATGCCGCCGGAAAGCTCATGCGGGTATTTACCGCACAGCCCCTCCGGGTCCGGCAGACCGACTTCTGAGAGTGCCTGCACCACCCGTTCATGGATCTCAGCATTTCCGAGTTTCGTATGGATCCGCAGGCTTTCCCCGACCTGCCGTTCGATTTTCAATACCGGATTTAAGGAGGTCATCGGCTCCTGAAAGACCATCGCCATTTTGCTGCCGCATAGCTGTCTCCGCTTTTCCGGTTTCATGGTCACCAGATCTTCTCCCTGAAAACAGAGCGATCCGGAGGCAATCTCGGCGTCCTTCGGAAGCAGCCCCATCAGCGCCAGCGCACTCATGGATTTTCCTGACCCTGACTCGCCGACTACTCCGACGATCTCGCCTTTTCCGATCGAAAAGCTGATTCCCTTGACTGCCTCAAAGGTCGAATTTCCTTCTGGAAAACGGATCGACAGATTTTTTATCTCAACCAATGGTTCCATCTTTTCGCCTCCTTACTGCTGCATCGAGCGCAGCCCCTCGCTCACCATACTGAATCCCAGAATAATCAGGATGATCGTCACGCCCGGTCCGATCGCGTACCACGGCGCATTGAACAGGTACGACTGCGCTTCGTAAAGCATTCTCCCGAGACTCGCTCCGGCGGCTGGATTCCCAATCCCAGATAACTCATACTCGCCTCCGCCAGCACCGCATTGTTAAATCCGATCGCCGCCGCCGTCAAAAGGCTGACCGCCGCATTCGGCAGAATATGGGCGAAAATAACCCGGATATGCCCTGCGCCAAGGATCCGCGCACTCTTGACAAAATCCAGTTCCCGGCACCGGATCACCTCACTGCGGACGATCCGGGCAAAACTCGGGATAAAAAGGATTCCCAGCGCCAGAATGATGTTGTAGCTTCCCGGCTTCGTCAGGCTGATGAAGATAAGCGCCAGAAGAATGCTCGGAAACGATAAAAGGATATCATTGAAACGCATGATCAGGTTATCGAAAAAGCCGCCGAAATAGCCGGTCAGCGCACCGACGATCGTGCCAAACACACACCCGATCAAAACCGTGCAGACTGCCACAAAAAAGGTGCTGCCGCTTCCCGCCATCACACGGCTCAAAATATCGCGCCCGAAGTTATCCGTTCCCAGCGGGTGTGCTGCACACGGCGCCAGATTGACTGCCATGGAGTCCATCGTCGTCGTCCCATACGGCGTCCAGAACTGTCCGATCAGGGCAACTGCCAGAAAGAACAGCGTGATCGCGCCCCCTATCATCAGATTATAATTCTTTCGTTTCATTCGTCTTCCCTCTATTCTTCCGCCGTCCGGACTCTCGGATCCAAAACCTGATAAATCATATCAACCGCAAAATTGATAAGTACGACCACCGATGTGATGTACAGCACGATCGCCTGCACAACCGGATAATCGCGGTTGGAGATCGAGCTGATCAGAAGTCTTCCGATTCCCGGCACGCTGAACACCTGCTCCGCCACGATGCTGCCGGCAAGGATCTCCGCGATTACCATCGCAAAGAACGTCACAACCGGAATCATCGCATTTTTCAGCACATGCCCGTACAATACCGCCGTTTCCGTATTGCCGCGGCTGTAGGCAGTCCGCACGTATTCCCGGTTCATCTCGGTCAGAATCGAGCTTCGCAGGAATTTCACCACCATCGCAATCTTCGGCAGCGCCACCGCGAGCGCCGGAAATAAAAGGTACTGTGCAGACTTTCCGAAATTTTCCGACGGTTCGATAAATTTACCCGGCTGGAACATATGAAGAATCAGTCCAAACACGTAGGTCAGGATCATGCCGAGAAAGAATGACGGCACCGCCATCAGAATCTGCGTCAGGCAGTTCGTCAGCGTATCGACCCATTTCCCGGCAAACCGGGCACTCAGGATTCCGAGCGGAACTGAAATCACCGTGATGATGAGCAGGGAAATGACTGCCAGAAGCACCGTGACCGGAAGCCGCTGTGCCAGAAGGGAGCGGACTGAGGTTCCCTCATACCGGTAGGACTCCCCGAAATCCCCCTGCATCGCATCGGTCACCCATCTTCCATACCGCTCCAGAAGTGGATCATTTAATCCCATCTCATCCCGCGCCCGCTCTAACTGCTCTTCCGTCGCGTCCTTTCCCAGCCTGGAAAGTGCCGCATCGCCCGGAATCACAGAAAAAGCGGTAAACGTCAGGAAGGATATGACCAACAATGTGATAATGAGAGTTATCAGTTTTTTTATAAAGAATTTCATAATTCCCTCCTGCGTTTACCGCTTCTTATTCTGTTGTTATTTCCTGGTTACTGTTCACGGGCAGGCACTTTTGGAACCGTAAGTGCCGTAAGAAAACGTGGTAGCAACAGGAATTTGCTGGATTGTAACTGTATATTTTACTGCTCTACCTGATATAACAGGGACATATCCTCTGCTGCCGTCGGGTAGAAGGTGTAGCCGCCAAACTTCTTGCTGACTGCTACGAGGTTCGCCGGATCTTCGATGTAAACGGCTGCCGCATCCTCTGCCAGGATCATCTGCGCCTTCTTGTAGTTTTCTACTTTTACATCGTCATCAACGGTTGTGTATGCTGTATTAAATACATCGTCGTACTCAGTGTTGGAGTAATGCATGAAGTTCTTCGCATCGTCTGTCACATATTTCTTGAGCCAGTCGCTTGGTGCCAGCGTTCCGTCAAAACCGATGACAGTCGCCTGGAAGTTGCCTCCCTTGTATACATCCTGCAGCCAAGTGCTCCACTCAACCTGATTTAAGGTCACGTTGACGCCGACCTGGGACAGCTCGTCTGCGATGATCTGCGCGCTGTCTACGTGCTGGCTGTATGAGCTTGGAACGGTGATTTCCAGATCAAAGCCATCTGCGTATCCGGCATCTGCCAGAAGCTCTTTTGCCTTCTCCGGATCGTAGCTGTATACGGTCTCTGCTTCCGGCTCATAGTATTTCGACATTGCCGGAATCATATGGGAGCCGATGATGTGGCTCTTTCCGCCGAAAATAAAGTTGTTGATTGCATCGCGGTCTACCGCATAGCAGAGTGCCTGACGCACCTCTGTCTTGGAAAGCGGCTCGTAAGCGCTGTTTAAGTACATCGCATGGACGAGGTTCATGCTTCCCTGTACGATGTTGTAATCTTCATCGCCCAGCGTCTCCGCCTGTGCGGCGGTTAAATATTTCAGAATGTCGATGGTGCCAGCCTGCAGCTCTACAAATGCGGTGTCCACATCGGCAATAAATTTAAATTCCACGCTGTCCAGGCTCGGAACGCCCTCCTGCCAGTAGCCGTCATATTTTTCCAGCTCCAGGTTCTGTCCCGGTGTGTAGGAAACATATTTGAATGGACCGGTACCGATCGGATTGCCTGCCGGGTCCTCGTTGGACTTCGGAATGATGGCAATCGTCATCATCGGAAGAAACTCTGAATAACTTTCTTTCAGGTTTACAACCAGTGTCTTGTCATCCTGCACCTCTACACTATCTACAAGCGAAGAAAAAGCGGAGGATTCACCCTGAATCTCCGCATAACGATCGATGGAATATTTGACATCTTCGATGGTAACCGGTGTGCCGTCATGGAATGTGACGCCATCTCTCAATGTGAAAGTATAAGTCTTTGCATCATCGGAAATGGTATAATCGCTGGCAACAGCCGGAATAAATCCGCCATCGGAAGTAGGCTTTACAAGCCCTTCGTACAAATTGAAAACCACGTCTCTAGTTCCTGCGTCCGTATCTACATGGGGGTCAAGACTAGCCAGGTCCTGCGTCATGCCATACACAACGCTGCCGCCTGGTACTGGTGTTCCTTCTGAAAGAGTATTACTGGTCTCTGCTTCGCTGGACTCGCCAGCTGCTTCTGAGGTGCCTTCTGCTGTCTTGCTGCCTCCGCATGCACAGAGTGAAGCAGATAACAAAAGTGCCATTACGCCTGAAAGAAGCTGTTTCTTTTTCATATCTTTGTCCTCTCGAATTCGTAATAATCTCTCATTATTAAATTGTCCTAGCCATTATAGCAGATTTTCATAGAAAATCAACTTTTCCAGCATAATTTAGGACTTTCTCACTATCTTTTAGGATGTTTTTTGTTGAAATTTACGAATTGATCCGGCTCGAAACTGTCAAAAATAAAAACATCAAACTGTTTCCGGTGCCGGTTTAATTCGCCCTGGTTTTTAATCGTCCACGCCGCCATCTTACATTTGTAGAAATAACGCAGCATTTCCACCGGAAGCGTGTTGCTGAACTGGCAGTTGTACGCAATGAAATCCGGTCTGCAAAATCCGTTCAGCATGCAGTATGTAAGCATCTCCCGCACAATGACCGGCGTTTTCAATCCCTCGCCGCGGTGATTGGTCGCAAGCTGTCCGCGCAAAACATTCGGACGATGGCACTTAAACCAGCCGAGTGCCAGCGGACTGAACGATTCGATGCAGTACTCACCCGGATAACAATCTAAAAGCGCCGCGCATTTCTCAC
Source organism: Clostridium sp. AF22-10 (assembly GCF_003478725.1). Lineage (NCBI taxonomy): Bacteria > Bacillati > Bacillota > Clostridia > Eubacteriales > Clostridiaceae > Clostridium > Clostridium sp. AF22-10. Next base: position 118,200 of record NZ_QUFZ01000003.1, read on the forward strand.
ACAGCTCCCGGTGGACAATCTCTGCTTTCAGTTCGATGATAAGCGGGGTACGCCCATCCGCCAGCTCAAGCACTGCCTCAAAGGCCGGTATCGTCTGGGATGAACCAAACAAACGATAGCTTTGCAGCTCTTCAAAGGTACAGTCGCGTATCTTCCGGTCAACGCCCGCCGCCCGCTTCAGATCCCAGTCGTGAAATACGACCGGAACCCCGTCTTTTGTCAGCTGTACATCCAGCTCGATCCCATATCCCATCTGGATCGCGCGCTCAAACGCCGGGAGCGAATTTTCCGGACATTCGCTCCGGTTGTCATGAAATCCCCGGTGGGCGATGTATTGCCGCTCAAATGCCTGCATTCTCGCCTTCCGCCCCGTCTCCGGCAGCATACTGCAGTAAAACAGAGATAAGAGCGATATCGTCACCATCCCTGGAATTACGATTGTCATATGTAAATAGCCTCTTTTCTTTCGTCACACAACGGCTCTGCGCCGTCCTACTAATCTTCTATCTCCCAATGCACCTGGCTTCCACCATTTCCTTTTTTTACCACCAGCTTGTGTCCCATCTCCTCTTTCAGCTCCGTCACGTGGGAAATGATGCCGATCAGGCGTCTTCCTCCGGACAGCTCCTGCAGCACCTGAACCGCCCGCGTCCGTGATTCCTCATCCAAGGAACCAAATCCCTCATCAATGAACATCGCATCCACCTTCACGCTGCCTGCCGCATTCTGGATGACATCCGCCATGCCGAGCGCCATCGCAAGCGCCGCCAGAAAGGATTCTCCACCAGACAATGTTTTGACGTCCCGGACCCGGTCGGTCACAAAGCTGTAGACATCCAGGTCAAGTCCCACTTCTCCCTGTTTTCCCAGATCGGCCAGACCGCGGCATTGAAGTTCAAAGGTTCCTTTCGTCATCCGGCGCAGGCGGCGGTTGGCTGCCTGTATCATCTGGCGGAAATACTGGCGCTGTACATACGTCTGGAAATCGATCCGCGCCGCGCCGCTCAGTTTTCCGTCCGCCGTCTGGTAAAGTTCGCTGATCTGCTGTTTTTCCCGGTCAAGCTGCTCCCGTTCCTGCAGATACACCCGAAGTGCCGCATATGCATCCTCGTTGCGCGTCCGCACCGACACATGTTCCCGGTGAAGCCGCGACCAGCGGTTTTTTTCCTCTTCCCAGTGCCGGATCTTTTGCTGGATTTTTTCTTCCGGTTCTGTTTCTGAATCTGCTTCAAAACGTTCCCGGAGCGAAGATAAGCTTCCCTCCAGCTCCCGGCATTTTTCCCGGCACTCCTGTGCTTTCTTATCAGCCGCTGTCACCGCCTCTGCAAGTGTTTCCAGCTCCCGGCTGCGCTTCTCAAGCTCCACCCGGAGTGTCCGGCTGTCTTTCCACTCCAGCCGCTTCGAGAGTTCCTCCAGCTCATTACGTCTCGTCTGGCTCTCGATCGCCACCTGCTGCACCTCACTTCTTTTAAGCTCCAGCGCAGCTTCCAGCTTCTTCTGTCCGGCTCCGTTCGCCTCCCGTTTCTGCCGGATCGTTTCTTCCATGGCAATCCGGTCAGTATAAGTGGTTTCCGCCTGCCTGCATCGCCGGATTTCCTGTGCCATCTGCCGTAGCTCCTTCTCCAGAGCATCCACATCCGGCTGGGCTGCCGGGCTGTCCTGATTTTGACCGTACAGTTTTCCCTGGATCTCTATCCGCCGTCTGCTCTCATGTTCCAGCGAGATCTGCGCCTCCTGGCACGCCTCAGCGGCTGTCCTCTGCTTCTGATCGGCATCATCCCGCCCGGCACGCAGCGCTTCTACCTGTTCCTCCCGGATCGGCTCTGTCTCCAGACGGCAGGGAGCCGGGTGTTCCAGCGAGCCGCAGACCGGGCACGGTTTTCCTTCCTGCAGCTCTGCCGCCAGAAGTCCCGCCTGCATCGCCAGAAAGCGGCAGGACGCGTCCTGATACAACTGATCTGACTGCTGGTACGCCCGCGCGGCTGCCTGAAATTTTTCCTGGCGTTTTTCCAGTGACTTCCTCCATGTCCGCTCCGCTTCACAGCATTTCCCTAACTCCTGCAAAACCGCCTGGCGCCGTTCCATCTGCTCCCGCCGTCCCCGGCATTCTGCCAGGGCAGCGCGCGCCTCTACCGCCTCCCGCTCCTGGTTTCGAAGTATTTCTTCCTGTGTACGGCACGTTTCCAGCTGATTCTGCATTTTTTTCAGGTTTTGGGTCAGAGCCGTCCGCTGATGTTCCAAAGTTTCATATGCCTGCCGTTTTTTCTCCTGCTCCGCATAGAGCGGAAGCGCATCCTGCATCCGCCAGATCTGATCCTCCAGCTCCGGTTTCCGGCTCTCATAGGCTGCGGCAGCTTCCCGGCGCCTAGCCTCCATCTCCCGTCCAAATGCTTCCAAACGGCTCTTTTCTTCCAGTACCCGTTTTTCCTTTTTCACAAGCTCCAGATGGTTCTGTCCGGCGGCAAGCTTCTGGATTGCATTCTCTTCCAGTCTCCCCGCCTCTTCCTCGATCCTCCGGCTTTCCTCCGACAACTGATGCAGAAATGCAAGCAGTTCCGCTCCATTTGTCCGGTACCGCTCTTTCAAAGACTGCCATCTTTCTTCCCACTCCGGAGCTACCGCCTCCTCCGTCCTGGGAACCGTCACCTGCCGGATGACTTCCTCGCACCGGGTCTTGTTATCCTCCAGCCTTCCATACAGCGTCCGATCTGCCTCCCGCAGCTTCTGCTGGATTCTACCGTAGATCCCGGTATGGAAAATGCGCGAAAATATCTCTTTTCTTTCTTTGGAGGATGCATGGAGCAGACGGATGTATTCGCCCTGCGCGATCATCGCGATCTGCGAAAACTGATCGCGGTCCACGCCCACGATCGCCCGGATCTTCTCATCGATCTCACGGATCCGGCCGGACATCTCACTTCCATCCGGCAAAAGCAGAGACGCTTTCGGCGCCACACTCGTCGCCGTGTATGCGCCGTCCTTATTTTTCCGCTTGCTGAGGCGCGTGTATGCCGGACTGCGGCGGATCGTATAATCCTGCCCCTTATCCTCAAACGTCAGTTCCACCCAGGTCTCCGCGTCCTCCGGTGCATACTGGCTGCGAAGCATCGCGCCCTCTCTCCCGACGCCGCTCGCCGCCCCGTAGAGCGCAAACGAGATCGCGTCAAAGATCGTCGTTTTGCCTGCCCCCGTATCGCCCGTGATCAGGAACAATCCCGTCCCCGCCCGTTCGAAATCAATCTGCGTCACGCCCCCATAAGAGCCAAACGCCGACATTGTAAGCAGCTTCGGTTTCATACGCGTTCCTCCTCCTCTGCCTCTTCCACCATGCGCGCCAGAATCGTCTCCTGTTCCTCTGTCATCGGGCAGTGGCGCACCGCCTCATAAAAAGAGGCAAATGCCTGAAACGGCGTCACCGCCCCTGTTTCCTCCGGTTCTTCCTCCAGTCGTTTCCGCGTCCTCTCATTGTCCACCCGGATCTCCAAAATATGCGCAAATAACTCCTCCAGGCGCTCCCGGAAATCGTACATTTCTTTTTCGTCCGTCAGGACCACGCTCACATACGCGTCCGCGCGTCCGCTTCCATCCGGCATCTTTTCCATCGTATCTGAAAGCAGCTTGAGTTCTTCCAGTGTCCCCCGCACGCGCTTTACATCGGGATGGCAGAGAATCGGCAGACGGCGGATCTGAGGCTCACTTCCTTTTTCTCCCAGTTCCACCACCGTGATCCCCTTCTGATGGTGTTCTTCACTGATCGAATATTTGTACGGCGTCCCACAATAGCAAAACCGCTCCTGCCCTACCTTCTGTGCCCCGTGGATATGCCCTAACGCCGCATATTCAAACGGTTCCAGCACCGACGCATCGATCGCATCCAATCCTCCGGAGGTCAGCACCGCCGTCTCCGAATCGCAGGTTTCCGGATTCTGACCGTTCCAGACAAAAAACTGGTGCGCCAGAACCACATTGCGCTCCTGCTTCCGGATCGTCTCCCGCGCCAGGAGTTTCTGGAATGCATCGGTATAACCATTGGTGTCAAACAAATGGCGCACATGACCCGGACGGATAAACGGTACCAGATAAAAATGAACCGGTCCCCACTCATCTGTAAGTGTGACCTGCTTTAAATACTCCGTCCGATCTGCCGGCGGCAGCGCCGCGATATGGATCTGGTGGCGTGCCAGAAACGATGCGCCATACGCCAGCCGCTCCGGTGAATCGTGATTTCCCGCAATGATCAGGATCTCCGTTCCCGGACAGCGCCCGGATAGCTCGGTCAGAAACCAGTCAAAAAGCGTATACGCTTCCCCCGCCGGGACCGATTTATCATAAATATCCCCGCATATCAGAATCGCATCCGGCTTCTCTTCCTCCGCATATTTAAGTATCTGCAAAAACGCATTCTTCTGGCTCTCGCGCAGGCTATAGCCATTTAACATTTTCCCGATATGCAGATCAGAAAGATGAAATAGTTTCACGCAGGCACACCTCCTTTTTCTTTCTTTGATCCACTGTTTTTTTGATTTCCAATTTTTTCCGCTTAAACATATAGACATTTTCCGGACATATATGGCAAAAAGCGCCGACACATCGAACCACTTCCCGTGCCAGCGCCTTTTTTGGTTACTGTGAACCGTTACCTTTTTCTGTTTTGTTCTTCACTCTTAATCCAGCTGGATCAATGCCATAAAGACCAGATCTTCATCTCCGGTATTGGCAATGCCATGACCACAGCCATCCGGCGTGAAGGTCTTATCGCCGACGGTAACCGGACGTTTCGTTCCATTATCATCGTACTCGCCCTGTCCCTTGATGATATAATACGTCTCGCTCTCGCCGTGGTGCTCATGATAGCCCAGGGAACATCCCGGTGCGATGGTTACCTCGGCAAACATCTTACATTTTGCATTTAACTCATTGTCATCCAGAATGTATTTTACAACTACCTGTCCTTTACCGCCGTTCGCATTTTCCTTAACAACTGTCTTCATGCTGTTTCCTCCTCATCCTGTGCCATTCTTTCAGATTCGTTCGACACTGTTTTTCTATGGAGTATTATAAGCGATTTTTTCCTCAACTTCAAGCTCTCTACTTAAGGGCAATCCGCATTTGTTGCAGTTCAGAAAATTCCTACTTGCTAAGTTCAATCCGCATTTCTAACTCGCTGTACGGAATTGTTACCTCCGGGAATCCTTCCGCATACGATGCAATCTCATACGGCGCATAATAGAAAACCACGCCCGTCTCGCTCAGATAAAACGGCGATTCGTAGCTGATGCCGTCTGCCACCGTATGTTCCAGATCCTCCGGTGATTCAAAGGCAAAATTTGTCTTTTCCGCCAGCTCCCGGAATGCCGCACCAACCTTCGCCTGCAGCTCCTCCACCGGATTCTCAACCACATCGCTCAAAGACAGGCGTGCCCCCGTTTCCCGGTCAAAGACAAAATACTGGCGGAACGGCGTTCCGTGTGCGCCGCCCGTATATTCGTATCCATCCGCACGGACACAGACATAATGATCATCCAGATACGTAATCGCGTCATCTCCGTCGATCGTAAGCGCCATCGAATAGACCGGCTGCGCTGCATCCGCCTCCTGCGGAAGTGTCTCTTCCTCCGATCCGTCCGATTCCGCCGTATCGATGCTCATCTCCGTATCAAGATTCATGGAATCCGTCCGCGCCGCCGACAGAACCGACGCCTGCAGCTCCTGCATCGTCTGGTTCATCGCCTCGACCGCATCGCCCTCTCCGTCAAATACCAGCCGTTCTGCGTACACACTTCCCAGCTCCCGGCTTCCATCCGCACTCTTTAACGTCTCCGACTGCGCCTCGACATGCCCCAGCTCCCGGATCGGAGACTGGAACAGAACCGGCTCTAACAATGTCACTTCCCCGCCTGCCGCATCATCCAGCGTTTTTTCTCCCAGATAAACGCCGTAATCCTTAAACTGCTGGCAGTATGCCTGATTTCCCGTCACATAAAAATTACCATACATAGAAAAATCATTCGTCATGCCCGGCTCTTCCTCGACCGTAAAAAGCGCATTCTGCGCCTCGGCGGCATTTGCCGCTGCATCTGCCTTAGCATCCGCCGCAATCCGCTTAAACGAAAATTTTCCCGTGCTGATCTGGGACGCCTGATTTTCCATCAGGTACAAATATCCGTCCTGATACTGCACCAGGCTGATATTTTCCGCCGTCTCATATAAAAGCGTCCGTTTTTCCGGGTCAGAGACCTCATAGCGGTAACACTGCGTATTTCCATTGCCATCCCGAAGCAGGGCAAAGAATGCGTCCTTCGCAAACAGCACCGACGATGTATTCGTAATATCCGAAATCTCCCTCGGATGGCTGCCGTCCACATCCGCAATCACCAGGCAGGTTTCATTCTGCACCGGCATATACCCAAACTGTTCCATATAATATGGAAGAATCCCATTAAACAGCTCGCTGCAGCCTGCCGGAATCTCCCCGTAGATCGTGTCTGACGGTGACAACTCTCCCGCTGTTTTGCCATTCTCATCGAGCATATAAATGACATTCATGTTGTAACCCTTGACATACAGGCGGTTCTTTGACGCATAGAGCACCGACGGCTGATCCGTCAGATCCGCTAAATGCTCTTCCACACCGCTCTCCAAATCCAGCCGGTACAGCCCATAAAGCTCCGTGCCCTGTGTGCTGCCACTCTCCGCCTGTATCCGATCAAAATACAGCCCGCCTCCGTAGACCCAGAAGGTGCTGTTTTCATCTCCTGTGTCAAACTGGCAGAGCGTCTTCATCTCGCCTGTCTCCTTCGAAAGGGAACGGATCTCCGTGCGGTATTTGAGGTACAGCATGCCATTCTCCTCCAGCACCCGATCCGCCGCTCCGAGCGCCGTGCTGACCGCGCCCTCCGTTTCCTCTGCCGCCTGTGTCTGCGCTGTTGTCTCAGCCGCCGGTGATTTTTTGCACGCTGACAGGGCTGCCGAAGCAGCAATCAAAAACATCGAAGCCGCCAGCACTGCCCTATACCCTGTCTTTTTCTGAACCTTTTTTCTCTGGTTCTGCTCTGTTCTTCCCTGATTCTGTTTCATTTCTTCCCGTTTCCACTCTTTCTGAGCCATCCGTCCAAACTCCCCACACTTTTTCTATTTTTCATCGGACCTGCGTCCGCTTTTTCTTCTGAATACAGGCGGAAATGGTGAATCCATCCCCGCCTGTCATACAGTGTACCCTGTTTTTTTTGCAATGTCAAAAGGTGTTCCAATATATTAAGTTATATTAATGAAACTGTAAGATTACAGTGCGCGGGTCTTTGACACCTGCATACCAGCTTTATGAGGCAATCGGCATTCCTACTGCAAATTATCCGGTCCGAATCCCATCGGTAGAAGCTCCGCCAGTGTATAGACCTTATATTCCTTCACCGAACGTGCCAGAATGATCTGAAACGCATCCTCATGGCAGAATTCCTTCATCACCTGACGACACACGCCACAGGGCGCACACCAGTCAAATTCCGAAGCTCCTTCCGGGCCTCCCACAACTGCAATCGCTGTGAAGCTGCGTTCACCCTCACTGACTGCCTTAAAAAAGGCAGTGCGTTCCGCGCAGTTTGTCGGTGTATAGGCCGCATTTTCAATATTGCAGCCACGGTAAATCCCGCCTTTTTCAGTCAGCAGAGCCGCCCCCACCTGAAAATGAGAATAGGGTGTATAGGCCATTTTCCGTGCTGCGAATGCTTCCTCGATGAGTGTTTCTATCCTCTCATTATTCATTCTTCGCATCCTCCTGAATCAAGATACGGATGGCTTCCACCGCTGTCCGGATTGCTGCCTCTGTATCATGGGCCTGTTCATTGGACAGACCTTTTTTCGCCCGCTCCTGATTAGCCAGAACCAGGAAGCAGGCACCTACACGCACCCGAAGGAAGCTGCCTGCGATAAACAATGCTGCTGACTCCATCTCCGATGCCAGGCATCCCATCCGAAGCCATGCCTGCCACTTATTTTCAAGCTCATAGCTGACCGGCATCACCTCCGGCTCATGCTGTCCAAAGAAGGAATCCTTCGACTGTACAACGCCCGCATGACAGCGGAACTTCAGCTTCTTCGCTGCACGGATCATGGCATTCATAACATCCACATGGGGAACAGCCGGGTACTCAATGGGAGCGTACTCTCTGCTGGTTCCTTCCATGCGGATAGCTCCGCTTGCAACTACGATATCTCCGCCCAGTACATCCTCCTGCATACCTCCACAGGTGCCCACACGCAGAAAAGTATGGGCTCCGCACTTGGATAACTCCTCGATAGCGATAGCCGCTGACGGACCACCGATGCCGGTTGACGTCACACTGACTTTTACCCCATCGATGTTCCCGTATATGTGGTATATTCACGATTATCCGCAACTAACACCGGATTCTCAAAATGTTCTGCTATCTTCTTGCATCGCTTGGGGTCCCCCGGCATGATGACATATCCGCCGATATCCTCCGGGCCGATTCCTGTGTGGTACTGTTTTCCCGTTCCTTCTGTATAATCAACCATATAATCGCCGCCTTTCTGTTTTTAACTTCAAGTCCAATGTCATTTATTTTATCTGATCCAGAATAGAAGTTCCGATGGTCCCCTCCGGCATTCTGACACCAAAATTATCCGCAATGGTCGCGCCGATAACGGCAAAGGTGTCACTTGTATCAAGCTTCCCACTTTCCGTATCCGATGGTGAATATGCGATAAACGGAACCTGCTCTCTTGTGTGATCCGTTCCCTTATAGGTCGGATCATTTCCATGATCCGCCGTCAGAATCAGCAGATCGTCCTCACGGAGCAGCGGCAGAAGCTCTCCCAGCTTTTTATCAAATTTTTCGATCTCTTCCCCGTATCCCACCGGATTTCTGCGATGTCCCCATAACGCATCAAAATCTACCAGATTGGTAAAGCAAAGTCCCTTGAAATCCCGCTTTGCGATATCGATGGTCTGCTGCATGCCATGTACACTGCTGTCGGAATGATTGCTTTCTGTTATCCCTTCTCCCACAAAGATATCGTTAATCTTTCCAACGGAAATCACATCATATCCGGCATCCTTCAGTGCATTCAGCGCCGTCGGTCCGGTGGGTTTCAAAGCATAATCATGGCGGTTACTTGTCCGTTTGAATTCGCCGCGTTTTTTACCCACATAGGGTCTTGCGATAACACGGCCAACTCTCCACTCATCCCGCATAGTCAGTTCTCTGGCAATCTCGCAGTAATGATACAAGGTCTCAAGTCCCATGGTTTCCTCATTGCCACAGATCTGAAGCACAGAATCCGCTGATGTATAGACAATCAGCTTTCCTTCATTCACTTCCTGTTCACCCAGCTCCTCCAGAATCTCCGTTCCGCTGGCTGCCTTATTGCCGATTATCTTTCTGCCGCAGCGCTTTTCCAGTTCGTCAATCAGTTCCTTGGGAAATCCATGCTCTGTAAATGTGATAAATGGCTTATCCGTCCGGATGCCCATCATCTCCCAATGACCGGTCATGGTATCCTTACCATTGCTCGCCTCATTCATCGCCATAAAATATCCTTCCGGATGTTCTGCCGGCTTTACCTGCTTAAGGGGCTTGAGATTGGCAAGCCCCAATCTCTGCAGATTCGGAATATCCAGATGTTCCACTGTTTCTGAGATGTGCCCCAGCGTATCCGCACCGGCATCGTCAAATCTGGCCGAATCCGCCATGGGACCGATTCCAAGGGAATCCAGTACGATTACAAACACTCGCTTAAAACGCATATCACTCACCCTTTCTACTAATTTTTGCTATATTTGATAGTTTACTTTTTTACACTCTCACACAGTCGCGGGTAATTTCAGAAAGGGAAGATACGCCGCACATAGCCATGGTATCTGCAAGCTCACTTCCAATCTTCTGGATATAAGCTTCGACCCCTTCTCGGCCTCCTCCATAGACAGCTGTAACGAAAGGTCTGGCTATGATAACCGCATCTGCCCCCAGTGCCAATGCCTTAAATACATCGGTACCGGAACGGATTCCGCCATCCACGAAGATTTTCATGGAACCGTCCACTGCCGTTGCTATTTCCTCCAGAACTTCTGCAGTTGCCGGGCACTGATCCAGGACTCTTCCTCCATGGTTAGATACCACGATAGCTGCTGCACCAGCCTCTTTAGCCTTCAAAGCACCTTTTACCGTCATAATTCCTTTTACAATAAAAGGTACTCCTGCTTCCTTCACGATCTCACGAAGTTCCTCCACTGATTTACTTCCGGCCGGCGGATTGAAATTTTTCAAAAATGGAAGACCTGCCGCATCAATATCCATGGCAGCCGCGAAAGCACCTGCATCCTTGACAAGCGCCATCTTTTCACGAATCATCGCCACATTCCATGGCTTCACTGTAGGAATTCCCAGTCCCCCTACCTTTTTGATGGCTTCCGTGGCTGCCACCATCACATTGCTGTCCATTCCGTCTCCTGTAAAAGCAGCAATTCCAAACTCTGCGCAGGAAGAAACTAATATATCATTGTAAGAAACATCATTCAGTGAATCGCCGTAATGCATATTCACGGCTCCCACCGGACCTGCAAAAAACGGATACTGAAAATTCTTTCCAAACAACGAAAGAGAGGTATCGATGGGACGTTTCTCCACCAGTGTATCCATCTGGACACGGATTTCCTTCCATTTGTCATAATTCCGAATCGCCGTATCTCCGATTCCTTTGGCTCCCGGACCCGGCATCTGATTTTTGCAGGCTCTTCCGTTGCATTCCGGACAGGCCTTGCAGTAATTACCCATTTTTCCTCTTGCCAGTTCTAAACATTCTGCATAATTCATTAATCTGGTTACCTCCCTGTCACTTTTTTCTCAAATCCATGCACCCAATTTCCCCTTAAAAACAAAAACAGGAAAATCACGGAGCTGATGCTCCAGGTCAGTGGGTATGCCCAGAATATGACCCGGATATCCGGAATCAGACGCACTGCCAGTGTGATGTAGCTGACACGGAACAGACACCATACACAGAGCAGAACGATCATGGGCACGGCAGCATTGCCGGAACCCCGGAGTACAGCCGCGATACAGTGAGTAAATGCCAATAAACAATAAAACAACGCAATGGTTCTGGCCTGCATCACCCCATAATGTATCACATCCGGATCACGGTTGAATGCTGCAATCAGCACCGGTGCCGCCGTATATATGGTGATACCAATCAGTTCTGCAATGGAGATGGAGCAGAGGATACCGAACTTCGCACCTTTCTTTGCTCTGTCATACTGCTTTGCCCCAAGATTCTGTCCCACAAAGGTAGTTATCGCCATAGTAAAGCAGGTCACCGGCAGGAAGGCAAAACCTTCTACCTTAGAATAAGCTCCGCAGCCTGCCATGGCCATTTTACCGAATGCATTGATGTTGGACTGTACAAACACGTTGGCTATGGCAATGACTGAGTTCTGGAAACCGGAAGGTACACCATTCTGAATAATCTGCCTCAGCATATGTCTGTCAAAACAAATCTTCCTAAGCTCCAGCCGGTAATCTTCCTTCACCCGCATCAGATGCACCATACAGAGAATCGCGCTGACAAACTGGGATATAGCCGTTGCCAGGGCTGCCGATCCCACTCCCATGCCAAGTCCTGCGATAAAGAAGATATCCAGCACCACATTCACACAGGAGGAAATAATCAGATAGATCAGCGGATGGCGGCCGTCCCCCACCGACTGCAGGATTCCCACGAAAATATTGTACATGACTACACCCAGAGAACCTGCAAAATAGGTTTGAAAATATACAATCGATTCCGGAAGTACATCTGCCGGTGTTCCCATCAGTACCAGAATCTTCGGTGCCAGATACATTCCCGCAGCCGTCAGTGTGATTCCGGCCACCAGACCGAGGCTGTGGTTGTATGAATCGCTCTCTGGAGATAATCCTTGTTTTTCGCCCCATAATACCTGGCAATTACCACACCTGCTCCCATGGCAATACCGTTAATAAAACCTACCATCAGGAAAATCAGGTTTCCTGACGAACTGACTGCTGCCAGCGCATTGCTGCCAAGATAGTTACCTACAATCAGGGAATCCGCTGTATTATACAGCTGCTGAAACAGATTCCCCAGAAACAATGGTATGGCAAATAAAATAATCTTCTTAGAGATACTTCCCTCTGTCATCCTCGTTTTGCTTTCAGCCCCCATAAAACCCCCAAAATTAATCATATTTATGCACACAGTCGATGACTATTCATCGCCCCTCTGCACGCACATGTTCTCGATCTCATTATAGCCGACTGCCAGCAAATTCTCAATACTTCTTGCGCTGAGTGTGCAGCCCATTGGCTGTGATTAACAGTGCTAATCGGAACACATCGTTTTTATGTTTCTTTATATTTTTGCTGTCAACCTGATCTCCATTTAACTTGCGTTCTTTTAAATCCAGCCACGCTTTCGCCTTAAATGGTATCAGGCAAGTCGGACTTAATACCGGAATGCCATCAACCATCTTTTGTCCGGTTTTTAGCAACTCATAATACGCTTCATTTAAAAGGATTGCCGACAAACTAGATATTTCATCATCTATCAGAAGCGATGTGAGAACTGTATCATCTTCCAATATAATGAAATCCGGATTTCTGGAAAATATCTCTATCATATTAAGCAAAATTTCCACTCGATGAGTGGAAATTCTACAATACCTAAACTACTTCTTGAATTTATATTTTCCTTTTCCATGACCGGATACTGATTCAATAATGTCTGCCTTTACCAAATTGGAAAGAAGTTTTGAAGCACCTGAACCTTTCAGCTCAAGAAGCTCCATAACTGCACTTCTTCCAAACACCTCATCAAAGCCAAACTTCTCAAAAAGTCTATGGATATGAATCGTCGTTTTTGCCGAGAAATCACTACTTTTTTCGAAAAGTAAACTTTCAATATCCACTTTTTTGTCTCGAATGTCCACTTTTCCACTCTCAACATCCACTTTTGTGTCCCCAATGTCCACTTTTTCTTCGTTCAAAAGTCCACCTATATGAAGATTTCGATTATAAAGCTCATTTTTCTCGTTCAAAAGCAAATTTCTGAGAAACGCTTCCAAATACTCTGTTGTTTCGTGAATGCCTTTTTGCAGGTTCGTATAGTTTGCACGCACAAGTGCATTTCTGAAATACCAGGCATTTTCTGCAAAAATATCATTGGTTGCAGAGAACCCAAGCGTCCTTAAATATTTGATGAAGAACACTGCTGTTGTTCTCGTATTGCCTTCCCCGAAGATATGGATTTGCCATAACCTTGAAACAAATACCGCAAGATGATGGATAATCTCGTCCATTGAAAGCCCTTTATAGCTAAAATCCTTCTCCTGCGAAAAATCATATTCAAGTGTGGCTCTCAGTTCTGAAGCACTGCCATACATAACAGTTGCCCCATCAAGCACCCATTCTTTCTTTGTAATGTTGTAATCTCTAATCTTTCCGGCGTGTTTATAAATACCCTGAAAGAGTTTACGGTGGATAGATACATACTCGTTTGGCGAAAATGAAAACGCTGTTTCAGAAAGAATTTCTGCGATACGGGACGAAACCTTATCTGCTTCTTCGGTACGCTCATCATCGGACAAATGCACTGGTCTTTCTTCATAGTAACTGTCGATAAGACTCTGTGCTTCCTTCATCGTGATTTTTCCTTCAATATTCTGAATGGCAGTATCAATCAAATATTTAGATGGTTTGAGTCCGTCCACCGCCTGAAGTCCAATTGCCGTACTCCAAGCATATCCCTTATAAGCTTTATCCGGTTCAGACTCCCTCAAATATTCCTTAAACGGGTCTTTTTCCATATCCACTACCTCGCTTCATAGTCTTATAATTCTATCTTCTGTAAGATTGAAAGTGCTATTTAAAAGAGTAAGTTGTTGATTATCATTTTTAACAAAAGACATATGGATCACCTCACAAAATCTTACCTATATTTTACCAGAAAATCCAATGTTTTTATATATCGTGTTAAATTTTTAAGGTACAAATTTATATCAAAGGGGATGCGAAAAAACTCAATCGAGTTTTTTCACATCCCCTAATTTCTTCTAATTCAAATTTCTTATATGATATATCAAAATAATACCCGAACCGAATTTTTTGACATTTACCACACTGAATTACCTGATTCTCTAATCTTTATGATTATCGCTCTAAAATCGTATACTTCTTCTCCAGGCGAACCGGATGCATACTCTCTTTCGTCCGCCTGAGATTTTCAAGTCCCATATCGTCTTCCCGGTTTACAAATTCCACCTCCGGATAAACGTGCGTTAAAAATTCTTTTTCCAGGTAATTATAAAGCCCGCGTAACTCCAGATTCGCCTTTTCCACATGGGTAACAGTCATATTTCTCTCCTGATTCATCGTTCCCATCGAAAATGCTTCCAGAGTTCCTCCTATCCGGACTCCCGCCATCGTGATCCCCGCCTCGCGTCCAAAACGGATTGTCTCAAAGATCCCCTGCTCTTCGCTGTCCAGCCGGTTCAGATCATCGTCGCTCTCCTTATTCTTAGACCAGCGTTCCAGAAACGTCCGTATCTCGCCCTCATCCTCCGGATTCAGGATCACAAACTCTGCCGTTTCCCCGTAATCCCGACGGAATCGCGAAATCCGGTTTTTCATTTTTGAATATTTTCTTCCGGGAAGAACACGCATTTCTTCCCCGGAATAAATATAGTCAAAGCTGTCCCGATCCTCCAGCACCTCATAGCGCTCCGGATCCGGACGAATCGCTCCAAGCGCCGCCTCATCCACCAGATACATATGCATTTTCACACCGATTGCTGTGAAATATGCCTGCAGACGGTCAAAGTTTTCCCGCATATGCCCCAGGCCGCAGACCGGGACCATCGTCGCCTGCTCATCATAATCGATCTTCTGAAGCCACACAAGCCCCTTTTCGTCCGCATAGTATTTTGTCTCATAATAAGGTCTCCAGAGCAGATGATAGGCAAAATGGGATTCTGCACAGTCCGTCGGGCGCAGCGAAAAATACGGCTGCAGACCAATCAACTTCTCCGGTGTCAATGGTTCAAATTTTATCATGCGTTGCTCTCCTCCCCTGCATCTACTTTCTCACCAAAGAAGAAGAAAAGTACAGCTGCGGCAAAACCACTTCGACGCAAACGGTCAAACTTCGACCTAATTGGTATCTGGGGATCAAAAAAATGCCGCCTTACGCGACATTTTTCTGAATCCGAATCTTATATTTAATTTATAATCACACCTCCAGCTTCCGCTTCTTTGCCAGCCTCTTCATCTCCTCCGCATTCTGCCGCACGGTCTCGGTGATCTCCGCGCCGCCCAGAAGTCTCGCAAGCTCGTCCACCATCGCCTCGCGGTCTAAGGCGCGGATGGAGGTTGCCGTCCGTCCATCGGACGCGGATTTGCGGATCTCGAAGTGCTGGTCCGCCATCGCCGCGATCTGCGGCAGGTGCGTGATGCAGATGACCTGACGGCATTTGGAGAGGATCCGCAGCTTCTCCGATACCATCTGTGCAGTCCGCCCGCTGATACCGGTGTCAATCTCATCAAAAATCAACGTTGGAACCTGATCGGTCTCCGCCAGCACCGTCTTGATTGCCAGCATGATACGCGACAGCTCACCGCCGGACGCCACCATACCGAGCGGCCGAACCGGTTCGCCCGGATTCGTGGAAATCAGGAATTCCGGCTCGTCGATACCGCCCGCCGTGAAATGATCCAGCCGCCTAAACTCCATCTCAAACTGCACATCAAGGAAATTCAGTTCCCGAAGCCCGTCTGCGATCTTCTCCACCAGCTCCCCGGCAAACTGCTTACGCGCTGCTGACAATGCCTCGGAATGTTCTTTCAGTACTGCTTCCGCCTGTTCCAGTTCTTTTTCCGCCTGTTCTCGAAGTTCATCGTAATTCTCCAGTTCCTGCAGTCGCGCTTTCTTTTCTTCCAACGCCTGAAGTACCTCCGGGATCGTCTTCCCATACTTGGTTTCCAGGCTCCGGATCAGGTCAAGCCGCTCCTGTGTCTCCCGAAATGCCGCTTCGTCAAAGGTCATATCGTCCATATATCCGGCGATCTCCCTGGAAAGATCCGAAAGAAGGGAATCTACATCGCACAGCTCGTCACGGATCCCCTTCAATCCCTCGTCAAATGCCATCGCACCATCGATCTCACGGAACGCCCGCGACACCGCATCGCCGGACACCGCGTCATATGCCTGTGAAAGACTCTCAGCGATCCGTCTGGCATTGGAAAACCGCTTAAAATCGGCTGCCACCTTTTCCTCTTCGCCATCCTTTAACGCGGCATTCTCAATCTCCTCGATCTCAAACCGGCAGAAATCCATCTCCCGCAGTCTCGTCTCCTGATCGGATTCAAATGCGGCACATTTCTGTTTTAACTGCATATACAAGCGATAGGCAGCTTCCGTATTCTGTTTGAATGGGAGAAGTTTCTCCCCGCCATACGCATCGAGGATTTCCAGATGTTTTGACGCATTCACCAGCGACTGGTGTTCATGCTGTCCGTGCAGATCGATCAGAAGACCCGTGATCTCCCGCAGCCTTGCAGCCGTTACCGTCTCGTCGTTGATGCGGCTGATGCTCCGGGTCGGTGTGATTTTCTTAGAAATGATTAAAATTCCCTCTTCATCAGGGTAAACATCGTGTTCCTTCAGCTGCTCGCGCTTTCTCTCATCATCGATGGAGAAAACCAGTTCAATGTAGGCGCTGTCACAACCCCGGCGGATCATCTCTTTCGGTGCTTTTCCGCCCAGCGCGATCTGGACCGAACCGATGATGATCGATTTTCCGGCTCCCGTCTCACCGGTCAGAATGTTGAGTCCGTCCCCGAACTCCACCTCCGCCGAATCGATCAGAGCCAGATTTTTCACTCGTAAATGATAAAGCATCCGCTTTCCGTTCCTCCTTATCAGCGGTTCCCGCAAAAAATGCGTGAACCCACCTTCCCTCATCCCGCAATCAGCTTGCGGATCTTGTCCATCAGAACGATCGTATCGTCCACCGTACGGACTGCACACATGACCGTATCGTCCCCGGCGATGCAGCCGACAATCTCTGAAAAATGGATGGCGTCGAGCGCTGCCGCGACTGCCATCGCCATGCCTGACACCGTCTTGATGACAAGGATATTCTGCGCCATATCCATGGAAACGAAGCTATCGTGCAGAATACGGGTATATTTATCATTGAACGCCGTCTGAGGATGGAAAACCGCATATTTCTGTCCGCCGTTTTCTGTCTGGATCTTAGACAGCTTTAACTCCCGGATATCCCTGGAAACCGTTGCCTGCGTGACATTGTATCCCTCTTTATTCAGATATTCCGCCAGCTCTTCCTGCGTTTCAATCTCATATTTTCCAATCAATTCCACAATCTTGCTGTGACGTTCCATTTTCATGGCTCTGACTCCTTTTATATCTGTTTCATTTTGTTCCGTATATTTTCCAAAAATGGCACCTGTTTGAGCTGTATCAATGTCGTCTCGATCTCTGATTTTGCTATCTCGATTGTATCACCCGGCTCAATATCAACCACCGTATCGCCGTCAAAGCTCAGCGAAACCTTCGTCCGCCCGGTCGTCTGAATCCGCAGACTCAAATGGCTATCCGGCGGCAGAACGATGCTGCGCGAATTGAGTGAATGCGGGCAGAGAGGCGTCAATACCAGCAGTTCCGCCTCCGGCGCCACGATCGGACCGCCCGCTGACAGGTTGTATGCCGTCGAACCGGTCGGGGTCGCAACCACCATGCCGTCCGCCGAATATTCGTTAAACAGCTGTCCATTGACAGCCAGCTCAAACCGGAACGCATCAATTCCCATACGGTTCAGGACAATATCATTCAGGGCGATATCCTCCATAACAACCTTCCCGCCAGAAATCACGCACCCCTTGATCATCATCCGACTTTCCAGACGGTAGTGATCTTCCATCAGATCCCGCATGGCAGGCAGAATGTCCTCCTCATGCCCAATCTGCGTCAGATACCCCAGATGCCCCATATTGATGCCAAACAGTGGAATCTTCCGTCCCGCCAGATCACGCGCCGCCTGAATCAACGTTCCATCACCGCCCAGACAGATCACACAGTCTGTGTCCTCCGGCACGGTCCGACGATCCGTATAGCGATACGCCGGTATCACCCCAACATCCCGTCGAAGCCCGTCGTGACGGTCCAGGCGAATGCAGCGGCAGCCCTGCTCTGCAAAAAAGCTGCAAATCAGATCGGCGGCCTCCTCTACGCGCGGCTTTTCGCGGTTTACAATCAGATAGAAATTTCTCATGTTTTGTCTAACTCCATGTGAGCTTCCTCAACAACCTGTTCCGATGAAACCGGACACTCTTTTTCCGCTTTTGCAAGTGCTTCCTCACCAGTCACAGTTTCCTCCGATGCCTGCTCCGGTTTATGCAGATACAGGAGGTACTCGATATTTCCCTCCGGTCCCTTGATCGGGGAAAATTCCAGATTCCGGATCTCAAAACCGATCTCCGCCGCATACGCCATCACCATCTGAATGACCTCCAGATGCGTGCTCTTCTCGCGGACAACGCCCTTCTTTCCGACTTTCTCACGTCCCGCCTCGAACTGCGGCTTGATCAGTGCAACCACCTCACCGCCCGGACTTAAAATCTCCTTTACCGGACCTAAAACCTTCGTCAGGGAAATAAAGGAAACGTCGATCGAAGAGAAATCTACCGGCTCGCCAATATCCTCCGGTGTCACATAACGGATGTTTGTCTTCTCCATGCAGACCACACGCGGATCATTGCGAAGTTTCCACGCCAGCTGTCCATGTCCTACATCGACCGAAAACACCTTGACCGCGCCATTCTGCAGCATACAGTCGGTAAATCCACCTGTGGACGCGCCGACATCCATACAGACCTTTCGATCCAGCGTCACTCCGAAATGCGTCATCGCCTTCTCCAGTTTCAGACCTCCGCGGCTCACATATTTTAAGGTAGATCCACGTACCTCGATCTTCGCATTTTCATCGAGGTCGTACCCGCCTTGTCTTCTTTCTGATCTTCTACATATACAATCCCGGACATGATGATCGCTTTCGCCTTCTCACGGGATTCTGCCAGACCTCTCTTGACGAGAAGTACATCTAACCGTTCTTTCATTCTATGTTCTTCCTTCCGCTGCTGCCACTCTTTTGTTTCCCATCATGCTTCCGCGTCAGTCTGCAGCACACCTTCACGTTTCAGCTGCGCCAGAATCGAATCACTGTCAATTCCCAGCTCATTCCGGAGCACCGACACATTTCCGTGTTCGACGTAGGCATCCGGCAACGCTATATTAACTACCTTGATCTGCGGATAATGCTTCTGTACATAATCCGTCACCCGCTCGCCGTAACCGCCGCGCAGGACATTTTCCTCCAGTGTCACGATCGTATGATGCGTTCCAGCCAGATGGTCGATCACGTCGGTATCCATCGGTTTCACAAACCGCCCGTTGACCAGCGTACACGGCTGCCCGGCACTCTTTAATTTCTCCCGGATATGCTCTGCCGTGCTGACCATGCTTCCGACTGCCAGAAGCGCCGTCCCTCTCTCCTCATACAACATCTCGCTGACGCCATACTCGACCGGTGCCAGAAATTCTTTCAAGCCCCGGTACGCCTCGCCCCTCGGATAACGGATCGCAATCGGTCCATCGTAGGAGATAGCAAACTGCAGCATCTTTTCCAGTTCCCAGCGGTTCTTCGGCGCCATCACGCTCATATTCGGCACAGAGGAGAGGAATGTCAGATCAAAAATACCCTGATGTGTCTCCCCATCGCTTCCGACCAGTCCCGCGCGATCCACGCAGAACACAACCGGAAGATTCTGGATACAGACATCGTGAATGACCTGATCATATGCCCTCTGTAAAAAGGACGAATACACCGCCACCACCGGTTTCAGACCGGCTGCCGCCATACCCGCCGCCGAGGTAACCGCGTGTTCCTCCGCGATTCCCACATCGAAAAAGCGGTCCGGATATTCTTTCGAGAACCGTTTGAGCCCCGTTCCATCCGGCATCGCCGCTGTCACCGCCACGATCTTCGGATTTTCCGCTGCCAGACGGCAGATTTCTCTGGAAAATACATCTGTATAGCCCGGATGTTCCTTTTTCCGGAGCGGTTTTCCCGTTTCAATATCAAATGGTTCAACTCCGTGAAATGCCGACGGATTCTTCTCCGCCGGACGGTATCCCTTGCCCTTTTTCGTAATCACATGGATCAGCACCGCGCGGTTGATCTTTTTCGCCTCGCTGAAAATACGGATCAACCCCTTAATATCATGTCCATCCACCGGTCCCAGATACGTGATTCCCATATTTTCAAACCACATGCCCGGAATCAGAAGCTGCTTGATGCTGTTCTTTGTCCGGAGCAGCGTGCCGACCAGATCCGAACCGATCATCGGGATCCGCGATAACGTGCCCGCCACATTCTTCTTCAACAGATTGTAGCCCTCATCTGCACGAAGATTATTCAGATACCGCGACATACCGCCGACATTTTCCGAAATGGACATATTATTATCATTAAAACAATAATAAAATTCGTCTTGAGCCGTCCCGCATTGTTGAGCGCCTCATATGCCATGCCGCCGGTCAGCGCGCCGTCCCCGATGACGGAAACGATCGAATAATCCTCGCCCAGCAGATCTCGCCCCTGTGCCATACCAAGCCCCGCCGAAATCGAAGTCGAGCTGTGTCCCGTGTCGAACGCATCAAACGGGCTTTCCTTCCGCTTCGGGAAACCGCTCAAGCCCCCATACTGGCGCAGTCCATCAAAATTATCCTTCCGCCCGCTTAAAATCTTGTGCGTATAGGACTGGTGCCCTACATCCCAGATAATCTTATCCTTCGGAAGATTCAGCGCGCAGAACATTGCAATCGTCAGTTCCACCACGCCTAAATTGGACGCCAAATGACCGCCTGTCCGGCTTGTCGTCTCGATCAGAAACTCGCGGATTTCCGCCGCCAGTTCCTTGCGTTCTTCCTCGCTCAACCGTTTTACATCCTCCGGTCCTTTTATCGTATCTAATACCATTCTTTCATCCCCCAAACCGTTTTCCACATCCGCTGTCGTCCCCGGTCTTCGATTGGATTTTTTATTTTTCACGGCTGACCAGCATCTCGATCAGCTCTTCGAGGAATTCATTCTTTCCAGGCAGGGAATAGAGGATATCAACCGCCGTCTCCGAAAGCTGTTTGACATCATGCTTCGATTTCTCGATTCCCTCCAATGTCACATAAGTGGTTTTATTGTTTTTCTCATCGCTCAGAACCGGTTTTCCAAGCACCTCCTGGCTGCTGGTAACGTCGAGAATATCATCCTGGATCTGGAACGCCAGACCGATCGCCGCCGCCATACGCTCTACTGTCCCGCACTCAGCTTCGCTCGCGCCCGCCATCACGGCTCCGATCACCATCGAAGCCTCCAAAAGTGCTCCCGTCTTTAAACGGTAGATAAAATCCAGCTTATCCTTCGGAATCGGCTGATTCGTCAGTTCCACATCAACCGTCTGACCGCCGATCATGCCGTAAATACCCGTTTTTTCGGATAAAATCTGGATACAGCGTCCCACCTTTGCCGCATCCGGTGTCATCGCAAATGCCTTTGCCGCCGTCTCGATCGCGTAGATCAGAAGGGCATCTCCCGCCAGAACTGCCATATCATACCCATATGCAACCCAGGTCGTCTTTTTTCCACGGCGGTACTCGTCATTGTCCATACATGGAAGATCGTCATGAATCAGGGAAGATGTATGAATCATCTCGATCGCCGCCATCAGCGGCTCAATCTCTTTTCCCTGACCGCCAAACAGACGGTATACCTCACGCATCAGAATCGGACGAAGGCGTTTGCCGCCTGCCTTCACGCTGTAATTCATCGCTTCAAAGATCGTTTTCTGATGCCCTTCCTCTGCCGGAAGATAAGAATATACAATCTCTTCCGCTTCTTTGACTGCCTGTGCCAGCCGTTCCTTTGCATTTTCCATCTCTGTCACGCCTCCGTCTCCTCGCCGTTTACGACCATAATCTGTTTTTCAACCTTATCTATCTTTTCACTGCAGGCGCGGACCAGACGCATTCCCGCCTCATACGACGCAAACGATTCTTCCAGCGTGCTGCGGCTGTCCTCCAGCGTCCGCATAATGCCATCCAGACGGTCAAACATTTCCTCGATCGAAAGTTCTTCCTTATTTTCTGCCATCGATCCTGCCTCCTGTTTTATCTAATATACTCTCGGAATCTTTCCTGAAAGAAAACGTGTTCTCAAATCTCTCTGTTATGATTCACACGCAACACAATGAACCACTTTTTTACCCAGGCAAGTTTTCCTGATAAACCTCCCGGATCTCTGCCTCCACGCGTCCATCTGGCAGACGGACGGTCAGCGTATCCCCAGCTTGCAATCCTGTCACTGTCTCCACACGTTTTCCATCTGCATCCGTCACGAACCCATATCCGCCGCTTATCTTTTTTAACGGGGAGAGACCATCCATCCGGCTGCACACCAGTTCCAGACGATGGCGCAGATCGGACACCTTTTTCTCCATCTGGCGCGCCATCTTAACTCTCGCATCTTCCAGATACTGCCGTCTCTCATTTAACTGGCTCTGCGGACTGTGAAGCTGCAGGCGCAGACGAAACTGCTCCAGGCGATAGGCATACTGCTCCGCCTTCTGCTCCATCCGCTTCGTCATCTGCTGTGCCGCCGCAATGCACTGCTGCTCAAACAGGTGGTAATCAAAAACCGCCAGTTCTGCCGCCGCCGAAGGAGTCGGGGCACGCAGATCCGCCACATAGTCCGCGATCGTAACGTCTGTCTCATGCCCGACCGCCGAGATTACCGGCGTCCGGCACGCAAAAATCGCCCGCGCCACACTCTCCTCATTGAACGCCCACAGATCCTCAATCGAACCGCCTCCGCGCCCGACGATCAGCACATCCAGATGCATCGCATCCAGGGTCTGGATCGCCCGCACGATACTCGGCGCTGCCCCTGCTCCCTGCACCAGTGCCGGGCAGAGGACAAGCTGCACGTAAGGGTTCCGCCGTCCCGAGATATTGATAATATCCCGGATTGCTGCGCCGGTGCTCGCCGTCACGATACCGACCGTTTTTGCATACTTTGGGATCGGCGTTTTATATTCCGGGGAAAACATCCCCATTTCTTCTAATTCATTTCTCAGTTTTTCAAAGCGCCGGAATAAATCGCCCGTGCCGTCCAGCGTGATCTCGCTGGCATAGAGCTGGTATCTTCCATCCCGCTCATACACTTCGATGCTGCCCTTCACGACCACCTGCTGTCCTTCTTCCAGACGGAACGTAAGTCCCTTCCGCCTACTGGCAAACATAACTGCCTGCATCGATCCCAGACCGTCTTTCAAGGTAAAATAAATATGACCGGACGTATGATATTTGCAGTTAGAAACCTCGCCCTTGACCGAAATCCGGTTCAGGGCAAAGTCCTGTGCGAACATATTTTTAATGTATGCATTAACCTGCGAAACCGAATATACGCCAGCCATCGCTTATACCAGCTTCGCTAAAATGCCGTTGATAAATGCCGGTGAATCATCGCCGCCGAACTTCTTCGCCAGCTCGACCGCCTCATTGATCGCTACCTTCTCCGGTACATCGTCATCGTGCTTGATCTCGTATAATGCCAGACGCAGGATCGTCAGTTCCACCTTGCCCATACGGCGGGTAGTCCATCCCTGTGCAACCCCATCGATTGCCTTGTCAAGCTCCGGAAGCACATCCAGAATCTTCTCAACCTTGCTCTTTACGTATCCGCCGTCAAAGGTGTCTAACATCGGATTATGGATGATATCGCCGATTCCGCTCGGAACATCGTCCTCCTCTTTCGGCTCTGTAAAATATACATCCACCTGCTCCTTCATCTCATCCGTCGGGTAAAAATCCGCACAGAAAAGCAGCTTAAAGCAATGTTCTCTCAGTTCTCTTCTGGTCATACTAATCCTCCTGTTACCTGTTTCTATCCGTCTGATACGCCCGATTTGCTGCCTCGGTATCGCAAATATCCCTTTCGTAATCCGCTGCAATCGTTTTCTGAATATCCACAGTCTTTCCTGCATAATTGTTATATTTCTACTATTCTAATGTATCATTATACCGTATCCCCGGTTTTTTCACAAGAGTTTGAGAAAAAGAATCCGCCAAAGTTACTGTTCACGGGTAGGCACTTTTGGAACCGAAAGTGCCGTAAGAAAACGTGGTGGCAACAGGAATTTGCCGTATTTAAATGCGAAGCCACGGCAAATTCCGTTACTGGGCACGTATGCGTGAACAGTAACCCGCCAAAAAAGCGGCATCCCTGCTGAAGCAGAAACGCCGCTTTTATATCGTTTACAATCTTATCGATTGCTTATGCTATCCAATTTTTATTCATCCACGCTGTAGTTCGGAGCCTCTTTTGTGATGTGGATATCATGCGGATGGCTCTCTTTTAAGGATGCTGCGGAAATCTTGATGAAACGTCCGGTCTCCTGAAGAGTCGGAATATCCGATGCGCCGCAGTAACCCATACCAGCACGCAGACCGCCGAGCATCTGGAATACGGTATCTTCTACCATTCCCTTGTATGCAACACGTCCTTCTACACCCTCCGGAACGAGTTTCTTCGCATCGCTCTGGAAGTAACGATCCTTGCTGCCGTTCTCCATCGCTGCGATGAACCCATGCCGCGGTATACTTTGTATTTTCTTCCCTGGTACAGCTCAAAAGTTCCCGGG
This sequence comes from Clostridium sp. AF22-10, assembly GCF_003478725.1. Taxonomy (NCBI): domain Bacteria; kingdom Bacillati; phylum Bacillota; class Clostridia; order Eubacteriales; family Clostridiaceae; genus Clostridium; species Clostridium sp. AF22-10. The sequence goes on from NZ_QUFZ01000003.1 coordinate 143,003, forward strand.
CTCTCATCGCATCCTGCAAACATGGAACCCATCATGCAGACGCTGCCGCCTGCTGCGATCGCCTTCGTCAGATCGCCAGAATACTTGATACCGCCGTCTGCGATGATCGGAATGCCGTACTCTTTGGCAACTGCGTAGCAGTCCATAACAGCGGTGATCTGCGGAACGCCGATACCTGCTACGACACGGGTCGTACAGATGGAACCCGGTCCGATACCAACCTTGACCGCGTCAACGCCTGCCTCGATGAGAGCTTTTGTCGCCTCTCCGGTCGCTACGTTACCTGCTATTACCTGCAGATCCGGATATGCTTCCTTGATCATTCTGACACAGTGAAGAACATTCTCAGAATGTCCATGTGCAGAGTCGAGAACAACTACGTCTACTTTTGCTTTCACCAGGGCTTCCACACGATCCAGCACGTTTGCAGTGATACCTACTGCCGCACCGCAGAGCAGACGTCCCTGTGCATCCTTTGCAGAGAACGGATACTTGATCTGTTTCTCAATATCCTTGATAGTAATAAGACCCTTGAGGTTAAAATCCTTGTCCACGATCGGAAGCTTCTCGACACGTGCCTTGGCAAGAATCTTCTTTGCCTCCGTCAGGGTGATGCCCTCCGGAGCGGTAACCAGATGCTCAGAAGTCATGCACTCTTTAATCTTCTTGGAGAAATCTTCCTCGAACTTGAGGTCACGGTTTGTGATAATACCAACCAGTTTTCTTCCCTCTGTGATCGGAACACCGGAAATCCGGAACTTGCCCATCAGCTCATCCGCATCCTTTAATGTATGCTCTGGGGATAAATAAAACGGGTCAGTGATTACACCATTCTCAGAACGTTTTACTTTATCGACCTCCTCAGCCTGCGCCTCGATCGACATGTTCTTGTGAATAATACCAATTCCACCCTGTCTTGCCATTGCAATCGCCATGCGGTGCTCTGTAACCGTATCCATGCCGGCACTCATCAGGGGGATGTTCAGCTGAATCTTCTTGGTCAGATGTGTCGTCAGGTTTACCTGATTCGGAATAACCTCAGAATAGGACGGCACAAGCAGGACATCATCAAATGTAATGCCATCGCCAATAATCTTACCCATTATATTACCCTCACTTTCGTAAATTTTAAACACCGGACATTGAAAACTGTCTGATGTTAATAATTGATTTTAGCAAGTTTTTTGAAATATGTCAACCGGAGAATAAAGGGGTTGACGATAGAATTTACTTACGCTATTTAATTAGTGTGTCTTATAAATAATGTCAATCAGATAAGTATTAATAATGCAGTCATCCTTAGCCTCATTTCCCTGCCAATTTTTTCACCCAAAAAGAAGGACTGCCACACCTTCGCATAGCAGTCCTTCTCTCCCCTGGCAGCTGCCTGTCAGAGATTCTTTCTATAAATTACCATTTTTATTTTCTACATTCGATACTGCATCTCTGATGTAACATCTTCCGTCATTTTCCGGCTCTCTTACTTACATCATGCCGCCCATGCCAGCGCCTGCTGCCGGACCTGCCGGTGCATCTTCTTTGATGTTGGCAACTGCGGACTCGGTTGTAAGCAGGGTAGATGCAACGCTGGTTGCGTTCTGCAGGGCACTTCTGGTTACCTTTGCCGGATCCAGGATGCCTGCTTCTACCATATCTACGTATTCCTCATTGTAAGCATCGTAACCTACGCCTACCGGGGACTCTTTTACCTTGTTGATGATAACAGAGCCTTCCAGACCTGCGTTTGCTGCGATGTGGAACAGAGGAGCTTCCAGAGCTTTCAGGACGATACGGCCGCCGGTCTTCTCGTCGCCTTCCAGTCCGTCTACTACCTTCTGAACTTCTGCTGCTGCGTGAACATATGCAGATCCGCCGCCTGCGATGATGCCTTCCTCAACAGCTGCCTTTGCTGCGGACAGGGCATCTTCCATACGCATCTTAGCTTCCTTCATCTCAGCCTCGGTCGCTGCACCAACACGGATAACAGCTACGCCGCCAGCCATCTTAGCCAGTCTCTCCTGCAGTTTCTCACGATCAAAATCAGAAGTGGTTTCCTCAATCTGAGCCTTAATCTGAGCCACACGGTCTGCGATGGCTTTCTTATCGCCGCAGCCATCTACGATGATGGTGTTCTCTTTCTGAACCTTAACGGATTTCGCACGACCAAGCTGATCCATGGTGGTATCCTTTAATTCAAGTCCCAGTTCCTCGGAAATAACAGTACCGCCGGTCAGGATTGCGATATCCTTTAACATTTCTTTTCTTCTATCGCCGTAACCCGGAGCCTTCACACCAACAACGGTGAAAGTACCTCTCAGCTTATTGACAATCAGGGTGGTCAGCGCCTCGCCCTCAATGTCCTCAGCGATGATGAGCAGCTTGGAACCAGACTGTACCAGCTGTTCCAGCAGCGGCAGAATCTCCTGAATGTTGGAGATCTTCTTATCGGTAATTAAGATGTACGGATCGTCCAGAACGGCTTCCATCTTCTCCATATCAGTTGCCATGTATGCAGATACATAGCCACGGTCAAACTGCATGCCTTCTACCAGATCAAGCTCAGTCTTCATAGTCTTGGACTCTTCAATGGTAATAACGCCGTCTTTGGAAACCTTCTCCATCGCGTCTGCTACCATCTGGCCTACTTCCTCATCAGCGGAAGAGATAGCAGCGACTCTTGCGATATCTGCCTGGCTCTTAACGTCCTTCTTCATGCCTTTGATTGCCTCTACGGCTGCATCTGTGGCTTTCTTCATACCCTTTCTCATAATGATCGGGTTAGCACCTGCTGCCAGGTTCTTCATACCTTCGTTGATCATCGCCTGGGCCAGAACGGTTGCGGTTGTAGTACCATCACCAGCTGCATCGTTGGTCTTGGTTGCTACTTCCTTCACCAGCTGTGCGCCCATGTTCTCAAACGGGTCTGCCAGCTCGATCTCCTTCGCAATGGTCACACCATCGTTGGTAATGAGCGGAGCGCCGAAGGATTTATCCAGAACTACGTTTCTGCCTTTCGGTCCTAATGTAACTCTTACGGTATCTGCTAACTGATTTACGCCCGCTTCCAGGGCTTTTCTGGCTTCTACGCCATATTTAATTTCCTTTGCCATGGTTATCAACCTCCATAATTTTCTTGAATAAACGTTTCGATCAGCATCTGTCTTCCAGACATCCTGCCCATCGATTAACCGATAACAGCCAGAATATCATTCTGTTTTACAATGACATATTTCTCATTGTCCAGCTCAACTTCTGTGCCTGAGTATTTCGAATAGATAACTTTATCGCCAACCTTTACCTGCATCGTGATTTCTTTTCCATCTACCACTCCGCCAGGACCAACCGCGATTACCTCTGCCTGCTGCGGTTTCTCTTTTGCCTGACCCGGAAGAACGATACCTGATTTGGTCGTCTCCTCTGCAACTAACTGCTTTAATACAACTCTGTCAAATAATGGTGTTAACTTCATTATTGGCTCCTCCTTATCCATCCAAATTTATTCCATCTGATTGCTTTTCTTTCGTAATCAGATATGTATCTTCTTCTTACGAAGTATGTTATAACACGTTCTGTTAGCACCGTCAAGTGTTGAGTGCTAAAATTTTAGTAAATTTTACGGGGAGAACTGAAATATTCCATTTCTCCCCGTTCTATTAATTGCTCTCCTCAAATGCCTTAATCGCCGCAACCGTTTTCTCATAACACTCTTTTACCGCTGCAAAATCTGCCTCGTATCCGGTCAGTTCTCTGCCTCTCAGTTTTTCGGTCAGCGCTGCGCTTACCTCATAGAAGGCATCAAAGCCCAGGTTCAGACAGATTCCTTTCAGGGTATGTGCCGCGCGGAATGCTTTCTCCGCATCCTTTTCTTTTAATCCATCCTCCAGATCCTGAAAGCTAGAATCGCTCAGAAACTTGATGGCAAATTTTTCCACCAGCGCCACACCTCCAAAGCGTTTCTGAACTCCTTCAAAATCCCCGCCCATTTCTTTGTAGCATTCCTGAATTGTCATGACAGCCTCCTGTTATTTCTCTTCCTCAGTTTTCATACGGCTCAGCTCCTCGCCCGCAGTTCCATACTCTTTTTCAATCGCCTGCGTCACCGCGCCGAAAAACTTCTTCTGTGAATTGTCATAATGTTCAAATTTCTTATTTTTTCGCTCCGGATCACTCATCTCACTCCGGTATGCTGCCTCCTGCAGCTCCTTTTTAATAGGATCCTGAATCTCACACAGGCACTCAAGCAGGAGCGGGTTAAATGTACCACACTCTCCGTTGCAGATCATCTGCACCGCCTCCTCATGAGAATAAGCCTTTTTATAGACGCGCTCACTTGTCAGCGCATCATACACATCCGCCAGCGCCACCACCTGCGCTGAGATCGGGATCTCCTCCCCTTTTAGACCATCTGGATATCCTTTTCCATCATAGCGCTCATGGTGCCAACGGCAGATCTGGTACGCCACTTTCATCAGCGGCTCATCCTCATACATCTGAAGATTCGCAAGCATGTCCGCACCGATCACTGTATGTTTTTCCATGATCTTACGCTCCTCCGGCGTCAGACGACCCGGTTTATTCAAAATCTTCTCGTCAATTCCGATCTTTCCGATGTCATGCAGAGATGATGCCGTGCTGATCAGCATCCGGTTCGACCAGGACAAGGGATATTTGTCCGTCTTCTTGACGAGCTGTTCCAGAATCATCGTCGTCAATATATTAATATTGAGTACGTGCATACCGCTCTCGCCATTTCGAAATTCCACGATCTCGCTCAGAACACTGATCAGCATCCGGCTATTCTTCTCTTTCTCAAAAACCTGGTTCGTCACCATTGCCACCAGGCGGCGCTGTTTCGCATACAATTTGATCGTATTTAAGACACGCCGGTGTACAACCTCCATATCGAACGGGCGCTTGATATAATCAGAAACTCCCCACTCATACGCCTGCTTGATGACCTCGCCCGAATCTTCGCCCGAAATCATGATAACCGGGATATCCCCGATCAGGTTGTTGCGGTTCATGTATTCCAGAACCCCGAAGCCGTTCATCCCCGGCATGACGATATCGAGAAGAATCAGGGAAATCTTCGTCTCATAACGGTTCAGCATGTCGAGACATGCTGAACCATTTTCTGCCTCCAGAATCTCGAATTCGCCTTTCAGCATTTCTGAGAGAATCATACGGTTCATCTCCGAATCGTCCACGATCAAAATGCGGTAACGACTCGCATTGCGCCGCCCGGCTACCACGATCTCCTCCGGTGTCCACTGTCCATCTTTCTCAGTCACAATCATGTTCTTGGAGGCCTTCGCCTGATACATAAATTCGTCCGCCCGGCACATCGCCTTCCCGACTGTCTCCCCGTTCGTCAGCGTACCGCCGATGCTGACTGACAATTTCAGTTGCGGATATCCTTCAACACTCATGTTGCAGATCAGATCCTGTATCCGATGCAGCTTCTCAACAAATGCCTCCAGACTGATGCCCGGCATCACAAGCAGGAATTCATCCCCGCCATAACGCACCAAGCGGTCCGTCTTACGGATACAGCTTATAATCGCCGCCGACACCGTCACCAGCACTTTATCGCCCGCCACATGCCCATATATATCATTGTAGGTCTTAAAATCATCCAGATCGAGCATCGCGATACCGGCATCCATCCGCTGCTCTTTTAACTGATCTTCAAAATATCTCCGGCTGTAGCTCCTCGTCAGTGCATCCGCATACAGCTCGCGCCTGTAGTGTGCAAATTTCTTAACGAGTGCTTCTCTTCCCTCTGCGTCAAGAAGTGTCTCATCATCCAGACAGGAAATCATCTCCACCACACAGGGAACTCCATCCACCTCCAGATACTTCGCGATGACCTGATACATCTTCAGACCGATAAATTCAAGCTTCATGCACTGTCCCTTCATCGCAAGCGCGCGCTGTGCCGCACAATTCTCACAATTCTTTCCTTTTTCCCAGAACGAATAGCATTTGCAGTCCTCGGATCGGAGTTCCCCGTTCCTCACGTCCATCTTATGGAGTAGATCTTTATCTAAAATACGTACAACCGTAAATATCCTTTCCATCTGTGCAATCATTTGTTCCAATTCCTGCGCCGTCATCTTTGTATTCAAATTCATCATTTTATTTTTATCACCACCTAGCAAATATATAATTTTATTCTACATGATTTCCGGTATGACAACAAGCATTTTTCTCATGCTTCCTGTACATAATTACCGCCCCTGTGTTACTGTTCACGCATACGTACCCCGTAACACGTGATTCACACACTTCCCGTTGTTCACAAAAGATTCCCTTTATTTTTTAGGCGTTTCGTATTACAATAAGGATATCGAATCGTATAGAGAGGAGTATCAACATGGCAAAAAAACATTTTGGTAAATTACTGACACTGGCAGCTATCGTCGGCGCTGCAGCAGCTGGTGTTTCTTACGTCTTACAGTATAAATCATTCCACAAGGAACTGGATGAGGATTTCCACGACTTTGAAGATGATTTCGATGATTTTGACGATGCCGGCGATAAAGAAGCTTCCAAGGCTTCTGATACAGCTGCCTCCGAACGCAGCTATGTTTCCTTAAATCCGGAGAAAAAGGAAGCTCCGGCTGAGACTCCAGAGGAAACTTCTGAACATTCTGAGGAAAGCGAAAAAGCTCCGGCTGATGCAGATGTCTCTTCCGAAGAACCAGTCAAAACAGAAACCGTCCGCGCAGATGCTCCGGTTTCCGAGGACGGCGAATCTTCTTCCGAGAAAGAAGATTCCGACGCAGCCCCGGATGACAGCACAACCGTGACGGTTGAGGAAATCACAGAATAACACAGGAGGATTCTTTGCATGATACAAAGTCTTCTCCGCGCGATGGAACTTCTGGAACTTTTAAAAGAAGCCAACCACAAATATTCCATCGCAGAACTTTCCGAATCAACCGGGCTTCCGCCCAGCACAATCCACCGGATTTTGCAGACATTTTGTGAAAAAAAATACGTGATCCGCGATGAACACGCGCACACCTACCAGCTTGGTCCCGCCCTCATCTCTCTCGGTCGGGCGGCGGCTGACAATGTGCGGATTCAGGATGCGGCGCTTCCGATTCTCAAGAACCTCTCCTACTGTACCCGTGAGGATTCCTATCTGATCATCCAGGTTGGCGACAAGGGACTGGTACTTGACAAAACGGACGGTCCGAACCACCTCAAGGTCGTCGAAGAATTTGGCTATGAGATGGATCTGCACTGCGGTGCGATCCGCAAAGCGCTTCTGGCTTTCCAGAGCGACGAATACATCCGCCGCTATCTGGACACACGCTTAACCCGTCCTGAGGCATTTCCAAAGGCGGATCCCGCAGAATTGGCAGAAGAACTCCGCACCATCCGTGAGAAGGGCATTGCCGTTTCCCACGGCGAATACGTCCCGGATGCAGTCGGGATCGGTGCTCCCATTTACGGTATTGACGGACGCATTTCCGCTTCGGTCGGAATCATCGCACCGTATTCCCGTATTGAAGATGACACACATCTTCTGCACCTGCAGGATCAGGTCCGCCACAGTGCGGCAGAATTATCCTATTATATGGGACATACATTTAAGCAGGAGAAATAAAGGAGATTTCACTTTATGATTAATAAACGCTTATTTTTAGCAGGCTTAACAACCGGTCTTCTCTCCCTCTCCGTCGCTTTCCCGGCGATGGCAGGAAGCTGGAAAAATGGAGCTGGTGACAATGCTGCCCGCTGGTGGTACGACAACGGTGACAACACCTGGGCGGCAAATGGCTGGCGCTGGATCGACGGCAACCAGGACGGCGTCAGCGAATGCTACTATTTCGACGCCGAAGGCTGGCTTCTAACCTCCACCACGACACCGGACGGCTACACTGTAAACGCAGACGGCGCCTGGACGGTAAACGGCATCGCTCAGAGCCGCCAGACCGCGGCTTCCAATGAATTCGATAACGAAAGCTGGGACGATTTCCAGAACAGCTCCTCCAAAAAGACGAAAAAAACAGCCACCAGCTCCAGCAGGACGCCAGATTCCGGAAGCTCTGACTCCAGCACCGGCTCATCCGAAGATTCTTCCAGCGATGATAGCAGCAATTCCAACGGAAGCTCCGGCAGCCACAGCAATTCCGGAAGCTCCGGTCCGTCCAAAGAAACCTCTTCTACTTCCGGAGACAAAAAGCCGGATGCTCCAAAGAAGAACTCCAAACAGGAACCAGGCAGCGGCTACCGCCAAGGGTCTGTGACGGATGAGCAAATTGCAAATAATAGTTCTTCTGACTCCACTAAGGAATAAATAAATGTATGCCGCAAGGCGCACCAAACAAACGCCCCCGCAAGAAAATCTCCTGCGGGGGCGTTTCTATCTCATCATTCAGTTTCCCAAACGAATCTTCTATTATTTCTGAAGTGCAAGAACGTCAGCGAATGCCTGAATAGCAGTGCTTGCCTGACCGAAGTCTCTCATCTGCTGGTCGATACCCAGTTTGATGTGCGGAACGCCTGCATCGTTCAGAGCTTTCTTCAGGTATGGATACTCCATCTCCTCCGGATCACAGAACTGCTGCATAAACAGTACCAGACCCTGAGCGCCGCTCTCTTTAACCATGTTAGCTACGAACTCACCACGACGGTTCTTGTCAGATTCCGGATCGTACAGAAGTACTTCGTAATCGATGTTAGCGAACTGTTTAGCCAGTGCTCTAACCGGATCCAGCTCGTCTTCCGGAGCGTCTACACGGAAGGAACGTGTCTCATGTGCTACATCATCTGCAGCGATAGCGATGTTGTTCTCTTCGAAGATAGAAAGCAGCTTCGGATTATCACAGATAATACCGGAGGTAACAACCTTGGTTCCCTTCCAGTCACAGACAGGAAGTTTAGCCAGCTCTGCGTTCAGCTCGTTCAGCTTTGCAGTGTATTCCGGCTTCTCCATGAAGTAGAATGCCTTCAGAACTGCGGAACGTTTGGTTGGTGTGATAACATCACAGTGCTCGTTAGCCAGTTTTACGAACTCACGGCGAGCTGCACGGCTCTTGTTGTATACAACGATAGCATCCTGGATGTCAGAATCAGTAATCTTTCTTCCAGCGATTTCTTCCAGATCAGCTTTTACATGGTTGTACTGATCGATACAGAACTGAAGACCAAACTCTTCGAAACGGTTCTGCGGATGAGCTAAGAAGATAACTTTCATCTTGTCGCCCATAGCTACACGGAAGTTCTGGCTCATCGGACGAAGAGTATCACAGATAGTAGGTGTGATAATACCGTCTAACTGATCCATAGTTCCATCCAGCAGCATCTCCAGAGCTAACTGAGCGATGGTGCAGTAGAAAGTAGCGCAGTACTCTTTTGCACGGCTGATGGTCTTAGTGTTGGAACCCCACATACCCATCGGAACGATACCAGCGGCATATACAAGCTCTTCCGGAGCGTAGTAAGGAAGAACACCAACTACTTTTTTGCCCTGAGCTTTATATTCAGCAAGCTGCTGCTTCGGAGTTGCAGCTTTTACCTTAAATTCTTCTAATAATGCGTTAACACTCATGGTTATTTAGCCTCCTTTGCCTGCTTATTTGCTTCCATTGCCTCAACCAGACCCTCTACACGAGTCTCGTACTGAGCAGCATTGAAGTTACGCGGGTCAGCCTGATCGCCGTCGAAACCAGCACACGGGATACCCAGGTCAGCAGTAAAGCGACGCTGCATCTCAGCCATGTAACCACTCCACGGTTTACAGCTTCTGTTGTAGTGAACCAGAACGCCATCTACCTTGTTATCACGGCAGATGCCTTCACGCCAGTCAACACCCTGCTCGATGCAGACAGAGTTCGGAGCTTTGTAGTAAGCACGAGCCATCTCATCGATGTTGTTGTAAACGAAACCAAATGCCGGAGCATATACAACGGCAGTAACGTTTACACCGTGGGTCTTCAGCGGTTTGAACAGAGCCGGCAGTTTCGGCCAGCACGGAATACCCTCGAACATAACACGGTATTTCTCCGGGAACGGAGTTGTGGTCTCACCCTTCTTAACTGTCTCTTCCAGGTCTTTTGCAAGTAATTCAAAAGCATCACCAGCAGCTACAGTAGCACGTGCAGTTACAACGTCTGCCATGTGGTTGAACAGGTCAAATCCACTGTATGGAGCCGGTTTGTACTGCAGGAAATCACAGACTTTCAGCCAAGCCTTAGCGGTACGGTTAGCGTTTGCACAAGCCTGCTCGAACTTCTTCTCGTCGAACTTCTTGCCTGTCAGCTCTTCCAGCTGTTTGATCGCTTTGTCGAACTGAGCGCGAACGTATTTAACATTCTCATCATGAACTTCTACTGTATTGTTGTACGGGATATCGATCATGATCAGCGGAATGTTACACATACGAGCGATGTTCTCATACCATTTTGTCATACAGTTACAGATGTTGTTGCAGCAAAGAACGAAATCCGGCTGCGGAATACGCATCTGACGAATCGGAGAAATAGCCTCAAGACGTTTCTCTTTTTCCGGACCATCCGGGAGTTTTTCAATCTCAAGCAGGTTGTCCAGCTGCAGATACGGAGTCTGAGTCTTCGGATCCTTCTTCGGTTTTCCGTCTTCACCCATCACTACGTTGCCGTCAGCATCTTTTAATGGTTTACCTGTGCTCGGATCGATGATGTATTCACCAGTCTCCGGATCATACTTACGGGATACACGTACACCAGCTGCATATGCAAGGCTGATACGAGCGTAACCGCAGATATCGTTGTCATATCCAAGATCCTCAGCTGCCTGGCACATCAGCTCACCGTAACGGTTAGCTGCGATACCAGCTGCCTGGTTCTCCGGATACATAACGTGTAAATCAAATGCTGCTGCAAGCTCACACGGGAATTTGGAAGAAGACCATCCAACTAACTCGCCTCTTGCTTTGGCCTCACGCGCCTCTTTGTGTACGTCATCTACGACTTTACGAAGCGCAAGAACACCAGGACTAACTTGTTTTGCCATAATAATTATCCTCCATTCTTAAAAATTAACTTAGTTACTTCTGACGGCTGGCTACCTGATATGCCATCAGGGCTGCGCCAAGCGCGCCGTTATACTGTGTCAGCGGGGATGTACAAATCTTTACGCCAAGCTCAGCCTCAAGCGCATCTACTACGCCCTGGTTCTGAGCCACACCGCCTGTCATAACGACATCCGGCACTACACCGATTCGGTGGGCAAGACCCGTGACACGATGAGCCACTGAACGATGAATACCGGCAATGATATCACATTTATCCGTTCCCATCGACAACTGGCTTATAACCTCACTCTCTGCAAAAACCGTACAGGTGGAACTGATTCCTACCTGCTTCTTGGACATAGCGCCAAGACGGCCTAGATCACTTACCTCAACTTCGAGAACGCGAGCCATAACATCCAGGAATCTTCCGGTTCCGGCTGCACACTTATCGTTCATCTGGAAGTTTGTCATGACACCGTCCTCAACGCGAAGAACCTTCACGTCCTGACCGCCGATGTCAATTACGGTATGAACCTTCGGGAAAAGGAAATAAGCGCCCTTTGCATGACATGACAGCTCACTCATCTGCTTATCGGCAATTCCGTCCATCAGAGATGTACGTCCATAACCGGTAGCCAGTGTGAATGCCATATCTTCTTTCTTGAGGCCTGCATCTTCCAGAACTGCCTCGATGGCACGGCTTGGACCGCTGGTACCTGCTCCAACGTCAATCAGAGACTTACCTACGATCTCCTTGCCATCCTTCAGGATGATACATTTGGAAGCTGTAGAGCCTACGTCGATACCTAAAGTGAAAATTTCGCTCATGATGTATCTTTTTCCTTTCAATACTGACTTTCTATGCCTGATTTTTGTTTCAACGATGTTTTGGCAGATCCGTGCTATCACATCGTCTCCACCCATCATAATACCACAAAATCAACTAAAAGTCGCTGTAAAATCTTGAAAATGTTATAAAATAATTCTTAACAAAACTATTACTTATTACTTATCTGCCTGAGTATACCAATAAATCGAGCAAAGGTTCCAGTTCCTTTGCCCGATTTATCTGCAAGCATCCGGCAAAACGGTTCATTTACAGTCATACAGACAAGCCGCTTCGCCAGAGCCTCACACTATTCACACTATCAATTTGTTACTTATCACTATTTACACTATCACTGTCAGCCGCGTACTTACGCGCCTTCTCTTTTTAAAATGTTATCTTAGCGGCACCTATCACAATGCCGTTTTAATTTGATAATTATTTACCGTAGTTGATGAACTCACGAGTAGATCTCGGAGCCAGCATCTGATGCATCGGGCAGATAGCCTGAGCATTCTGATAATAAGCCTCGGTAAATGCCTGGATGTACGGACGAAGATCGGTCAGATCTACGATCTCATCAACCATACCCTGTTTTGTACAATATTTCGGACGAGATTTGTCTGTGTACATCTGGATCATAGCGTTCATCTTGTCGATGATCGGCTGAAGCGGCTCGCCAGCTTTTTTAGCTTTAACAAGCTTTCTGGAGTACATAGCGTTTGCAGCGGTCTCACCCGGCATTACGTAGTACTCGCAAGCACCTGTACCGATAGAGAATACGTTGGTGTTGTTGCCCTGCGGACCACCCAGAACGTAGTGAGCAGCAGCACTTGCCTTACGAAGAGTAACCTCCAGAGACGGAAGCTTAGCATTCTCGATAGAGTAGATCAGGGACTGACCTAAACCAAGCAGCTCTGCCTTCTCAGCGTCATCGCCTACATCGATACCTGTGGTATCCTGCAGCCAGATAACCGGTGTCTTATCACGAGCACACAGAGTAACGAACTCGTTCATCTTAATCAGACCCTGACGGTACAGCTTACCACCGATACCTACAGAACCCTGTTTGTACTCCGGATAGTTCATGAGTAAGCCCTGTACGTTAGCGATAACACCAACCAGAAGGCCGTTAACTTTTGCAAGACCAGCAACGATCTCCGGACCGTAGCCTTTCTTGTACTCGAAGAACTCACTGTTATCGAACAGACGGCCGATTACATCGTAGATGTCGTACGGACGTTTCTGGTTCATCGGGATGATGCTGTACAGATCCTCAGCCGGAAGCTGCGGAGCCTTCGGGCTGTCAACACGGAAGAACTCCAGGTTGAAGCACGGAAGGTAGTTGATGTACTTCTTGATTCCCTCGATAACGCCTAAATCATCCTCGTAAACTTCACGGAAGAATCCTGTCTCATCATAGTGGATCGGCACGGAACCCGGAGCCGGAACGTGATGTTTGCTGTTCTCGATCTGAGCGTTAACGATCTGCTCTGCTGCTTCCTCATCGATGTAACCCTTCGGGTTCATACCGGAAAGGATACCAGCGCCACCAACTGCCATGTTCGCATCTTTATGAGCGATCAGGATAGTCGGGGAAATGCTGTGGTAACCACCACCTGCCGGGTTGGTTCCGTAGATACCTACGATAACCGGAACACCAAGCTGGTTTAACTCAGCGTTGCGGAAGAACGGTGTACCACCACCACGACGGTTCGGGTATACTTTGTCCTGATTCGGGAACTCAACGCCTGAGCAGTTTAACAGGTATACTAACGGCAGATGCAGCATCTTAGCGGTATCTGCAGCACGGAGCAGGTTATCTGCCTGTCCCGGAACCCAAGCACCAGCCATCTTCTTGTTATCAGAAGCGATGATGTAAACCCATTTGCCATTTACACGGCCAAGACCATTCAGAACGTTAGTTGTCTGGAAACGGTTGTCTTCCGGATTGTAAAGGCTGTTTAACGGGCACCATGTACCTGGATCGATCAGGGCGTTGATACGCTGTGTAGCAGAAAGCTGTCCACGTGCGTTTAACTTCTCTTCGGTTGTGATACCAGCATCAAGAGCCTGCTTAATGGACTCATGGATGTCGTTCTCAACAGCCTTCAGTTCCTGCTCGTTTTCCGGATTCGGATTAACCAGAGCTTTACCAACGGTAGGCATATTCTGGAAATATCCTGGCATTGAATACATATTCATGTCTTCTTTTCTCCTTATAAAATAAAAAATAAAAATGGTTATAAATGAATTGCTTGCGGGACAGTTCGTCTCCTGTCCCGCCTGCAATCAGTAACTAATTAATCGACAGAAATGATATCTGTCTTGATTCCCTATGGAAGGCTAATTACTTAGTCTCCTTCGGAACTTTGATGAATGCCTGACCTGGGTCGATCTCTTCACGAATAACGCGGATGATCTCCGGATCCGGACCTTCCATCAGCTGAGCTCTGGAGGTATCGATCTCGAAACCAGTGTTCTCCTGAACCATTTCCGGAGAGGAGAATGGATAGTAGTAAGCCAGGTACATTCTCTTGGTCTCTTCGTCGAATTTCATGATACCAAGATCGGTAACTACCATCTGCGGTCCACGGTTGCCCGGAAGACCTGCTCTCTCACGTCCGCCAGGGCCGTCCATCCAGCCACAGCTTGTGATGTAGTCAACATGCTCCATGAATCTTCTCTTCTGATGCTGCATCATGATGATGGTGTTGCAGAAGGTAGCGATTCCGTTTGCACCGCCAGAACCGGTGAAACGTGTGGTAGGTTTAACATAATCACCCTTACCAAAGATACAGGTAGAGTTAACGTTTCCGTACGGGTCGATCTGAGCGCCACCGATGAATGCGATCATACGATCAGCATCATGTAACCACTCATTAGCCTCGAAACCTACGAAACGAACGTTTGGCCACTGTACTGCACAGTGAGCCATGAAACGGTTGTCACCTACAGAACGCGGAACCTCAATCGGAGAACAATCCATAAGACCACTCTCTACGATCGGATGGCAGCTCGGGCAAACAACACGTTTTGCCAGGGATGCACCGATTAACGGAAGACCGGTACCAACGATAACGATCTGATTTTCTTTAATATTTTTTGCGATGGCGTAAGCCTGCATTTCCTGCTTTGTATACTTTGTATAATCAGCCATTTTAGATTTTCCCTCCCTCAATTAATGTCTGGTAGAATAGCCAAGATGCGGCTCATTCTTAAGGTTCATGAGGCGAGCGCCGCCCAGTACGTTGAGCAGATCATCCTGATCCTTGCATCCATATACATACTTCTGAAGGTAATCCTTGAAGGTCTCCGGAATCTTGGTGCCGTCAGCAGCATCTTTTGCAGCCTGTGCAGCAACTTCTGCAGCTTTTGCAAGCTTCTCATCTTCCGGCTTAGCAGCAGCAGCCTTAGCAGCTTTGTCTGCAGCCTCTGAAGCTGTGCCTTAGCATCCTCAGCGTCAAGGTACTTGGAAGCCTTGTCGTACTCTTTCAAGCCCTTATCATCATCATCATAATAGCCGTAGCACTGTGCCGGCCAAGCACCGTACGGTGCACGAACAACGGCGTCTACACACTCACCAAAGATTCTTGTCTTGGTTGGGTCACGACGGATATACTCATCACTTACGATCTCCTCGCAGGTAACGATACAACGTTTTGCAGCTACAGCGATATCTACGTCATGGAACTCATCACCATCGATGATACAGGTTCCATCCGGAGATGCCTGCTGAACATGGATGATAGCGCAGTCAAGCTTCGGAACCGGAACAGCCAGCAGCTTCTCGCCTGGCTCAAGCGGGTTCTCGATCTCTACGCATTTCAGGTTGTCAACACCTTCCATGGTTCTTCTCTTCTCTTCGCTGATACCCCAGAACTTAACAAGTCCGGAGCCCTGCATCATACGTACCGGCAGGTACGGAAGACCCAGAGATGCAGCATGAAGCTGAAGCATCAGAACGTCCTGAGAATAATCCTCATATGTAAGCTCACCCTTCTCGATAGCTGCACGGAAACGACGAGCTACGTTGGTGTAACCAGAGTTTGCAGTATAGCAGTTAATGTAGGCTCTCACACGGCCCTCACCGATTAACGCATCCCAGTCACCACCTGCCGGGCCAGACCAGCCTACAAAACCAGTTTTACCCTGACGAAGGATCTCGTAAACTGCTGCATACGGTTTACGGTTTGTTGTAAATCCGCCGAGACAAAGTACATCGTTGTCACATACATACTTTTCTACGGCATCGTGTAAAGACATTACTTTATTAGCCACAATAAAGCCTCCTTTAAAAAAATTTTCTATAACTACCTATATAAATAAGTAAAAACGGGATCCGGTACTTCCGGCGCTGCGGTCTTTCGCAGGCCAGATGCAGCCAGATCCCGGCTGCAACAGCCAAAAATCAATATTCGATTAACCGAAAATCAGCATGAAGAAACCTGCTGCTACGGCAGAACCGATAACACCTGCTACGTTTGGTCCCATAGCGTGCATCAGAAGGAAGTTGGTCGGATTCT
This sequence comes from Clostridium sp. AF22-10, assembly GCF_003478725.1. Taxonomy (NCBI): domain Bacteria; kingdom Bacillati; phylum Bacillota; class Clostridia; order Eubacteriales; family Clostridiaceae; genus Clostridium; species Clostridium sp. AF22-10. The sequence goes on from NZ_QUFZ01000003.1 coordinate 159,363, forward strand.
CTTTTGCACCAACTGTCTGAGAAACGCGGGCAGCCATCGGTACAGCAGATACACCAGCGGAACCGATTAACGGGTTGATCTTGCCGCCGGTTACAGCGCACAGCACCTTACCAAGGAGAACACCTCCGATGGTAGCGAATGCGAATGCAAGAAGACCCATGCAAACGATAGCGATGGTCTGAACACGCAGGAAGATCTCGCCGTTTGCGGTCGCACCTACGGTAGTACCAAGCATGATAGTTACGATGTTGCACAGTGCGTTCTGAGCTGTATCAGAAAGACGCTCTGTAACACCAGATTCACGAAGCAGGTTACCAAGCATCAGCATACCAAGCAGCGGAGCTACGGACGGAAGAAGCAGGGAGCAGAACAGTACTACGAATACCGGGAATACGATCTTCTCAACCTTGCTTACCTTACGGAGCTGCTTCATAACGATGGAACGCTCTTTCTTAGTGGTAAGAAGCTTCATGATCGGCGGCTGAATCAGCGGAATCAGCGCCATGTAGGAGTAAGCGGCAACGGCGATCGGAGCAACCAGATCCGGTGCCAGGTTGTTAGCTACATAGATAGCGGTCGGACCGTCTGCACCACCGATGATACCGATAGCAGCTGCCTCACCTACTGTAAACAGACCAGTTGCGTTAGCCAGCATGAATGCAATGTAGATACCGAACTGAGCAGCTGCACCAAGCAGAAGGCTCACCGGGTTTGCAATCAGCGGACCAAAGTCTGTCATGGCACCTACTGCCATGAAGATCAGACACGGGAACAAACTGGACTTAACACCGCCGTAGATGATACGCAGAACACCTGCGGTATACCACGGCTCGCTTTCCTTCATCAGGTCAGCCAACGGCAGGTTTGCCAGGAACATACCAAATGCAATCGGAAGCAGAAGAAGCGGCTCGAACTGCTTTTTAATTGCCAGGTATAATAATACAAAAGCAATGAGAATCATTACACAGCTTCTCCAGGTCAATGCTGCGAAACCCGACTGTGCAAGAAGCTCTTTTAATATTTCAAAAAAGTTCATTACCTAACCTCCTAGTTCAGAGCAACCAGAGCAGCTCCTGTATCAACAGAATCGCCAGCCTTAACAAGGATCTTGCTGACTGTACCGTCTGCCGGAGCAACGATCTCAGTCTCCATTTTCATGGCTTCCATAATAACTACTACTTCGCCAAATTTAACCGCCTGTCCTTCAGATACCTTGATGTTCAGGATTTTACCTGGCATTGGAGCTTCTACGGTAGTTGCGCCCGCCGGAGCTGCTGCCTTCGGAGCCGGAGCTGCTGCCGGTGCCGGAGCTGGAGCCGGTGCTGCTGCAACTGGAGCCGGAGCCGGTGCTGCCGGTCTCTGTACCGGTGCGGATGCCGGAAGAACCGGAGCTGCCGGAGCTGCTACACCATTACGATCCAGAGATTTGTAAGCTTCTAATTTTTCTACTTCAACTTCGTATTTCTTTCCATTGATCGTAGCAACATATTTCATAATTCTTTACGTCCTTTCGAATGTTTATCATTACTGTTCACACATGTGTGCCCAGTAATGGGATTTTGCCGATGCTTTGTATTCCAAATCGGCAAAATCTGTTGCCTGAACTGTATCATACAGAATTTTCAGTTCCGAAAATTCCTTTTTGTAAACAGTTGCTATTTATCATAGTATCGTCTATTAGTTCAGGGTAACCAGTGCTGCACCTGTGTCAACGGCGTCGCCTGCTTTGACAAGAATCTGTGCTACTGTACCGTCTGCCGGAGCAACGATTTCAGTTTCCATCTTCATAGCTTCCATCACGATGACGGTCTCACCAAACTTAACTGCCTGTCCTGCAGATACTTTGATGTTCAGGATTTTACCTGGCATCGGAGCCTCTACGGTAGTTGCACCTGCTGCCGGTGCTGCCGCCGGAGCTGCTGGTGCAGGAGCCGGTGCTGCTGGTGCAGGCGCCGGTGCTGGAGCTGACGGTGCTGCCGGTGCTGCTACTGGAGCCGGTGCTGCTGCCGGAGCCTCGCCGTAACGCGGCATTGGCTCGTATGCATCGATTCTTTCAAGTTCTACTTCGTACTGTTTTCCATTGAGGGTAGCCGTATACTTCATAACTGCTCTAACCTTCCTTTCGATTTCCTTTCATTCCTGTTTCTCATTACTTAACTTCTGTCACGCTCAAGATCTTAAACTTGTCTGTCGGCAATCCGAGGTCATCCCCGATCGTTGCCATCAGCACGGCAAGTAATTCCTTATCAGCTTCATCCGACACAGCCGGTGCTGCTTTCTGTGCTGCGGCCGGGGCCTTAGCACCATCAGAAACAACGGAGCGGAGAATCTTGGAAATTACCATAATTGCCAGAGCCAGACAGATCAGAGCCAGAAAAACTACCGAAAGACCCAGCAGAGAAACGATAACTGACTGCCCGAAAGGCATAGTTGGTTCAGTCCACATTGTGCATTGCACCTCCTTATTTATTTTAGGTTCTGCTTTCTTTGTGAAAAATTATACTTATAAAATTCCACCAGTAAGATTCCGTATTGTGGAATGCATTCCATTTTTGAAAGCAATTTATAAGGGGCTTTTCCCCTTAACTGTAACAAGTGAAGCCACAGATTGACATGATCAGCTCACTTTACTTAAATTATAACAGTAACCCCCCTGATTGTCAACCAAGCCTTTCATAAATTATGCACAAAAAGCAGGGTGTTTTATTAGCAAAAACAACCTGCTTTTTATAGGTTATTACTACATTTTTCTACATTTTTCTTAATAACCTCCGGAAGAATCGCCAAGACCTCTCAAGCATTTTGCTCATATTCTAAAATGTATTCTGAAAGTCCCGTTCTCTCCTTTTTTCATCAGAACAAAGCCGCTTTTTTCTGTATTTTTTTATACATTTTCAAGAGTTGTTCTCGATTTATTTCGGAAGCTTGAAAGAGCTCTTCAGCGAAACAATCCGGTTGAAAACCGGTTTGCCCGGCTCGCTGTCGCGGCAGTCCACGCAGAAGTATCCATTGCGGACGAACTGAAAGCTCTCAAATGCTTTTGCCTCTTTCAGACCCGGCTCTAAGTAACACTCTTTCAGAACGCGCAGGGAATTCGGATTTAAGTTCAGCGTTCCATCTGCATTGAGTTTGCCCTTTTCCTCGTCTACCAGGTTCTCATAGAGACGTACTTCTGCTTTCAGTGCAGTCTGTGCTGCTACCCAGTGAATCGTACCTTTTACCTTTCTTGCATTGAAGCCGGAACCACTCTTCGTCTCTGGATCGTAGGTACAGTGAACAACCGTTACATTACCGTCTGCATCTTTCTCGAATCCGGTGCAGGTAACAAAGTACGCGTTCATCAGGCGGACCTCATTGCCCGGGAAGAGACGGAAGTATTTCTTCGGTGGTTCTTCCATAAAGTCCTCGCGTTCGATGTAAAGTTCTCTGCCAAATGGAATCTTTCTGGAACCAAGTTCCTCGTTCTCCATATTGTTTGGTGCATCCAGCTCCTCGATCTGTCCTTCCGGATAGTTGTCGATAACAAGCTTGACCGGGTCAAGAATTGCCATCACACGGGACTTCTTTAATTTCAGATCCTCGCGCAGGCAGTACTCTAACATTGCACTGTCGATGGAATTATCTGCTTTGGAGACACCTGCCAGCTCTACAAAGCGGCGGATGGATTCCGGCGTGTAACCTCTGCGGCGCAGCGCTGCGATGGTTACCAGACGCGGGTCATCCCAGCCATCTACAATCTTATCTTCTACCAGTTTCTTGATATAACGTTTTCCGGTAATGACGTTGGTCAGATACATCTTCGCAAACTCAATCTGGCGCGGCGGGTTCTCAAACTCGCACTCTCTTACGACCCAGTCATAGAGCGGTCTGTGATCCTCAAATTCCAGCGTACAAATCGAATGCGTGATGTGCTCAATCGCATCCTCAATCGGATGAGCGAAATCGTACATCGGGTAAATGCACCATTTGTCCCCGGTGTTGTGATGATGCATATGGGCTACACGATAAATAACCGGATCACGCATATTGATGTTCGGGGATGCCATATCAATTTTCGCACGCAGTACCTTTTCGCCATCCGCATATTTGCCTTCTTTCATCTCCTCAAAGAGCTGTAAGTTCTCCTCGATGCTGCGGTTGCGGTACGGGCTTTCCTTACCAGGATTGTTAAAATCACCGCGGTACTCGCGGATCTGATCAGCTGTCAGATCGCAGACGAATGCTTTTCCCTTTTTAATAAGAAGAACTGCACACTCATACATCTGCTGGAAATAGTTGGATGCAAAAAACAGGCGGTCCTCAAAATCAGCGCCCAGCCATTTTACATCCTCGATGATCGACTCAACAAACTCCGTCTTCTCCTTCGTCGGGTTGGTGTCATCAAAACGGAGATTGAATTTTCCGTTGTATTCTTTTGCCAGTCCAGAGTTCAGAATAATCGATTTAGCGTGTCCAATATGAAGATATCCGTTCGGTTCCGGAGGAAATCTCGTCTGGACATGATCGTAAACGCCCTCTGCCAGATCTTTGTCAATCTCGCGCTCGATAAAGTTCTTGGAGACAGACTCTTCCTTCTCCTCTCCCTCTGCCAATGGTTTTTTATTTTCTTCCATATACATTCCCTCCGTTGTTTCTTTTCGTAAATTGATACTGTTGTTTGAGTCAAATCAAACAGTTTTATTTTTTATCATATCACATTTTGGAGTTTTCGAAAAGGGGATATTTGCCCACAAAAAAGGAAGCGCCGCGGGAGGACACTTCCTTTTCTGATTTTCAATTTTTAAGCATCTTTATTATGGCAATTTAAGATGTCCTGCGTTCGCAGGTAATTGTACTTCTTCTTATTATATATGTGTTTTTATGCGATTTTACTTATGCGTTTGCAAGAGCCTCGCCCAGTGCCTCGCACTCAGCACCTGCTGCCTCGTCCGGCGTTGCGTTGCAGATTACCGGCTCGCAAGCCATGGTTACGCCCAGAGTCATGCAGTCGCTCTCCCAGGTACGCATCCACTCGCCGTCGCCCCATCCGTAAGAACCGAATAATGCAATCTTTTTGCCAGAGAGAACCGGGCTAACCTCGTCGAACATCGGCTGGAACTCAGACTCCTCTAACTGTTCAGCCCCCATAGACGGGCAGCCAAATGCGATTCTGTCATACTCGCCAGCTTTGTCAGCGCCAAACTCTGCGGAAGTAAATAAATCAGCCTCGCCACCCGCTTTCTTAACGCCCTCTGCTACGTAATTTGCCATAGCCTCTGTGTTTCCCGTTCCGCTCCAGTATACAATTGCTACCTTGCTCATTTTTATTTCCTCCTTGTGAATAATTTACTTACTTAGATTTATTATGCGGCTTTTACAAGCTGAATAATCGGTGTCCCCTGACGGTATTTCTCCCGGCACACTTCCGTGCATTCCCGGTATGAATCAAACCGCCGTTTTGCTTCCTGCGGGTCGCCATACGTCTTCCAGTAACCGCTGCAGGTATAATTTTTTCCCTGATTTTCAATGAATCCAACAACATCCTCAAGCGGATACCCCAGGAAAATGCCAATCTCATGTGGAAAATCATGTTCCAGACAAAGCCGGTTGGAAAGCTGCCTCAAAAAGCCATCGACCGTCTTCTTCATCTGGTAACCAGACTTTTTTAAAAAGTGCTGTACAGATATTTTACCCAGAATAAAGCGAAGCCATTCCTCGCGGTACACCAGAATCAGAAACGCGCCCGTCCGGCTGCACTCTTTAAGCGCCCGCACCTGAAGCCCCGACGGTTCCAGTTCCCGGTTCCAGAAATCAAGCGCTTCCAGGAGTTTATCACGGTTCTGCGGCTGATAACGGAACAAGTTCGACGGTTTGATGCCACGAAGAGTCGGCGCACACACCTCTACGAATACTTCTTCAAACAACCGTTCCATCTTTCTGCCTCCTGACTGCTTCTCTTAGTTAGCTATATCTATCTTTAGTTAGATATGGCTAACTATCTTTTAAAAATAAAAGGCTTTTTCCGCCTTCTATTTTCCTTTTCGTAGGTTAGTCTTATCTAACTTCAATGAGACTATATCATGAATCACTTACCACGTCAAGCAAATTTTGTTCATTTTTGCTTACTGAGTTTTTTTATCAGTAACATCATTTTCTATCTTTTGGGACGATAAATAATCTCATTCACCGCATACACCGTCACAAATGCCTCGGATCTGTTTTTAATATATACGGCATGAGCTGTGCATATTCGTTTTTATCTACGATCGTGATAATTTCCGTCTTCGGCTCATTGTCAAACGCGCCGAATCCCTGATAGATCGTCGCGCCGCTGTGAAGCGTATGCAGGATAAACTGGCGTATCTCTTCTTCTTTTTCCGAGATAATGCAAACTCTCTTTTTCAGATTCAGACCGAAAATAAAACGATCCAACACAATTCCGTTTAAGTATGTGCCCAGAATGCCCAGCACCACCAGTTTTTTATCGCTGAAAAACACGGATGAGAGCGCCACACACATGCCTGGAAGCGCCATCGCTTTTCCCAGCTCCATATGGAAATATTTGTTTAAGAGCTTTGCCACGATGTCCAGACCGCCCGACGAGGCATTCATCCGGAACAAAAGAGCCAGACCAACGCTGACAACAAAGATATAGCAGACCGTATCCATCATCGCATCCTGGTTGATCGACACAAAATCCGGGAAAACCTGCTCAAACACCCACAGAAAAACCGGCAGAATCAGCGACGTATACACCGTCTTGACGCCGAACTCGCGTCCGATAAAAAGAAATCCCACCACCAGAAGCGCCGCATTTAAAATAAAGGTCAGCACTGAAATCGGCAGCGGTATCACATTTCCCAAAAGCATCGCCAGACCGGAAATACTTCCCACCGATACACCGCTCGGAATCAGAAAGAAATAGACGGCTGCCGCCACGACAAAGGTCGCCGCTGTGATCATTGTGTACTCCCCGATTACGCGCATGGACTTTTTTGCCATAACTAAAAACCTCCTCATATTACAATTTCGCGCGAGCGCGCATCATTGGCACGTTAGTGCCTTTTTGTGTGATAGAGAATTTCAAGGAATTACCTATTACACAAAAAGACACATCGCGTCTGCAATGTGTCTTCGTAATGAGGCATCGGGGATTCGAACCCCGGACAACTTGATTAAAAGTCAAGTGCTCTACCGACTGAGCTAATACCCCATATTTAACTGGGCTAGTTGGATTCGGACCAACGAATGCAGGAGTCAAAGTCCTGTGCCTTACCGCTTGGCGATAGCCATCAGCAAAAGATCCCTTTAAAGAAGGTGGATATAGGGATTCGAACCCTAGGCCTCCAGAGCCACAATCTGCGCGCTAACCAACTGCGCTATATCCACCATAGGAATCTGTCGAAACAGATTCGACGAGCCTGAAGGGATTCGAACCCCCGACCCACGGCTTAGAAGGCCGTTGCTCTATCCAGCTGAGCTACAGACTCATATTCATTTTGCGATTCTGACCGTTTTATCCGGCACTGTAACCATTCCCGCACCTGACCTCTCAGCCAACTGCTTATCTGTCTCATCGACAGCAAAGATAGTATATAACATTTGAAAAAGAATGTCAACAGGAAATTTCATATTTTTTAAAATAATTTCAAAAATTCATTTCTTTTGACTTTCCCCCTATTTTTCCACCTCTTCCTGCTCGTATGACAGGAAGTCCGCCAGAAATCCCTTTTCCCGCAGCGCTGCCTCGATCTCGTCGAGAATCTCCTCCTGATCGGCAGCCACGTGATGGAAATGATAGCCCGATGTCACGTTTAAAAGCGGCGTGGAACGCCCAGTCCGGATATTTTCCACAAATGCCTCAACATCGCGGCGGCTGCGGATATTTAACGGCGCCGATACCTTTCCATAGATGCGGTGGTTGACCATGACATCCAGCACCTCGCCGCCCAGATCAACAATCGTATTCAGCTCTTCGCGCGTCTGCTCGGTCGTATGGCACATTTTAAAGAGGCGTTCCGTCTGGTGCGGCATCTCCAGCACATAACCGCGGGCAGTCGCAAGGACAGGGTGTCCCTCGGTACGCAGAAGCGCGATATCCTGCACCACCACCTGACGGCTCACGCCGACTGCCCGCCCCAGCGCCCCGCCGGAAAGCGGTGTGGATGACTGTCCCAGCATTTCCAGTATTTTCTTTCTCCGCTGTACTCCTGTCATCGTTGTTTCCATCCTGTTTTCCCTGTCCTTTCTTAGTTTTTAAATTTTTATAATGCCCGCAGATGTTTGAGACTCAGATCCAGAATTGGTGCCGAGTGCGTCAGCGCGCCGCTGGACACATAATCTACGCCTAATTTCGTGATCGTTGCGATATTTTCCTTCGTCATATTTCCGGAACACTCCGTCTCGGCGCGTCCGTCGATGATGCGGATCGCCTCCGCCATCTCGTCCGGGGTCATATTGTCCAGCATGATAATATCAGCGCCCGCTTCCACTGCCTCGCGCACCATATCGAGATTTTCCGTCTCCACCTCGATCTTGCGGACAAATGGGGCATATTTCTTCGCCGCCTCAACCGCCGCCTTAACTCCGCCGGCTGCGTCGATATGGTTATCCTTGAGCATCACGCCGTCCGATAAGTTGTAACGGTGGTTGCTGCCGCCGCCAACCTTGACCGCATATTTTTCAAATACACGCATACACGGGGTCGTCTTGCGCGTATCTAAAAGCGTTGTCTTCGTTCCTTCTAAAAGCTTCGCCACCTGATTCGTATAGGTCGCAATGCCGCTCATCCGCTGTAAATAGTTGAGCGCCGTCCGCTCGCCGGAAAGAAGCACCCGGATGTCGCCGGTGATCACACCTAAAAACTGCCCTTTTGTGACGGTATCCCCGTCTTTTACCTCAAATTTTGTCTCGGTCGCCTCGTCCAGAAGTTTAAACACGCTCTCAAACACCTGTAAACCGGCGATAATACCGTCTGCCTTGGCTAAGAGCTGTACCTCGCCCTTGCGGTATTCCGGCATGACCGCGTTCGTCGAAACGTCCTCACTGTTGATATCTTCCTTTAACGCCATGCGGATATACTCATCCGCAACAAGCTGCATCGTAATTGGATTCATACTCTTCGTCCTCCCGTCCGGCGATCTTGCCTGCCGCTCTCTCTGCAAATACAAGGCTTTCCAGCAGACTGTTGCTGGCAAGCCGGTTCTTTCCGTGTACGCCGTTGCAGCTCGTCTCACCAACCGCATACAGGTGGTCCATCGTCGTCTCGGAGAAATGATCGACATAGATACCGCCCATAAAATAATGCTGCGCCGGTACGACCGGAGCCGGTTCCTTCGTGATATCGTAGCCCTCTTTTAAGCACTCCTCATAAATGTGCGGAAAATGGTTCCGGATCGTCTCCTCCGGAACTGCCTTAAACGACAGCCATACATGATCGCTGCCCTCTTTTTCCATCTCCTTCTCGATCGCCTGCGTCACCACATCACGCGGCAGAAGCTCATCGACAAAGCGCTCGCCCTTTCCATTTAACAGAACTGCCCCCTCGCCGCGGGTCGATTCTGAAATCAGGAAGCTGCGTCCCGGCTTCTTGCTGTACAGGCTGGTCGGATGAATCTGGACATAATCGAGATGTTCCAGACGCACGCCGTGTTTCTTTGCTACATCCAGCCCATCACCTGTCAGGCTCGGGAAGTTCGTCGAATGCTTGTAAAGCCCGCCGATACCGCCGGTCGCCAGAACCGTGTCTTTCGCATGAATCTTTAAAATATCGCCGTCTGCATTCTTTGCCAGAATACCGATGCAGATGCCCTTTTCTACCAAAATATCCGTCATAACAGTATATTCCCGGATTTCTACATTCGGAAGTTCTTTTACACGCGTCTGCAGGGTCGTCGTGATCTCTTTTCCCGTGATGTCCTCATGGAAACAGATACGCGGCTGCGAATGCGCGCCCTCCTTTGTATATTTTAAACTGCCATCTGGATTTTTGTCAAACCCTACGCCTAATTTCAGCAGATTATTTATCACATCCCGGCTGGAGCGGATCATGATATCCACACTCTCCTTGCGGTTCTCGTAGTGTCCCGCGCGCATCGTGTCCTCAAAATACGCATCATAATCCGTCTCATCCCGCAGCACGCAGATACCTCCCTGCGCCAGCTGGAATCACAGCTCTCTATATCTTCCTTGCAAATCATTAAGATCCGGTCTTCCGACGGCAGATTTAAAGCGGTGTACAGACCGCCTACGCCACACCCGACGATGACCACATCATAATTTTCCTCCCGGACCATTTTGTTGCCTTCCTTTCTATACCATACGTTTGCACTTATCTTTTTATCCTGCAGATAGTTCAGCCTTCAAATCGCAGAATACTATCTGCCACTCTATGCTCCTATCGCAAACAGAGTTCTCTTTCAATCCAAAACTTTATTTGTGCATCCGCATCAGTATAGCACATATTATTTCATGTGACAAGACATATGTAATGATATTTTGGGCGATTCTGTAAAAAACATATTACTATTCACGCATACGTACCCAGTAACCAAAAAACTCCAGTTTCATTGACAGCCCATCATAATCCATTAAAATACCTACTATAATAAGGTATTTTACCGAATTAAATTTAAGCATACGAAGAGAAGGTATTTTCATGAAAATCAATCACGTACACGCAGTCTATTTCAGCCCGACCGGCAACGCGAAAAAGGTTGTTACCACGCTGGCGCAGGCGATCGCTGACACACTCGGCGTCCCGATGGATTCCTATGATTTCACGCTGCCGGAAAGCCGCGAAAAAGTTCATACATACGGGGCAGACGATCTGATCGTCATCGGCACCCCGGTCTACGCGGGACGCATCCCGAACAAGATGCTCCCATTTGTACAGACCCATTTTGAGGGAAATGGCGCGCTCGCCATTCCGGTGGCTGTCTTCGGAAACCGCAACTTCGACAATGGGCTCATCGAGCTTCGCAATGAATTAGAGGCGCACGGCTTCCACACCATCGCAGGTGCCGGTATCCCGACCGAGCACGTATTCAGCGACAAGCTGGCAACCGGACGTCCAGATGCAGATGATCTCGCACAGATCCATGCATTCGGCATCAAGGCAGCCGAAAAGATCGCTTCCCTGACCGAAATCCCGGCTCCGATTGCCGTGCGCGGCGATGATCCGGTCGGACCATATTACACCCCGCTCGGCACCGACGGAAAACCGGCTATCTTCCTGAAAGCCAAACCAGTCACCGATCCGGAAAAATGTACTGGCTGCGGCATCTGTGCAACGGTCTGTCCGATGGGCTCTATCCCGGCAGATGCACCGGACACCTGCACCGGTATCTGCATTAAATGTCAGGCGTGCATCAAGATCTGCCCGGCTGGCGCCAAATACTTCGACAATGAGGCCTTTCTGTCCCACGTCGCGATGCTGGAGCAGAACTATACGCGCAGGAGTGAGGCGGAGTATTTTATTTAAAAAATATATTTTGACAAACGGCAGCTGCCAAACAGGAAGAGATACTTACTGTATCCACCTGTTTAGCAGCTGCCGTTTGATTTATATCTGTTCGATTTATACCTGTTTACAACGTTTCTGCGTCTTTATCATCACCGTTTTCTTTTAGTTTTTACGGTTCTCTCCTTCCTCCCGTCTGCCGCTCATCCATACATAAGCAGATGCGATCAGTCCGAGTGTCAGCATCAGAGCCGATGTGTTTACTCCGTCCTCTCCTGTCTTCGGAAGTCCCTGTGCAGGAATGTTTTCAATCGGCACTTCCGCCGGCTGTTCCGGAAGCACCGGTTCTTCGGTGACTGTCCCCGGTCCCGCAGAGGTTGTCTTCTTTCCGCCAGAACTGGAACCGCCGCCTCCATGACCGCCGTGGCTTCCGCCACCCCCATGATCCGGGGTTGGATCTGGCTTCGGAGCTGTCTTTCCGTTGACAAAGTTTACTTTCAGGGTTTCGCCGCCTTTGATTGCGCCCATATAAACCACAGCGCTCTCCACGCCGGTGGCCGGGTTAATCACACTGCTTACCCCTTTTTCGGCTGTCATCTGCTGATACGATTCTTCATCGCAGATCACATAAATATTGGAATCCACCTTATATCCATCTGGCGCCGCCTTTTCCTGAAGGTAATAGACCACTCCCTCTAAAAGTGCATAATCAATATTCAGGGTTCCGTTGGTCGTCGAGACGGTATAATTTAACTCTTTGTTGTCCGGATCGTACTCAACCCAGCCATAATATCCATCTTTTACCAGTTTCTGGCTCTTCGTCCCATCTTCATTTTCTACCGTTTCGTAGACCGGATCCACATAAACACAGTATTTTGTCACATCCGTTGTCTTCTGATTTCCCTGTTCATCTGTCTCCGTCTTGCTGTCTATATACCAGAGATAGAACGAAGTCTGCCCCTCGCCCTCGTCGTCTCCGAGCTGGTTGCCATCCGTATCTACCTTGGTCAGGTTGAAGGTGCCATCCTGCTGTTTGAGAACCATGGAACTGTACCAGTTCCAGGCGGAATTCTGATAATTGTTATCTGCACGTTCGCCATCGATATTGGTTGCCATGGTAAATGCAACCCAAGTAGCTTCTTCCGATGAGACGCCCGATTTTAAGAGTGCATTAAAATATGCATTTGCCTTATCCCATGCACCATCCGTTTCATTTAACTTATCCGCCATATAATCGCCGATCGTCATCTCACACCCATCCGTCGCCCAATTTCCATGACTATGACCGTGACCCAGATTTTCATTTTCCAGGAATTTTTTCATATCCTCCTGGCTGCCGACATTGAAGCTGAAAATATTCTGATAAAAATTATCATACTGACTGCTGGAATGAAGCAGCATCGGATCCAGAGAAGCCAAGGAAGAATTTCCGGTCTCTCCCGCTCGTGTTAGTTCATTTGCCGCTGCTTCATTCTTGGAAAGCAGTTCCTCGATCGTCGTGTAGGAAGTTCCTCCTTTCTCGTTGTAGTATTTAAGAACTTCTTTTTCTAGTGTCGTGTTATTTTTAGAAAGATATTGATTCAAGGCATCCTGAATTTTATATTTTGATGCCCGGATTGCATCAATCTCACCGCCACGCACCCACGGAGCATAATATTTACTTCCATCTGCCTTGATCGCAGAATTGCTTTTTCCGCCGGACGGAATTGATTTTACAACATACTTTCCAGAACCTTTTGGTTGTTCTTCCACCTGTGCACTATTAAAATCGCAATAATAGCAATCATATTTTTCTGAATACAGATAATATTTTTTTCCAATCTTATAAACCGGATCTCCAACATTAATATCGTTTTTCGTTAATTTGATATAGGACGTCGTTAAATTTCCGTCCTTATCAATTCCGTACTGGCGCTGAGACTGCGTGTCTTTCAATGCCTCATCAATCAGATTTTCAATAACTCCTGTTGTGCTGGAATTCTTTATATCATACTTGGGAGAAAGAAATCCCTTCGTATAATCATCCGGCAGTTCCTGTCCGTCAAATCCAATGACTCCTGTCTGATCCTGATTGCTCATGTCCGGTGTCGATACGATAAAGCTGTTATTTTTATACACATATGTATGTTTGGAACCGTTGGTAATATAAACATCAAATACCATTGTACATCCCGGTTCCTCATACGGACAGACTGTTCCATTTTTTATATTATAGCTATATTCAACTCCATTGAAAACCTGACGGATCGTATTTTGTCCGTAATACTGTGCATTTTCCAGCTCGTCCGCACCTTCTTTAGTCTGGAACCACTGTTCAAACTGCTTCTTTCCAGCCGCATTGATCTCTTCCATCACCTTGCTCAGCTCAATCGTCTGGTCACCCTTGGCATCTTCTTTGATATTAAAGGTTACCTTAAATTTTCCAGTTTCTTTATCATAAAAATATTCATAATCCTTCTCTTCCGGTAAAACAGGTTTTACCTCTGTCTCCTGCTGCCGCCCGTCTGGTTTCCGGAATTATCCACATTTTCCTGTCCATTCTGAGAATTAGAATCTCCGGCTGCTCCCGACGCCGAACCTGCAGAGCCTGTACCGGAATTGGCATCCGATTCGTTCTTTTTCGAGTCGGACGGCGCACCCGGAATAATTTCTACCGTGTCAGACTGAGATGGGCGTTCGATCGAATCGTATGGATTATCCGTCTGTTCACCCGACGGATTCTGACCGTTTTCTTTCCCTGTCTGGCTGTTTCCATTTTCATTCACAGAACCCACAGTTCCGGCTTCATTTCCTTCACCAGCTCCATCTGAGCCCTCATCTCCAGAAACATCCGCTACCGTAGAACCATCCTGCACTCCAACAGTATCTTTCCCAGCAATATTCTCTGCCTGTTTTCCAGTACCAAATACTTCTTTCTCCATCCACTTATCCAGATCGACTTTCTCCTGCGTTCCCGCTGTGTCCACACTTTCTTTGACAACTGCCGCATCATCCGCATAAGCAGTCGCCGTACCGAAGGAACTAAACGACAGCATCAGCGCCAGCAATACTGCTATCGGACGGCGCATCTGATTTTTATACTTCCGTCTCCGGCTCCTTCCCCTGATTTTTCTCTCTTCCATCCCTTTACCTCCCTTGATAGATCTATTTCCAGATGCAGTAGCGTATAAACATTTCTTTCCGGTCCGTTTCCATGTTATGTCTTTCTGTCTATCCAGTTACTGCATCATGGTAACGCATTTTGTTTTTCCACATCTGGGACATTCCCCATCTTATTCTGCGTTACTGTTCACGCATACGTGCCCAGTAACGGAATTTGCCGTAGCTTCGCATTTAAATACGGCAAATTCCTGCTACCACCACGTTTTCTTACGGCACTTTCGGTTCCAAAAGTGCCTACCCGTGAATCGTTACTATTCTGCCGATTCATACGCATATAAAATTGTCCGGGCATTGTTAAATTCATAGCTGCATGTCACAAATGAATACAAACGCACGATCGTCCCCTCGACCGGCGCGGACGCGCTCGCGCCCGCTGTCATCTGCTGAATATATGACGCAAATTCTTCTCCCGATGCAAACTCCGTTGTCCGGCGGATCGCATCCGGCGATGTGCAGACAGCCGCCAGGGCTTTTAAATGAATCTCCCGCTCCGGCGTATAAAGAATGATTTCTGAATGCTGATCGAAATAGCCCTGATCCTTGTATCTGGAAATGTCCTTAAACATACTTCCATTCTTCATGTGATGACCGTACAGCACGTTATGCAGGGACGAAAAATCTGCCCGATCGGCATAGTCCAGAAAAATCGTGCCCGCCGTGCTCTTCTGCCCGTTCAGGTCACGGTGCAGGTAATAATCATTGTCCTTCCCCTGAACCACCGGATAATTGATCTGTGTTCCCGGAATCTGAATCCAGGCAACGACGTCCGGATTCTGGGAATCCAGCACTGCGAAATCAATTGCTGACACATATTCTGTCTCCTTTATTGCATTCGTCTCACCTATCTCATTTTCCACTTCTGGCACTTTTTTCTCCGGCATTGTTTCTCCTGTCGTCCCTGCTTCCGACATTCCCACAACCTGAGCGGTCAGCTCTTCCTGCGCCTTCTCCTGACGCATTTCATCCCATTTATGCATTGCCACCCCCGCTGTACCAAACGCCAAACAGATGACAGCTATCACAGCCGCTGCTTTCCGTGTCCACTTTTGCATCGATCCCTCCATCTTTGCCCGTGAAACGTTCTGCGCCTTTATTTATTAAGCAAATTATATATTTTTATAAATGATGTATTAATTTGCATACAAAACGAAACAGATAACAGCATAGTTTTAGGACAGCGCCATTTTTTCTGGCGCCGCCCTAAAAACCTGCTCTTATAACCGGGCAATTTTTATTTTTCTATATCTTGTCTTACTCTTCCGTCTTTTTTCTGCCCGTCATTAATACATAAGCTGCTGCCATCATTCCAATTGCCAGCAGAGCCATCGGCACATCCATCCGATCCGTATCCCCGGTCTTCGGAAGTCCTTCTGCCGGTACAACCGGCTGAGGTTCTGGTACAACCGGCGTAACCGGTTCCGTCGGCTGGGCTGCCGGTCCCGACGCGGTTGTAGTCGAAGACTTTTTACTGCCAGAACTACTTCCGCCTCCGTGACCGCCGTGGCTTCCGCCTCCGTTATTGCCTGGATTCGGGGTCGGGGTAGGATCAGATCCCGGTTCCTGGCTTCCATGTTCTACCACATATGATACGGTCGGCTTCGGGAATTCTTCTGGCCGATACTCATTTCCACGGCTGTCTACCGGATACAGGACCGCCTCCTGATTGGTATAGAGCCCTTCATAGTGCTGGCTGCCGTCCCGGTCATATTTTCCATAGGTTCCATCCGCCGTCTTTGGGTTTATCAGTTTTACGGTATAGGTCAGCTGCACCGGTGCAAAGTTTGAAACTGGTTCATTTATATACCAGGTAAACATCTCTGTCTCTGCCTTATTTCCCGCGTCATATACCACTTTAAAACGATAATTCTGCGGTCCCGGTTCTCCGTCTCCAAAATACCAGGTGTTGCCCTCCTGATACATAGAAAGCGCTTTTCCCCCTACTGTCAGCTGGTCTAAGTGATCGAAATCAAAGTTATAATCCTCTTTCACATAGCCCATATAATCTTTCACAACAGAACCTTTATCAACGGCATACAAAATATCATTTTCTATACTGTCAAATGAAACCTGCTTTCCATTCGCGAGGTACCGCATGAAACTCATTCCCCACTCATAGTTACTTGCCGTTCCGGGCGGCGTAATCGGCATCGCATAGCAGTGATATCCTTCCGAAGCTGCCTGTGCGTACGCCTCGTATGAAAGATATAATGCCTTATCGATCGAATTCACATAATTTCCTGCTTCCTCCACCGGTGTAATAAGCGATGCATCCGGTTCCGTTCCATATGGATAGTCGTGTGTATCCTTCTGCTCTGAAAGTCTGGCTCCTATGCCGGTCAGCCATGCATTCCAGTCCGTCGGTGCCTGATTATTTCCATACTTGGATTTCCAGTTATCCGGTCCTGCAAAATGTTTCGGAGAATCTGCTATAAATCCCCAGGCAACCGCCGTCGGATTCTCATTAAACATATAGGTAATACCATCACTGACAACTACCAGTGTCTTGCGTTCATCTTCCACTCCTGTATCCTGGTCTAACATTGATTTACCCGCTAAAATACCTGCGTGAAGATTGGTTCCACTCTTAATTTCCTGACAAATGGCTGCTTCAATCGCCTCATATTGGGTCTCCAAATCCATAAATCCATCCGTATGCGCTTCCTTGTTAAAGAGCACTACTCCCACTTTGACCTTTGCTCCCTTTTCCTGCACTTCTTTCTTGAGGTTCTGAAGCATTTCCAATGCCTGCTCTTTCAGTCCCGTGCTGGTTGATTTATCTAAGACAAGCACCACATCACTTACCAGCTGCTCCTCCGCTGACGGCAAGGACAAAGCCACTTGAGACTTAAAATTTTCATCCAGCTGTTCCGCTGTCTTCGATTTAGAAGTTCCTCCCTCTGGAATCGTCGGAAGTTCTCCTCCCGGAATCGTATATGATACAGTCGGTTTCGAAAATACTTCCGTTTTTCCTTTTTCCTGATCGCTTCCAACCGGATGCAGCACTGCTTTCTGGTTCGTATAAAGTCCATCATACTCTTCGCTTCCGTCTTCATCGTACCGTCCATACGATTCTCCTGGATTGTTCTTCGGATTTACCAGTTTTACCGTATAGGTCAGCTGCACCGGTTCATTATTTTTTACCGCCTCATTCATCGTCCAGATGAAATGTTCTCCTCCTTCCTTATCCGACGGATCGTATTCCACCTTAAAACGATATTGAGCTGCATTCACGTCTTCATTTCCAAAATAAACGGTATTTCCATCTTTCCATTTAGAAAGCTCCCTGCCGCCAACAGTCAGACGGTCGATGCTCTTTAAGTCAAAATTGTAGTCATCCTTGACCCAACCCATATAATCTTCCACAGTCGAGTCCCGATCGACGGCATAAAGGATATCATTTTTGATATCTTCAAAACTTACCGTTTTTCCGTCTGCCAGATATTTCACAAAGCTCGGTCCCCATGGATAGCTTTCACCAGCAGATGAACCAATCGGCATCGCATAGCAGTGATACTGTTCCTTCGCCGCTTCCAGATATGCCTCATAGGAAAGATAGAGCGCTTTATCAACGCTATTGGCATATTTTTTTCCTTCATCAGGTGGGGTACATGGCGTTAAATCTCCTGGCTCATATGAATGGTCAAATGCATCGCCCTGTGCATCCATCTGCGCTTTGATTGTACCCAGGCGCTCGTTCCACTCATCCTCCGATAATGCTTTATTATTCCCATATTTAAGAATCCAGTGATCCGGTCCCGCCCAGGAATGTTCTGAACCATCATTCTCAAATCCCCAGGCAACCGCCGTCGGTTTTTCCCCAAAAATATAGGTAATGCCATCGCTTAAAAGCACCAGACTCTTTCTTCCTGCTGCCACCTGCGTATCCTCATCCAGCATTTTCTTGCCTGCAAGGATTCCAGCCGAAAGATTCGTTCCGCTGCTAATATTCTCACGGATCGCTGCCGCAATCGCATCATACTGGGTTCCCAAATCCATAAAGTCAGACTTGTGCGCTTCTTTATTGAAAATAACGACTCCAACCTTTACTTTTGCGCCATTTTCCTTTGCCTGCGCCTGCAGCTCCTTAAGCATCTCTAACGCCTCATTTTCCAGCTGCACGCTGGTAGATTTATCCAGCACAAACACAATGTCATTTTCCAGTTTTTCCTCCGCTGACGGAAGGGAAAGTGTTACCTGGGATTCAAAATTTTCGTCCAGATTGGTAGCTTTTTTAGACTTCGAAATCTGCCAGTGTGGAATTTCTTCCACTTCCACTGCCGACAAAACAGCTACGTCTGTCAGACCAAGCTCCATCGCGGAAGTTACAAATGCGGCTGCGGATGCATTCTTAATGCCTACCGTTTCATATGAATCCCCCAGAATGCGTTCGAAATTGTCTTCTTCTGCTTCGTCGCCTACAATCGCCTTATTTTTTTCGTTTTCATCGTTCTCGTTCTCTTCTTCTTTTGCATCAGACGGAGATGCCATTGCAGCTGAAGTCAAAAACATCGAAAAATGAGCCGAACGTGATACCTGAACTGAACCTTCGTCCTGGGCGCTGTCATTTTCTGAATCCGATGTATCTGCATCGGATGTATCTGTTTCGAACGCATCCATGTCTGCTTTTTCATTCTCGTTCTCAGAATCCGGTTCCGATAAATCTTTCTTGTCATCCGCTGCTTCCGATTCTTCTTTTATTTGATTGTTACCTGTATCTGAAGCATTTTCCTGCTCCTTTACATCGTCCTCCAGAGCCGTATCCTCTTCTGTGATATCTTCACTTCCTGCCGGAACTGCACTTTCCGGTTCTTTTACCTCATTTTCTATCTCGGTCGGAACCGCTTCCTCTGTCTCCAGCTCAACCTGCTTTTTTACTTCACCAAATGGCGCAACCGTCATCCATGCGCTGGCTCTTCCATCCACCAGAATCCGTCCGGTGCGCTCTTTTGAAGAAGAATTGGTCATCAGGAAAATAATTTCTTCATTTCCGCTGATCGTATACTGATCCATGTCCTCTTCATCCTCTAAGCGGGCATACATTTTCAAAGTAAGCCGGTCGTTTTTCTTCTCGAAATCTGGATGCAGTTCATATAGATTTCCTTCTTCAAACAGTCCCTCGTAGGTTTCTGCCTCATCGCCGGAAAACGTAAATGCATCCTCTTTTACTGTCTTTCCTTTTTTAGCAGCATCCCGGATTGCCTGCCTGAGGACTTCTTTTTCCAATGAAAATTCCTGTCTTTCATCCCCTCCTTCGGATGTGGCAGCTGCAAATGCGGCTGTATTTGCCACGCTTGTGCTCAACATACTGCTGCACAAAAGCACTGACATGAAACGCCTTGACTGACGTTCAAACCATCCTTGACTGTAACTTTTCCCCTTTTTCTTCGCTTTTTTCATTCTTTTTGCCTCCTGTCTTATCTATCATCAACGCAGGTCCCCTTATGCAGATTTAAATACCTCCCTTCTGCACCGCTTTCACGCCATGTTCCCGCAAAAATGGCTCGTACAATTCCTCTTCTGCTTTTTTCCGCGCTGCCACCGCATCCTCAAGGTTTACGAAGGTTCCAAGGTTGTACACTTTTCCCTGAAAGCCGATCGCTGCCCGCCACCGGGAATTTTCCCGCTGGTAGACGCCTCGGTAGCCGCTTGTATTGTTTGCCGTATTTTTCTGGTTGGCGATTCGTTCCAGGCAGGTTCCGCCTACAAAATGAATCGCTTTTTTCATGTTTTTCTTTCGTGTCTCCGCCTGCAGGCACCCACAGCTCTTGGTTTTTCCCGCGCACAGGCTTTCTTTGGATGCCTCAATCAGGCGTCCGCAGCTACAGACACATTTCCAATATCCGCCTGTCCGGTTGGAATTATCCGCCTCTTCAAGCACTTTCAAACGTCCGAACTGACGGCCTGTCAGATCGATCCGCCGACTGGACGGAAGCTCCTTCCGATAGCACCCGCAGCTTTTCGTATGCCCTGTTTTCAGATGGGACTCCTCCACGGTCTTTTCTTTCCCGCAGTCGCACCGGCACAGCCAGTAATGGCGGCGGCTTTTTGCTGCCTGTTTTATTTCCCGGCAGACAGTCAGACGTCCATACCGGCGCCCCGTCAGATCTTCTCTCACATACTCCACCTCCCCGGATGACATAATGGGAATTATGTCATATCCGACTGTTTCATTTTTTCTTTTATTTGCAAAGCTTTTGTCGAATTTTCCAGATTTTGGATAGAATATCTGTGTTATTTCAAGTACTGTTTTTAACGCCTTTGTATGTTGAAATTCTTTCTCAGAAGTGATAAACTTAATAATAGAATCATATATTTAGATATGTATGCAGATTTTTTCCATTTCATGACATAATTCCCATTATGTTTTTCGTCAATTTTCCCTATCAATCAACAAACCTAATTCCAGCTGTCTGCGGCACGCTTCACGGCTGCTGATGATCGTATAACGTCTTGTCGTTTCCACGCTGCTGTGACCCAGATAGTCTGCCAGACGGACCAGATCGTGATCGCGCTCATAAAATATCTTGGCAAACAGATGGCGCAGATTGTGCGGATATACCTTGCTCGGAAGAACACCCGCTTCGGTGCAGACGGATTTCATGTCCGCCCACACATTCTGTCTGCGGACTGCCTGCCCGTTTTTTGTGACAAAGATGCTGCCTCTCACAATCCGCTGCTTCTGGCAGTACTGCGTCAGATACAGCATCAGCGACTGCGGCAGCAGGATCACCCGCTGTTTTCCCTTACAGTCGATCACTACTTCCCCCTGTGCCAGCGATTCCGCTGTAATATATGAAAGCTCGCTGATTCGTATGCCCGTGCTCGCGATCGTCTGCAATATCGCACAGAGGCGTTCATCGCCGCGCTCCCGCGCCGCCTTAACTAACTTTTGATAATCGCTGCGCGTCATTTCCTGTCTCTCATCACAGAAAATCCGCTTCTGCACCCGGAACGTGCGGACACAGTATTCCTGTCTTCCGATAAAATGAAAGTAGCTGTTCAGAGACGCAAGCATCGAATTGGCGCTGGACGTTTTATAATGAGCTTGCAGATATTCCTTAAAAGATATAATTGTATTTTTATCCCAGTCTTCATCAGCAAACATCAAAAACTTTCTCACGTCCCTGCAGTATTTTTCGATCGTGTGGCTGCTTTTTTCCTGTTCTCTCAAATAATCCCTAAATCGTTCCAATTCATTTTGTGTTTCCTGTTTCAATGCGTTTCCTCTCTTTCTCACGAAACTTTCTCGCGTATTTGTTTTTTTCGCAGCTGTTTTTTCTTTCACAACTGTGACCACTTTTCTATTTTCTGAAAAGTAATCTTATAGTATACGCACCGGAAACAGAAATCTCGCAAAAAAAACATTTTTGCTCTTTTAATCGGATTTTTGCAGAACCAGACATCACTGCGCCCGAAATTTTTCACATGGACTCTCTTTGATCTTCACAATAAAAATAGGACAGCCGCTCCCATATTGCTCGGAACAGCTGCCCTGTTTTTTCATATATTTTCTTTTATATTCATTTTACTCGTCCGCCCGGATCGCCCAGCGCATCTTCGTCGAGCGGGCACGCGGGTTCTGTACGCACTCCTGCGCGGACGGGCGCACCACATCTTTGGAATATTCTTTATAGATACCGGCGCGATATCCCTCTTTGAGCGCCGCTTTCACCAGTTTATCCTCTCCGGAATGGAAGGTCAGGATCGCTGCCCGTCCGCCCGGTCGAAGCGCATTTGGAAGCTTCTCCATAAACTCATAGAGTACTTCAAATTCCTGGTTTACATCGATCCGGAGCGCCTGGAAAACACGCTGACAGGTCTTCTTGACTGTCTCCTTTTTCTCCTTTTCCGGAAGGAAATCCAATGTTTTTTCAATGATTTCACGGAGTTTCGTGGTCGTATCGATCCGATTTCCACGGCGGATCTCATCCGTGATCGCTTTTGCCAGCTCCTCGCAGTACGGTTCGTCTGAATTTTCGTACAGCATGCCCGCCAGCTCCTCACGCTCGATCGTGTCAAGGCGCTCGGCGGCGCTGATGCCTTTTTCCTGATTCAGGCGCAGGTCCAGCGGTCCATCTACCTTGAACGAAAAGCCTCGCTTCGGATTGTCAATCTGCATCGAAGACACGCCCAGATCGGCTAAAATAAAATCAAAACCACCCGCTTCTTTGGCAATCTCATCGATTGTACAGAAGTTCTGGAGACGGATTGAAAGCATGTCCTCGCCATAGCCCGCTTCTTCCAGGCGTTTCCGCGTCTTGGCAGATTCCTCCGGATCAACATCGGTCGCATACATATGTCCCTGCCCTTTCAGGCAGGCCAGCATCGCCTTCGTATGTCCGCCGTATCCTAGCGTCGCATCAAATCCGACCTGCCCCGGCTGGATCTGCAAAAAGTCCAGAATCTCCTGCACCATAATGGAAATATGCATGCCCGCTGGTGTATTTCCCTTCTGAATCACGTGCTGGATCGTGTCCTGATACTTCTCCGGCTGCAACTCTTTATATTTTTCTTCAAATTTTTTTGGATATTTTCCTTTATATCTGACACGCCGTTTGTGTGGTGTCTGATTTTCCTGATCCATAAAAGCCTCCCATATCTGCTTAGATTTTCCATTGATTTTCCCATCTGTCAAATCGAAAATCATATTGGTTCAAGCATATATGGAAGGCGTTCAAATGTCAATTCTTTCTTGATTTTTCCAGATAAAACGCAGCATCATAGGTATACAATAAAGGCGTTTTGGTTGAAATGTTTCTCCGGGCAGATGTTTGCAGATGAGCCATCAAATCTTTCTGTATATAAAATACTCATTCTCCCCAATGTCTGACGCTCCTGCCTGCCCGGATACTCCTTTTCAACGTACATAGTATGACAAATTGTGTGGTGTTTTGCATCGGCGGAATACTTGACACGGCATCCCGCTTTCAATAAAATGATTATATACCGTACATTGATGTACGATACAATCCCTTTTTAGCTAATTTATATAATTTTTACTTATTTTTCATGTAATTATACACAACTATGAGTGTAAAAAATTGCACCAGAATCCTACATGACAAATATACATGATTGCACATCTTATGGATATCTAACAGGAGGTTTTATGACGCACGATAAAAAACGGCTGCTCTCGATCGGCGAGGCAGCCAAAGCGTTGGAAGTGACCCGGCGCATGATTTTAAATTATGAAGACAAGGGTCTTATTCTGCCGGATCAGAGAGACGGTATCAATGGAAACCGTTACTATACAGCAGACACCGTCTCGCGCATCCGGAGCATCCGCATTCTGCAGAATCTCGGTCTGTCGCTGGATGATATCTATGCCTATTATCACGGCACGACGGATCTGGAGCCGCTGATCACTCGTCTGGAAGATCTGCGTGACGAGATCAGCCGGAATATTGAGAAATTAAAAGAACATTCAAAAGGGCACAATGACTTTGAAATCCGACAGATAGAACTTCCCGCCCAGACCGTTTACTGCCAGGATCTGCATTCGACAGAACTTGAAGACAAGAAAGAGCAATTACGTGGCGTCTTCATCAAGGCGATCCGCCAATATGGTTCTGACACCACCCAGCATATGTTTTTCACCGAATACAACCTTTCGAATCCGGGCGATTTTACCTGCTGCATCGCCGTCCCGCCGGAAAGCCGGGGTGAACATCTCGTCACCCTGCCTCGCCAGAAAGCGCTCTGTATCTTTTATCACGGTGCCTATGAAGGTCTTCCTGTAATTGTGAAGCATCTTTGTGCGTATGCAAACAAATATCAGATTCCATTAAAGGGCACCGCCCGCCACCTCTATCTGGAGGGACCGCCCCAGCACAAAAATCCTGAGAATTTTCTGACGCAGGTAGCGGTTCTGATGGCGGATGATACCCTTTAACCAAAACTTATTTCTCTAATTTTATTATTTTAATTCCTCTGGGCGCAGCACGCATTGACCCACTCTATAAAATTATCGGCCGCGGCAGCCCGCATGGACATAAACAAAGCCCTGATCCGTATAATCCGTAAAACTCCGGTACTCCGTCAGATCCTCCTGCGCCGCATATCCCGGCGTATTGACTGGAAATACGATCGGCTCCGAACGTGCCTATCTGTATCCAGAATCACTGCCTTACACTTCAATCGCCCCAAACCGGAACGAATACAGGTAGCGCTCCGCCACCCTTTTTCCTGTCATCTGTTCTAGTGCGCGGGTATAGTAGCGCACCTGTGCCTCATAGCGGCGGATCAGAATGTCTGAATTTTCCACATAATCTGTCTTATAATCCACCAGAACCAGCTTGCCGTCCTCCTCAAAAAAGGCGTCGATGATACCCTGTATCAGAATCCGCTCATCCGAATCCCAGTCGCCCATTTCGCGCGCCGGAATACCGATGACGAACTGTTTTTCCCGGTACAGTTTCCCGGCTGCTGCCGCTCTCTGCATGCGTTTTCCCAATGAACTGGCTGTCAGTTTTGCCAGATCTGAGCCGCGCACCAACGCCGCCGCCTCGGCATCCATCCGCCCCTCAGCCGCCAGCTTCGCCGGAAATGCATTTAACTCCTGTCTCGACATTGCCTGCTCAAACGGCAAAAACTGCAACACACGGTGGTACGCTGTACCGCGCGTCGCGCCGCCTTTTTCTTCCTGCTCCTTCTCCATAAACACTGGCAGCGTCGGCAGAAATACCATCTCCTCCTCTTCTTCCTCCATGCCCTTTTTCTTGAGTTCAGAAACGGACATCTTGGTGTTGAGACTCAGATCGTCCAGGTATGGGTACTGGAAATGGTAGTTGCTGCTGATGATCGATTCTATTTGCCTGATATTTTCGAGCCGATTTTGCGTGTTTGGATGATTCTCGTCATTCGACAAATGGCTGTCCTCCCCCGCCAGCCACCGCAGCCACTCTCTCGATAACGTCTGGCGTATCTGCGTGCCGATCTCACGGTCGATCTGGTCGGAAAGCGTTTCCATCTGATATGAAATCCACGGATTTTTTTCCGGAATACTCATCAAAATCCAATCCAGATAAGAGGAAGCCAGCGTCAGAATCGTATACGGAATCGCCCCGTGTTCGGCTGCCACTGCGCTCCACTTCGCAATCCGATCCTCCAATTTCCGGGAGGACGCCGTCAGAATCAGTTTTTCCTTCGCACGCGTCAGCGCCACGTAAAGAACACGCAGTTCCTCGCCCAGCGCCTCCAGTTCCATCCGGCGTTTCATCACATTTTTCTTGAGCGTCGGTCCCTTGATGCGCTTCTCGCTGTCCAGATAGTCGGTTCCGATTCCCAGATCCGCGTCGATCAGAAGTTTCCCCCGCGTATCCTGCTTGTTAAAATTTTTTCCCATTCCAGCCACAAACACGATCGGAAATTCCAGCCCCTTGCTCTTGTGGATGCTCATGATCCGCACCACCGTTCCCTCGGAATCCGCCACCGGCGCCTCGCCAAAATCTGTGTTATATTTTTTCAATTTTTCAATATACCGGATAAAATGGAACACGCCCCGGTAGCTCGTCGCCTCGTAAGCAGCCGCTTTCTCCACCAGCATATCCAGGTTGCCGCGCCGTCCCGCCCCGCCCGGAAGCGCCGACACATAGCGGTAATAGCCCGTTTTGTCGTAAATCCGGTAGAGGAGCTCGTGCATCGGCAGGTAAACAGCTTCCTGGCGGAATGTATCCAGGAGAGTAAAGAGTTTTTGGAGTTTTCGGCGCAGGTTATTCTTTTGAATTAATTTATTTTTTTGAAAACGAAACGCATCCGCGATCGACGACTCGTCACTTTCGTCATTCGACTTCACCGGTCCATCCTCGTTCATATACTCCACAACCGCCCGGTAAAGCCCTGCATCCCGCGACCGGTCAACGCCCGCCTTATGTTCCGCCACAATCCACGCCATCTCCTCATCAGAAATGCCGCCAAACGGCGATTTGAGCACCGACGCCAGGGGAATGTCCTGCATCGGATTGTCAATGACTGCCAAAAGATTCAGCACCGTCTCGACTTCCAGCGTATTAAAATATCCCGTCCGAGACTCTGCGACCGCCGGAATCCCCTGCGTCGCCAGCACCTCGATAAATTCTTCCGCCCATCCGCTGACGCTTCGAAGCAGAATCACAATATCCCCGTACTGCGCCCGACGGTAAGCGCCAAGCTCCTTATCCCAGATCGTGATCCCCCGTTCTTTATCCGTCATCTCACGGATCTTTCCGGCAATCATGCGCGCTTCCAGCTCTCTGGAGGTGTAATCGGCTGCCTCATCATCTAACTCAGGGGATTCCGTCTCTTTCTGCGGCTGCGCCGACAAATCCACCAGCAAAAGCTCCGTCTTTAACTCATCCAGGCCATCCCGCTCTTCAAAGGCTGCGCCCGGATGCAGTGCCGCATCTTCCGTATAGGATATATTTCCCAGCTTTTCCGTCATGATACGGTAAAAAATCGCATTGATCGATTCCAGTATGTGATCCCGGCTTCGAAAGTTCTGGTGAAGCTCGATCTTCTGGTGCGCGCTCTCCTCCGACGTGTATGTGCTGTATTTTTCCAGAAATAATTCCGGTCTCGCCAGGCGGAATTTATAGATACTCTGCTTGACATCGCCCACCATAAACACATTCGGGCGGTCAAAGCGTTCACCGCTGATGCACTGGATCAGCGTCTCCTGAACCAGGTTGCTGTCCTGGTACTCGTCCACCAGAATTTCGTCGTACTGCACGGCGAGCTCATCCGCGACTGTGCCTGGTACGCGCACTGTCCAGGCATTTTTCCCTTGCATCTGATCGGTTTCTTCTGCACTTGAAGTTTCCTCCGCCTCAGAACATTCTGCTTCCGGTTCTGTCAGGATCTCCAGCGCAAAATGTTCCAGATCATGAAAATCCACCACATTTTTCTCTTTCTTCTTCGCCCTAAACCGCCGTCCAAATTCCTGCGCCAGCTCCAAAAGTTCCAAAATCCGCTCTTTTCCAGCTTCCATATCCGCAAGCATCTGCTCCGGGGAGGCAAACAGATACTCTCCTTTTAACTTTTCAACTGCTTTTTTGACCCGGCTGCGGCAGTCGGAAACAAGCGCCTTTTTCTCCGGATCGACCTCCCCGTTTTTGCCGCGGATCGCCGCCAGACGCGAAAACGTAAATTGTTCCAATGCCTCCGAGATCGTTTCAAACGAACCGGCTGCCCCGCAGACTGCCTCCGCATGGCGCAGATCTTCCTCGATCATCGGCAGGTACGGCATCGGTCCCCCCGTCTCCTGGCAGATCTCCCACGCCTCCCGAAGCTGTATTTTCCACTCCTGCGCCTGCAATGCAATATCACGCAAAAGGAACTGCATCCACTCCGTCTGCTCCAGCTCTCCCTGTTCGGTCAAGAGCAGCTCCTCACGGCATTTTTCATACCACGCATCCGGCCACGGGTTACTCTGGGAGAAATTGTAGACCTGCATCACATACTCGGCAATTCCATCGTCCGCCTTGCCCGTCGCATACGCGTCCACAAACTCCTCATACCGTTTCCCGCCGTCGCGGTAATAATCTTCCAGCAGCCCATCCATCACATCAGCGCGCATCAGAAGCATTTCGCCCTCATCGCCAACCCGGAATGCCGGATCGATGTCCAGCCGGTCAAAATGTTCCCGCATGATATGCAGGCAGAAGCTGTCGATCGTCGTGATCTGGGCAAACTGAACCAGAACTGCCTGCTGCTGGAGATGTTCATTTTCCGGCTCCGATTCCAGTTTTTTCTCAATCGCCGCCTGGATCCGCTCCCGCATCTCCGCCGCTGCCGCCCGGGTAAAAGTCATGACAAGCAGGCGGTCTATGTCCTTCGGGTTCTCCCCCTCCGTGATCATCTGGATGATCCGCTCAACCAGCACCGCGGTCTTGCCGCTTCCGGCCGCTGCCGACACCAGGAGGCTTTTCTCCCGCCCCTCAATTACCTGCTTCTGTTCCCTGGTCCAATTTACTGCCATTTCTCGCCCTTTCCTTTTTCATGACTGGTTCATTCTTTCATTCCCACAGTCACAGCCAAACACAAACTTACCGTTCCGTTTCCTTATCCTTTTCTTCCATCTTCCCCCAGATCTCCTCCGGGCTCAGCTTATCAAAACGCCGGAACTGGTAGCCGTCCGTTTTCAAATCAAATCCGCACACACTGTGTACGGGCAATAATCGCACGCCGTTTTCTGGCCGTTTTTGTACGGCGACGCCGCAATGTTTCCATCCAGAATCTCCCGCCCCATATGCTTCATTTTCCGGTTCACATACGCGCCCAGCACACGGAATTTTTCTTCCCCTGCCGCCTGCGAACGCCGCTCAACGATCGCCTCATTTTTAATCGAAACCGGCACAACATCCGAATCCGCCGTCGCCTCCTCGCCCAGCCGGTTATCCAGATGTGCCAGTGCCTCCCGATCGCCGTTTACCAGCCCGTTCATCCGCAGTGCCTTCAAAATATCGGCATTCGTTTCCTCCTCCGACTCCACCGGCTTGCGCTCCACCATCGGATCCTCGATATGATAATAGAAAAGTCCCGCTGGAACCACCGTTTTATCCGGGTATTCCCGCCCGATCTTCTCCATCGCCGCATCCATGTAGACAACCAGCTGCAGCTGCAATCCATAATAAATATCCGTCAGATCAAATTTCGTTTTTCCCGTCTTGTAATCAATGATCTTAAGGTACAGCCGGTCGCCATCCTCGCAGAGATCGATTCGGTCAATCCGCCCGCGCAGATGGATCGCCTCCTCGCTTGAAAGCGGAATCCGCATCGCTTTCAGGTGATCCATCGGTGAAAAACTGACCTCAAACCCGGCTGGCTCAAAATCACCTTTTTTTAGCTGTTCCGTCAGTGCCCAGATCGTCCGATCCGTGATCCGGTATACCTTCCGTTCCAGATACTGGTTCCGGTACGAGCTTCCCAGAATCGCATTACCGTATTCCTCCGTGACCGACGCCACACACTCCGCCACCATTTTCTGGCGGTCTTCCTCCGAAATGCCGGAAAACAGACGATTTTCCTCTTTCATCCGCGTGAAATACATGTCGATCGCCGCATGGAACAGATTTCCGATATCCGACGGGGCAATCTCGTACATCTGCCGTTCCGACAATTCCAGCCCATACGAAAGAAAATGTGCATACGCACACGACGCATACAGCTCCATACGCGTCACACTGCCCCGCAGAATCGGGCTATAGAGCGCCCGCGCCGCCGCCTTCCCGATGCCCGTATCCTGATAGGTATAAAATGCAGCATCCGAGAGCGCCTGCATTTCATCCCGGTACGATTCTGCCTGAATAAAGTATCGGTACAGCGATATAAACTGGTCATTTTCCCCGCTTTTTTCATCCTGCAGTCCCCGAAGCACCCAGCTCATGCCAAGCTCCGGCGACCAGAGCGCTTCCTTCTCTTCCTCCGGCTGTTCCAGACGTTTCTCCGGAAATAATTTAAGCAGCTGCAGCATCAGACTCGAAGGACGCATCGCTTTTCCCTCGGCAGAGGACGCCGCACACGACAGATAGAGATAGTCCGACGGCTTTGTCAGCGCCAGATAGAGATAAAATCGCTGCAAAAAGCTTTCCTCCCGCGCGGTCGGCGCCAATTCTACCTGCATTTCCCGCAGCGCCCGGCGATCCGCCTCCGAAAGGATCCCGCCGCGTCCCGAAACAGACGGCACTATCCCGTCATTGACTCCGGCAAAAAACAACACTTTTATATTGGAAAGACGGGTTCGCGTGATATCGCCGACCACTATCCGGTCCACGACCGCGGGGATCAGTCCTACCTTGATCTCCGCAAAACCGGCGTCCAGAATCTCTGCATACTCCCGCTGTCCCATGATCTCCTCGCCGAGAAGCGCCACAATCCGGTCAAACAGATCCATCACCAGCCCATACACCTGCCCATACTCCTTGGCAAGACTCATATCGCCTACTTCTTCAAACTGCTGCGCCATCGCCGCCAGCTTCTGCTCCATCTCAAATGCTTCGAGAAAATGGACCAGCGCCTCCGTCCGCTCGCGCACCGTTACTTTGCGGTTGGAAAACACCTCCCGAAGCGGCAGAAATGGTGTGACAACCGCCTCGCGGAACTGATTTAACTCATCCAGATTGATAAGCTCAGCCCCCCGGTACACGCGCTCCCATGTGCTGTTCCACCGCTTAAACCCGCGGATTCCAAGCGCAATCACATAATTTTCCGCCTGATAGATCACTTCCGGTGAAAGCCCCGCAAGCGGCATCACCAGCCCTGTTTTCAGGAATCGAAACACCGATTCATAGGAAAAGCCCGATTGCAGCACCTCCAGCGCCGCCCGGATTAGTTCCACCATCGGGTTACTTAAAATATTTTTCTTATAATCAATAAAACACGGGATCTGATTCTTCTCAAACTGCCTCAGAATCTCCGGCGAATATGTCTCCAAGTCGCCGGTAATCACCGCGATCTCCCGGTAACGGATGCCCTCCGATGCCACCAGACGCCGGATTTCTCCGCATAAGAAAGAGATTTCCGCCTGCGGGGTTGCTGCTTCAATTAGACGCAGGCTTTCCCGGCCGTGTTCAGCCGCAGCCCCGCTTTCGTTTCCGCTCCCAGAATGATACACCTTTCCCCTATATCGGAACAATTCATTTTCAATAAATCCCAGTTCCGGACTGTCCTTAAATCTCCACATTGGTTTTTCTTTCAACAAAATATCCTCATCCCGGCTGCATCCGGCAGCTGCAGCACGGTCAATCAGACGGCAGACGGTATGACGGCTCATGTAAAAGAGCTTCTGCTGCACGCTCTCGCGGTACGGGTTGTCCTCCGGATCCATCGTGACCGTCACAATCACCTTCCGGCAGCACCGGAATAAGAGTTCCAGAAGCTCATACTGGATCGGCGTAAAGCCCGTATAGCCATCCAGCGTCACAACGCTGTCGCGGATGAGCTGTGACTGCGGCAGCACCCGGCAGAGAAGGCTTAAAATTTCTTCTTTTACGATCACTTTTTCCTCGGTATACGCCTGGAATGCCCGGTATAAAACCTGCATATCCAGAAGCTTCTGGCGCAGCAGCGGGCTTTTCGTCTCCCCGATCAGCGTCTCCAGCTTTTCCTCCGTGATGCCGTACTGGAAAAACTCAGACAGCATCGATTTGATCTCACTGATAAAGCCCGCCTTGTCCAGATGCCCTCCAAACAGGTGCAGATTTCCCCGGACGCCCGATGAGACGCGCCGCAGAACCATCGATTTTCCCATATCATCCAGCACCGCCAGATTTTCAATCGCTAGTTCCTCAAACACCCGGTATGCCAGACGCTCAAAACTGACAATATCGATATTCATCACGCCATGGTTCGGATGCAGCATCACGATCTCTTTCTGCGTCTGCATCGTAAACTGTTCCGGCACCAGAGCAAAAAAACGTCCGTCCGGCTCTTCCATCGACTGACGGATCAGATTTTCATACAATGTCCGTGTCTTTCCCGAACCGGAACCACCGATTATAAATTGCAATGACATAGTTTTCCCTCTGTCTTTCTGTCTATGTTTTCTGTCAGATACCAAAGCATTTCCGCCCGGATGCATCCCGGATTCCCATTTCTTCCCGGTATTTCGCCACGGTCCGCCGCGACAGCGTGATCCCCGCTTCCGCCAGTTTTTCTGACAACACGCGGTCGCTGAACGGCTTTCTCGGATTTTCCGTTTTGATCAGATGGCGGATTGCCTCCCGCGGATCTCCGCCTGTTTCTATCCGATTCACCACTTCTGCCTGAACCGCCGTTTCTTCCTGATTCGCCGCCTCTTCCCGATCTGCCAGTCTTCCCTTATCCGTCATCCCAAATCCCCCCGCAGCCATGTGTCTTGAAAAGAAATATGACAGCGGAAAGATCCCCCAGCGGCATTGCAGATATTTTTCACGCACTGTCCGGCTCAGCGTCGGCTCGCTGACCCCCAGCGATTTAGCCGCCTGTTTCTGCGTCCACGGAGCCAGTTTTCCACTTCCTTTTGCAAAAAACTCCCCCTGTACGCACAAAATCTCTTCTGCCAGCCGCAACAATGTCTGATTGCGCTTCCCAATGCACTGGCAGACCCATTCAGCCTGTTGGATTTTCCCCTCAATATAGTCCTTTGCCTCCGTCTCGGTATCTTTCTGCTTCATCAATGACAGATAATACGGATTGATGGCAATCTGCGGCAGTGTCTCATCGGAAAGCTGCATTTCAAATCCGTGTTCCGTCTGGGTAATAATTATATCTGGTACGATATATTTATCATAGTTCTCATCCCCATATCCGCTTCCTGGTTTGGGATTCAGCTCCCGGATCCGCGCTGCTGCCAAAAGCACTTCCTCCAGTTTGCAGGAACATGCACGGGCAAGCTGCTTCATCTGGTTTTTCCCAAGAAGATCCAGATGGTTGGAAATGATGCGTGCTGCCAGCATTTCGGTTCGCATCGTTTCATTCTGAACAATATCAATCACCGCGCTGCCGTCCTCTTCCAAGCAAGACAACTGCATCAACAGGCACTCCTTCAGCGACCGCGCCCCGATCCCGCGCGGTTCCAGCCTGCCAAAATTTTTCCAGATACGCTCCCCTTCTGTCTCCTCAATTCCCAGCCCAGCGCAGAGTTCTCCAAAATTCACGCTGAGATATCCGCTTGCATCCAGATTTTTGATCATATAGCGGAATATTTTTTCTTCTCTTTTCGTCAGATGCAGCATACACGCCTGTTCCAGAAGTGATTCCAAAAGCCCCTCCTGGCTCCGTCCCGGCTCTAATCGTCCCGCCTCTTCTTCCTCATCCTGATAATAGGTCTGGTTCTGGCGGTCAAGGCTGGCAAGTTCTTCAAGTCTGCTGATTTTCTCGTTCAGCTCTCCATTTTCTTCCAGCCGTCCGTTCTCCGGCTCCCGCTCTTCCAGATCCACCACTGGATTTTCCAGCGCCATCTCTTCTATGTACTCTTTCAGCTCTATCTGCCCCATCTGAAGAATATTTGCGGATTGTATCATTTTCTGGGACAAGGTCTGTTTGAGCTTTAACTCCTGTTTCAGTTCCATCGTACCACCCCTGAAAAGATGTAAAACGCCCAGATGCCTCGCCGTTTCTGCCTGCGAAGTACCTGGGCGTCCTGTCTTTTGCCTGCCTAATTACTGATCCAGCTCGTCCTCGCCGACCAGCTCATCATATTCCTGCTCGTCCAGAAGCTCGTCAAACGCATCTGCCACGATCTCATACTCATCGTCGTCCTCGATGTTTTCCAGGTTCGGCTGTCCGTTCTCATCCTCGCTGTAACGGTACAGATATACCTCTCCGTCCTCTGCCTCGATGTCATCCATCGGAAGAAGGGCAATATAATCCTTGCCGCCTGCCGGGAAAATCGTCAGAACAACACACTCAATCTCTCTGCCGTCATCCAATGTCAGAGTCACGGTCATCTCCTCGCCGTTGTCGATCTCTTCCTGCGTCATATTCTTATTATCTGCCATATTTTACCTCTTTCTTTTCTATGCCTTTTCTACGTCCCACAAGATCCGTTGGCGGAATCCTGTCTTGACTCCACTGTATCAGAGTATTCTGTAAAAATCAAGACTTGACTTCCTCATTGTCCTCTTCATCTGCCGCCTCGTTACTGTTCACGCATACGTGCCCAGTAACGGAATTTGCCGTGGCTTCGCATTTAAATACGGAAAATTCCTGCTGCCGCCACGTTTTCTTACGGCACTTTCGGTTCCAAAAGTGCCTACCCGTGTACAGTATCGCCGCTTCATTCCGATACGCCGCCATCTATTCCAGCCCCTCATCCGGCACCTGTACGCGCATTCCACGTGCAAATGCCCGGTTTAAGCGGATTGTGTGCCGTGCCAGCGGGTTAAACAGCATATAGATGCAGAATACCGCCTCGATAAATTCGATTGCCGCCGCCGTCACCAGCATGAAAACCAGCGGAAATGGCAGCCACCAGCTCATCTGAAGCAGCGATACGCCGCCCCACACGATACTCGCCCCACGCCCGATCAGCATCAACACCGTAAGCACCGGGCTCTCCCGCAGCATCAGCATATACCAGCCATAAAAAATAAACGGTCCCAAAAGCGTCATGACCGCATTTGTTTTCTCCATTCCATAGACAAATGTCATAATCAGATAAAACAGGCAGTACAGAACCCGCACCCCCGTCAGAATCCGTACCATCCAGTGCAATGCCTCATTCTGCTCCCCGTAACCCGGAAGTGTTTTTTCCATCTGTTTTACCCACATTGCCCATTCCCGCTGCACTGCAGCGTACTCCGGACGATGCTTTCTCTTTATAAATCCCATTCAGAGTCCCCTCTCTAATATTCAATTCCCCGCCGCGCCAGGATTTTCCGGTCAAACGGATGCTTGATTTTTTCCATCTCTGTCACGTAATCAGCCCGCAAAAGCAGCTCCTCCGGCGGTTTCCGCCCCGTCATCACAACCTCCAGCCCCGCTGGTCTGTGATCCAGAAAATCCACTATATCCACCAGCTCCAAAAGTCCCGAAGAAAGAGAAGCGCAGACCTCATCCAACACCAGCAGAACATCGCAGGTTTCATTATTCTGTATTTTCCTGCTTCTTGAATCCTCCGTTTTCCCACACCGCTTCACTGCCTCACGGCACGCTGTCTCAAACATACTTTTATAATAATCCGCTGCCTCCTGCTTCACTTCATCGGTCATTTTCCACGTGAATCCAAATGTTTTTTCACAGGGAATCAACGTCACCTCCGGGAGCCGCTTTAAAATCTCCACCTCCCCAGACTGGTCCGTTTTTAAAAAGCGGGCAGCAACTACCTGTTTTCCCGTTCCTGCCGCCCGGACCGCCAGACCGATCGCCGCCGTCGTCTTTCCTTTTCCATCGCCGCAGTACAGATGTACACATCCCATATATTTTTCCTTTTCTTCCTTATTTATCTCGCTTTTCATCGCACTCATACCAACTATCTTATCATATCAAACTGCCAACCACAATATTTGCCCGATTGAAAATTTACATTGAAATATTTGGCATCTTACTGTTCACGCATACGTGCCCAGTAACGTAAATTTCCCCATATACGCAATCTGGCGGTCTGATCCCAAGGACCAGAACCGCCAGAAAACCAAACTCAATGATTCAATTTTACCAAACTTCTAACTTCAAACTTCTAATTTTCCTATTTGAATGCAGCAACCAGCTCTTCCGCATCCTTATAACCTTGTTTTTTCAATTCCCCGATATACCACTCGGTTACCGGTTCTACAATCGCCTTGAAGGAATCGATATCCAGATCCTCATACGGGATGACCTCGACACCATTCTTGGACTGCCATCTGGAGAGGATCTCATCGTCGCCTGCGCGGTTGATCTCGCGCTCGTACTGAACGGCAAGTTTGCCGCACTCATCGACTACCTCCTGCTGCTCCGGTGTCAGGCTGTCGTAAATATCCTGGTTGATGCAGAAGAACAGGCAGTCATAGTTTGCATTCCACATGGAAACGTATTTCTGTACTTCCTGTACGCTTGCCGCATCAATCGCCGGAAGCGGGTTCTCCTGTCCGTCTACCGTCCCCTGCTGCAATGCCGTGTAAGTCTCGGACCAGTTCATGTTGGTCGCATCTGCGCCCCACAGCTCGTAGCACTTCATCAGAAGGTTTGAACCAGCCACACGCACTTTCAGGTTCTTCATATCTTCCACGGAACGAACCGGGCGCACGCCGTTCGTGAGCTGACGGAAACCATTTTCCGCCATACCCATACAATGCAGGTCATAGGAAGAAAGAATCTCATCCATCTTCTGACCTGCCTCGCCGTCCAGCTTCGCGTCGGCGTCCTCCACTGAATCAAACAGATACGGCAGCGATACCACGTTGAAACGCGGGTCAAATGCCGAATAAATCAGGTTGCTGTGCATCGAAATCTGCACCGGATCTCCGTTCATCAGCGCCTGGATGCCCTCGGACTGGTTTCCACCGGTCAGCTGATCCGCTGCGTAAACATCTACTTTGACCTTGCCTCCCGTTGCCTGATCCATCAGCTCGCCAAACTTGCGTCCTGCCTGTGCCCAGGTACTGGTTTCTGTCGTGGAACACGTAAAGTTCCAGGTCATTTCCGGCCAGTTTAGGTCACTGTGATCTTCCACCTGATAGGTCGAAGAATTTTCAATGCCCGCCGTCTTAACTGCACTAGCCGCATTTTCAGTAAAGGTGTTTACCAGATCCTCTGCATCATCAAAGCCCTGGGTTTTCAGTTCTCCGATAAACCATTCCGTTACCGGCTCAGCTGCTTTCTTAAAGGATTCGATGTCGAGATCCTCATATTTCAGCACCTCCACACCGTTCTTAGTCTGCCAGCGATCCAGAATCTCCTCATCGCCTGCACGGTTGATCTCACGCTCGTAAGCAACTGCCTTACGGCCTGCCTCATCAACAACCGCCTGCTGCTCCGGTGTCAGGCTGTCATACAGCTTCTGATTGATGCAGAAGAACAGGCAGTCATAGTTTGCGTTCCACAGGGAAACATATTTCTGTACTTCCTGTACACTCGCCGCATCAATCGCCGGAAGCGGGTTCTCCTGCCCGTCTACCGTGCCCTGCTGCAGCGCCGTATACGTCTCGGACCAGTTCATATTGGTCGCATCTGCGCCCCACAGCTCATAGCACTTCATCAGAAGGTTCGAACCAGCCACACGCAGCTTCAGGTTCTTCAAATCTTCCACGGAACGAACCGGATGTTCACTGTTGGTCAGCTGACGGAAACCATTCTCCGCCATACCCATACAATGCAGGCCATAGCTTTCCAGGAGCTCAACCAGCTTGTCGCCCGCCGGACCATCTAAGACTGCATCCGCTGTCTCAACAGAATCAAACAGATACGGCAGTGATACAACATTGAACCGCGGGTCAAATGCCGAATAAATCAGGTTGCTGTGCATCGAAATCTGCACCGGATCGCCGTTCATCAGTGCCTGGATGCCCTCAGACTGGTTTCCACCGGTCAGCTGATCGGCTGCGTAAACATCTACTT
The DNA here is from genome assembly GCF_003478725.1 of Clostridium sp. AF22-10. Classification (NCBI taxonomy): domain Bacteria; kingdom Bacillati; phylum Bacillota; class Clostridia; order Eubacteriales; family Clostridiaceae; genus Clostridium; species Clostridium sp. AF22-10. The sequence continues at coordinate 196,960 of NZ_QUFZ01000003.1, forward strand.
TGACCTTGCCGCCGGTCGCCTGCTCCATGAGCTCGCCAAACTTGCGTCCCGCCTGTGCCCAGGTGCTTGTCTCGGTTGTGGAACACGTAAAGTTCCAGGTCATATCCGCCCAATCCAGATCGCTGTAATCGCCGATCGTGTTGAAATCGTCATTGTCTGTCTGGGTGGTTCCGCTGTCGCCTCCGGCTGTCTCGCCATTTTCAATGGCTGCCGCACTTCCCAGTGCCGCCGGCAGACAGGTCGAAATCTGCGGAATATAAGTAATTATCAGTAAAACAACAATGGAAGCGGCTACCATCGGAACGACTGCCCTGGAAATCTCCTGCAGCGTTACGCGGATACCGTCTCTTAATTTGATGCCGATCGCGACAAACAGGTTGACACCGACCGGAGGTGTTACCTGACCAATTGCCAGGTTGACCGTTGCCATGATACCAAATGCGATCACGTTGTAGCCCAGTGCCTTGCAGACCGGCAACATGATCGGGATGAAAATGTACATCGCAGAATTTGCATCAATAAAGCAGCCCGCGATCAGGAAAATAATGTTACAAATCAGCAAGAAAGTAAACTGGTTGCCTGCCACTCTTGCTAACAGTTCGGAAGCAGCCGTCGAAATACCGAAACGGGTGCAGACAAAGGAGAACAGCGACGCACACGCTACGATCAGCATGATGCCGCCGGTGGTCTTTGCCGAATCAATCAGAATTTCCCACAGGTCTTTAAATTTTACTTCCTTATAAATAATCATACCGACAAACAGACCGTACACAACGGATACGGCTGCCGCCTCGGTCGGTGTAAAGATGCCTCCGTAGATACCGCCCAGAATAATGACCGGCATCAAAAATCCCCAGAATGCATCCTTAAATGCGTTCCAGCGCTCTTTTGCGGATGCTTTCTCTACGTTGGACGGCACGACATGATTGCGGCGTACCTCCAGCATAACGACAACTACCAGAGCCAGACCCATCAGGATACCCGGAATGATGCCTGCCATAAACATATCTCCGATGGAAACACCTGTGATCGACGCGTATACGACAAACGCGATACTCGGCGGGATGACGATCGCGATGGAACTGGAAGTTGCCATCAATGCCGTCGAGAAGGCTGCGGAGAAACCGCCCCGCTCTATCATCGCCGGAATCAGGACCGCACCCAGGGCCGCTACCGTCGCCGGACCGGAACCGGAGATCGCGCCGAAGAAGCAGGCTACGATGATACACACATTCGCAATGCCGCCTTTTCTGTGACCGACACAGGTGTCAACGAAACGGATCAGGCGCGTGGAAATCCCCGCCTTCGCCATGATATTTCCGGATAATACGAAAAACGGAATCGCCAGCAGCAGGAATTTACTGATGCCGGAGTAAATATTCGTCGCTACAATCGTTAAAGAAGTACCGGAATACAGGATCGCCGCCGCGGAAGAAAGTCCCAGACAGACGGAGATCGGCACATTCAGCACCAATAATACGAAAAAGGTAATAAAAAGAACTGCGCTAACCATTTATTTGTCCTCCTTTTTCGTACACTCATCGAGACAGAACTCGATAAAATGAAGAATCATGCACGCCGAACCGATCGGTACAAAGGACCAGAAGATCCACTCCGGCCAGTTCAGCACAAAGGTACGTTTCTGGTTCGCAAGCTGCGCCAGTACCTTGTCCATGCCATAGTAAAATAAGATTCCCATAAAGAGAACCGAAAAGATCGTAATCAGAATCACAACCGGCTTCTTTGCTGATTTCGGCAGACGCTCTGTTACCAGATTTAAGCCTACCAATCCGCCCTCACGCGCAGACAGCGCCGCGCCAAGCAGCGTAATTAATACGAAAATGGCAACAACCAGCTCCTCTGTAAAGGACCAGGACTGGTGAATCACCTTACGGGAAAATACATTTCCCACCGTCAGTACAAGGATCAGGAGCATCGTGACTACCAGCACGGTTTTCTCAACCATCGCCACAATATCCATCAGCTTTTTATATCCATTCATACTGCGCTCTCCTCCTAAAATAAGTATCTCATTTTTCCACATTTCTGTCGGCTGTACGCATTCATCTGAACGTTTTTGTGTCATAGGACACAATTTCCTAAGGCATAAAAAAACGCCCCCAGATAATAGGGACGAATGAAGTGCCAGATTTCTGCTAAATGTTCTGTTTTTCTCGGAAAACACGCAAACATATGCAGCACCAAACAAACAAACGCTGCTCCCGCTTGTGCGGGATTCGTACAAAAACAGTGACCGCCGCGCCCTTGCTCTCAGTCAATCGAGGCATGAACGGTTCCGTTTTCATATGGAACTATATCAAACTAAAATTAAATATTGCTGATATGGAATATATTCTACACTTTTTTAATAAATACGTCAACCATTTTTATAGACTACGGTCTATTTTATAAAAGCCACATAAAAATAGCATAAAAGAAATAAAATTCTTTTCCCTCAACCTATTGATGATTTGATTTTTCTATACTATAATAAACATCATACGCTTTAAAGTGCGAAAATCTTTTAGACAATACAGGAGGATAAAACTCATGGGATTTGAATATGTCAGCAAGCTGCCGACCCCGGACGAGATTCGTGCACAGTTTCCACTGGCACCGGAGCTGGCCGCAGAAAAAGCTCGAAAGGACGCTGCTATCCGTGACGTCTTTACAGGCGACAGCGACAAGTTTCTTGTCATCATTGGTCCGTGCTCTGCTGACCGGGAAGATGCGGTTATTGATTATGTAAACCGTCTTGCCAAGGTACAGGAGAAAGTGAAGGACAAACTGATTCTGGTTCCTAGAATCTATACCAACAAACCTAGAACAACCGGTGACGGCTATAAGGGACTTTTACACCAGCCAAATCCGGAAGGTAAGCCAAACTTATACCAGGGTCTGATCGCGATTCGCAAACTTCACATGCGTGTGATCGAAGAAACCGGCTTCTCGACCGCAGACGAGATGCTATACCCGGAGAACCTGACCTACCTTTCCGACGTTATGTCCTATGTTGCAGTCGGCGCACGTTCCGTTGAGAACCAGCAGCACCGCCTCGTTGCCAGCGGCATCGACGTACCGGTCGGCATGAAGAATCCGACCAGCGGCGCACTCTCCGTCATGCTGAACGCCGTACACGCAGCACAGCACGGTCATGAGTTCATCTACGCAGCTGGGAAGTAAAGACACAGGGCAACCCGCTGACCCACACCATCCTGCGTGGTGCTGTCAACAAGCATGACCAGTGCCTGCCGAACTACCACTACGAAGACCTGAAGCTGCTCTTAGACCTCTACAACGAGCGTGATCTGAAGAATCCGGCCTGCATCATCGATGCAAACCACTCCAACTCCAACAAAAAATACATGGAGCAGATCCGTATCGTCAAGGAAGTACTCCACAGCCGTCGTCACTCCGACGATATCCGTAATTTCGTCAAAGGCGTCATGATCGAAAGCTACATCGAACCAGGCAACCAGAAAGTTGGCGAACACATCTACGGAAAATCCATCACCGACCCGTGTCTGGGATGGGATGATTCCGAGCGTCTGCTGTATGAAATGGCTGAAGGATTGTAAAATATAGAAATATGCAGAAAAAAAGTCCGGTGGAAAAGCTCCGCCGGACTTTTTTCGTTAGGAATTCGGATTTCAAAAAGGTTAAAGGATTAAATCTTTTGTATCATGCATTTATTATGGTTATAGTATATCATGCCTATCTCCAAAATGTTTGTATTCTCTTTAAATAAATTATGAAGAAATTCTTAAGATTCACCATTTCGATGCAATAAAAATCCGATTTGCTGCATTAATGAATATTAGGTTTATTGTTCAATTGATTCACATACATAAAAAGAACAGGTTTCGCCATTAAAAAGCTGTACTCCTGCATACAGAGGCTCTCTATCATATGTATATGTCACACTCTTAATATAAAGAAGCGGAGTTCCCTTCTTAACTTTCATCAGTTTTGCTTCTTCAGCTGTGGCCCGGCATAATTCAATCCGCTTCTCTGAAGAAGCAACTCTTACCTTGGCTTCTTCCTGCAGGCACTCAAACAGAGAATTATCATTAAACTGCTTTTCCAGAAGGAAGGAATATTTTACCGGGAAATAGTTCTTCTCAATGGCTACCGGTTCCCCATCCGCTGTACGCAGACGCGAAATATAAACTACATAGGATCCAGGTTCCAGATTTAACTGTTTTTGAATCTTGTCATCTGCCAGAACCAGCTTATTTTCAAGCATCTGTCCCCCAGGCTTCATATTCATATGACGGCACATTTCTGAAAAGCTCTGGAGATTTTTTATATCCTTCGCGAATTTCTGTCGGCAGATGAAGGTTCCTTTTCCCTGCTTCTTTTCCACAAGGCCCTGGCTCACCAGATCATCCACTGCACGCCGAACTGTGATCCGGCTCACATTGTACTGTTTTGCTAACTCTGCCTCTGCCGGAATTCGTTCCGTTGCATTATAAACCCCATTCTCAATATCTCGTTTCAAACTCTCCACAATCTGTGCATATAATGGAACTATGCTGTTTGGATTTGTATTTATCTCCATACCCTTCTCCTTTTCATTCTTTATAATAATTGAGCCCTACATCTATATAGTCAAAATGATATATAATGTTATATACACTATCATACTATTTGTATTGTTCCATTACAAGCTTTTTTCGTTATTTTAACAAAGAAATTGCATTATTTTTACTCGGTATAAAAAAAAGAAAAAAGCAGACCCACAATAACTACACGATTGCAGGCCTGCTTTCATATTATGTTTTTGTTTTTACATCAACTATTAATAATCAAATTTCCACATATAACGGCGATATGTCATCGGATGCATTCTCACATCTGCCATTGCTGAAATAAACTGCTTGGAAATCGGATGGAACAGAAGTGAATTGAAGTATTCTGCGACTCTCTCATCCAGTTCGCCTAAGCCAAGCTTCTCTGCATCGATAACCCAATGATGGCCGCCAAACTGATTTAAGAAGCGCTCTGCTCTCTCATCCACCGGTCTTGTACGTCCAATGCTCTTGAACAGGAGAATGGCAAGATCCTTGTCACAGGTTTCAAAAGCACCATGGAAATATTCACCGGAATGAATCGGAACACAGTGTACGGTCTGCATCTCCTGAAAGAAGCAGAATGCATCTGAATAGGATACCTCCCAGGCTGCACCACTTGACATTACATTCCATACAGTATCATCTTTGTAGGTCATGGCAAATTTAGCTGCCTCCGCACGTACATCTGTATATGCTTTTCCGTAAATTGTTTCCAGCTTCTCGAATCCTTCCAGAGCCTTGTCATATGCCTCATAATTGTCATATTCTTTTAAGAGCCAGAACGCAATCTTTAACGCCGTGCCCTGGCTGTTGTAATGAACCAAGGTTGGATCCTTATACCACTCATCTGCATGATAGTAGGTAATATAATAATCAGCCGTCTGCGCTGTCAGAGAATCTGCATATCCGGATAAACCAACCGTAACGGCGCCTTTTTCTTTTGCCACCTTTAATGCTTCCACGGTTTCTGCCGTTGCCTTAGTGGAGGTTCCAATCACAAGTGTATTCTTATCTACATTCTTCGGAGTTGCATTCACGAACTCACTGCTGTTATATCCCTGAACACGCAGAGAACTCTCCTGATTTAACAGAAACCGTGCCGGATAGGAGGATGCAAAGGATCCTCCGCAAGCCACGAAAATAACCTGTTTTAATCCGCCATTTTTATCCAGATCTGCTTTGGCTTTTGTCATCACATCGATGACTTCCTGCATACCTTTAATCATAGAATTAATCCTCTCTTTCTTACGTTTTGCCGTATCTTATCCTCTGAGGCTTTGGTTGCCTGTTCGTCTACCTGATAATGAACTCCATCTGACACAACAACCACACCATAATCTTTTTTCGCTGCCTCTACAGACACCTTTTTCTCAATGACATCCTTTAATACCTTTTCCGGCTCACGCTTCATCGGATCACCATATCCGCCTGCACCAGGAGTTTCAACCCGGATGATATCGCCCTTCTTTAACGGAAAACTGGTTGTCTTGTGTCCCATTTTTGTGATAGTTCCATCCGGAGTTACACGGTAGAATGCACCGGCAGCGCCTTCTTTACCGCCATCTAATCCCCATGGATGGAATTTATGACGATCACCTAATCCGGTATATGCCACATCATCCTGCATCATCTCTAACTCACGCTCGATACCAAGACCGCCTCTAAACTGGCCGGCACCGCCTGTATCTTCCTTCAGTTCATATTTTCTGGCAAGAATCTTTGTGAACTCCATCTCGGTTGCCTCAATCGGCATATTAGAGGTATTGGTCATGTTTACCTGAACACCAGATAAACCATCTAATCCCTTCGAAGCACCGCCGCCTCCGGCAATAACCTCGTGGAAAATAAACACACTGTCTGTTCCGATTGCGCCTTCGCCTGCTAAAATGGTGGTTGTACAAGCACCATTACCAGCGGTTACTACGGTATCCGGGAAGATTGGTGCCAATGCTCCGAAAATTGCATCCGGGATTCGCTGCTGGCAGTCAATCTGTGCACCAATCGGACTTGGCTCTGTCGGATTTACGATACAGCCCTTCGGTGCAATGATCTTAATCGCACGGTTAATTCCCTCATTGGCTGGGATATCATCTCCCATTAATGCCTTAATGGAGAAGAATACGGCTGCTTTCGTACAAGGGTACGGCACATTGATCGGTGCTTTAATCTGCTCAGCGGTTCCTGTAAAATCAATTGTCAGGTCATCACCCTTAATGGTGATTTTCACTTTAATCGGAAGCGGATCCGGATATTTGTCACCGCAGCCATCCACATAATCGGTATAGCTGTATTCTCCATCCGGAAGTTCTGCAACGACTGCACGGACACGGCGCTCCGAATAGCCTACCAGCTCTTTCATGCACTCAATCAAATCATCCTGATAACGGGCATAAGCTTCCTGAATTCTCTGTACACCGATCAGGTTTGCTGACATCTGTGCGGTCAGGTCGCCCTCTCTTTCCTGTGGAACTCTGGTATTATCAAGAAGAAGATCCATAACACTCGGAATCAGTTTTCCATTCTGGCGGATACGGATTACCGGAATTCGGATACCTTCCTGGAATAAGCTATCTGCATCTCCGGATGTAGAACCAGGTACCTTACCGCCGATATCTGAATGATGCGCAATATTGGCAATCCAACCAACCAGTTTATCTCCCACGAAGGCCGGTGCTGCGATTACGATATCCGGCAGATGATTGCCGCCGCCATGATACGGGTCATTGGCAATATACATATCACCCGGCTGAACATTTTCCTTTCCGAATTTTTCATAAATATTCGGAACTACACTCAGCATCGAGCCTAAAAGTGCTGCTAAACTTTCCACCTGGGCAACACTATTTCCATCCGGGTCAATGACTGCAGTACACACATCGCGTCGTTCCTTCATATTAGTAGAATATGCACTGCGGACAATAATTCCATAAGTCTCCTCAGCAATGGACATCAGAAGATTGCGGACAACCTCAACTGTTACGGTATCAATCTGTTTTGCCATCTTACTTCGCCTCCTCATCATGAATCTTTAAGTTGTGATATCCATCTACGTGGATGACCCATCCTTTCGGAACCACTAACGTAGTATCCATCTGTTCGCAGATGCACGGACCAGGAATCGACTGACCCGGAACAAATTTATCTCTTAAATAGACCGGTGTTTCAACATACTCATCACTGTTCTGGAACAGAACCTGACGAACTTCGATCGGTTCTGGAATCGGTGCCTCCGGATGAAGCTCTGCTGCTTTCAGGTCCGGTTTATCGATAACGCCGATAGCGGATACACGATAACTTACAAACTGTACAATCGCATCTTCTTTGCAATAGCCGTAGCTTCTCTTATGCTCTGCATGGAAATCAGCCAGTGCTTTCTTCAAAGTCTCTTCCGTCATCTTTCCTGCCGGAACCGGAATGCTGATCTCAAAGTTCTGACGCTGATAACGCATATCAACGGCAAATTCAAAGTAACGTCTGTCTGCCGGAACACCTTCTTTATCCAGAAGACCGGTTCCCTGCTCTACCATGTTATCAAACTGCTCATTGATGTCATCTAAGTTTCCGGCTTCACCATTCATGATCTTAGTTCTGGATAAGTCGAATTTTGTATCTGCCAGAAGAAGCCCGAGACTACAAAGAGTACCTGGATGCGGCGGAATCAATACTTCCTTCATTCCCAGTTCTTTTGCCACCTCGCATGCATGAAGCGGGCCGGCGCCTCCGAATGCCATCAGGCTAAATTCGCGGACATCATATCCCTTTTCTACGGATACGCTTCGGATTGCACGAACCATGTTGGAATTTACGACTGTGATAATACCGTTCGCTGCACGTTTCATATCCAGATTGGATTTATCACAAATTTTTGTCTTGACAGCGTTTTTAGCCAGTTCAATATCTACATACATTCTGCCGCCAAGAATCTTCTTCTGATTCAGCTTGCCAAGAACAATATTGGCATCTGTTACGCAAGGATTCTCACCGCCGCGCATATAGCAGGCCGGTCCAGGTGTTGCACCCGCACTCTTAGGTCCTACCTTTAAGGCACCGCCTTCATCAATCTTTGCAATGGAACCGCCGCCGGCACCGATGGTAATAATATTAATCATCGGGATTCTGGCCGGATATCCTTCTACATAACGCTCATTCGATACCTGCGGTGTATAATTTTCAATTAAGGAAATATCTGCGCTGGTACCACCCATATCAAAGGTAATAATCTTGTCTGCTTCGCACTGTTTGCCAATATATGCAGCTGCGATAACACCGGCACTCGGTCCGGACAATGCTGTCTTAATCGGGCAGTCGATGGTTTCTTTTATTGAAATGATGGAACCATTGGACTGGGTTACATAGGGCTCTACCTGAATACCAAGCTTCGCAATGGAATCACGGAAATTATTTACATATTTTTCCATAACCGGTCCCAGATAACTATTCATAACCGTTGTACTCATACGGCTGAACTCACGGAACTCCGGTGCCAGTTTACTGGAAATCGTAACGTATGCTTCCGGGAACTCTTCATGAATGATCTCTTCAATTCTTTCTTCATGAACCGGATTAATGAATGAGAACAAAGTACAAACTGCAATTGCTGTCACACCCTGTGCTTTTAAGTATCGAACGACCTCTCTTGTTTCGTTCTCATCCAGCGGAGTCTCAACACTTCCGTCGTAACGGATTCTCTCTGTTACCGTACAGTTTAAACCGGACGGAACCAGTGGATACGGTTTCTGTGCCTGAAGATTGTAAAGAGAAGGACGTCTCTGGGTTCCGATTTCCATCAGATCCTTAAATCCTTTGGTAGTAATAAGGCCAAGGCGGCAACCTTTCTTCTCGATTAATGCGTTCGTTCCTACGGTTGTACCGTGTGCCAGATAACTAACTTCTTCCGGAGCTGCTTTCTTAATCTCTAATACATCCTGCACGCCCTTTACAATTGCTCTGGACGGATCCGCCGGTGTGGAACTATCCTTGTAATTGAACAACTCACCTGTTTCCTGATTAAAAACAGAAAAATCTGTAAACGTTCCTCCAACGTCTACGCCAATCATATATGACATAGTATTTCCTCCTATGTAGTGTATTTTTCAAGCTGCACCTTCCGGGTATGGTCGTTTACCCATCCGGACTTTTCAGGATATTGACATCATACAGTTTATATTGTTATATAACGTCATATCTCCTTTACTGATAACATACTCTTCTTTCCGTCATTTGTCAATACTTTTTCAATCAAAAATTCCATGCTTTTTGAGCCACCTTATGCTCTGTATATCTGCCTGCCTTGGATTAGAGCGATACCTCGGATCATTCTGCTCCAGCGCATACATTCCCTTATATCCAGCTGATTCAAGAATATCCAGATATTCACAGATGGGAAGATCCCCATCCCCAAGGGCCATGTGAACCGCCGGGTGGGAATCATGGAGATGAATATGTGATAATTCTGCTCCATGGGCTAAGTAACGTTCTATCTTCTGGTCCATATAAACCATTTGTCCTATATCCAGCATAGGCTTCATGCTTCCTGAAGGCATAAGGGAAATCATCTCTTTCTGCTGCTCCGGCGTGTTCAGCACGTTCGAAGACAGAGGTGTCAATGTCTCCAGCACAAGTAAAATACCCATTTTCTGAGCCTTTTCTGACAAACGATGCAGGCTCTCTTCGCTCCGCTTCCACGCATCCTCCACTGGTTTGTTGAAATAACCGCATCCAGCTGAAACCAACACCTTTGGGCAGTTCAATATTTCTGCTGCATAAAATGCACGTTCAAAATTGCGTATGCTATATTCACGTATTTTTTCATCTTCTGCTGCCAGATTGACCGGATACTGGCATTGCTCCGGCGTGATACAGCATACTGAAAGCTCACGGCTCCGAATCTGAGCAGCTTTTTCTTTCAGCTGCGCTTCGTCCATCGTATCCAGACAGAAGGACGGACCTGCTGCCCAGAGTTCCACATTTTGCATTCCCAGTAAAACAGCCGTATCCAGAAAGTACTCGAACGGATACCGCAGATACTGATAGCTCCCCAGTGCAAATCGTTCCTTTGATATCTGCACCATGACCCTCACTTCCTTTTTTATTTTTGTTTTTATAATTCTCTGTAAATCCGGTCATGCTCAGACTTCGGTACCGGCACACCGTCTCCAAAGGCACCATTCTTCAAGCAGGTTCCTGCTGAAAATACAGCTGCCGCTTTCAATGCCTCCGGAAGTATCTCTGCCCTTATCTCACTGTTTTTCCAGCTTCCCTCCGGTTGTGTTTCCAGCTTTTTCAAGATGGTAATCAGCATAGCAGTGGCAAAGCTGTCTCCGGCTCCCATGGTATCCACCGGAGTGACATAATCCGGCAGCTGGCAATAAAACCGCTCCCCATCAAAAACCGTTGCTCCCTTACTTCCACGGGTAGCTGTCACCACACTGCATCCCTTTTCATACAGCTTCCGGCACAGTTTTTCTGTCTCCTCATCATTCAGATCACTACAGGATAGAAATGCAAAATCAATATATGGGCATACACGTTCCACCCTGTCTTCCTCATTCCAGCGATACGAAAAATCATAGCTTACCAAGGGAGAAAGTCCATGCAGGGCTGGAAGCAGCCCATCGGTAAACCCATTGTTGGTTGTATGAATCAAATTAAAACCATCCGCATATTCCAAATCCTCTTTTTCCAGATAAATTGGATGCTGCTGCAGAACACCACCTTTATTGCTTCCTTTAAATACACGATCTCCATCTACAAGGGTTACTCTGGCAAAGCCATTTTCTCCTTCATAGATGCGGCAATGACTGTGTCCGACTCCGTGTGCATCTAAAGATGCCTGCACGTGATCCGCTACTGCATCCTTTCCAAATACTCCCATAAAATCCGATTCTGCTCCCAGCATTCTTGCATATACCGCAAAATTTACTGCCTGACCACCCGGATACATGGTTCCGGTATGCAGATATACATCACACACATTATCTCCAAGACCTAATACTTTCAGCATTTTCTGTTTCCTCCTGTATTTTTATCGATTGAATTTGTTTTGAAACGAAAAGCGGCCGCCTGGAAGAGGCCGCCATTCCCTGGCAGTTCTGTCCCAAGCGGCAGCATTATTCTTAATTTAAATTTTACTTATTTATTAAACTGACGAGTCTGATCATAAAGATCCTTGGTTGTAAAGAAGCCTTCATCCTGAAGCTCTTTTCCTAACGGTTCTGCTGCATCAATAAATGCCTGGCGATCAATGTCACAGAATGTTACGCCGCCTTCGTTAATTAACCACTCTTTATCTTCCTCCCACTTGTCGAGAGTTCTTTCAGAATGATGAGAAGCTACCTGTGCTGCTGCATCAGAAATTACTTTCTGATCTTCTTCCGATAAGCTGTTCCAGAACTGAGTGGAGAAGCAGATCTGCTCAACCGGATATGCGTAATCCACATCTGCTACATATTTTGCAGACTCATAGAGGCCTGCAGAACGATAGGAGTCTTTCGAACACTCACCACCGTCAACTACGCCCTGCATTAAAGCAAATGGATATTCGGACCAGGCAACTACAACCGGTGTTGCTCCCATCGCTCTCGCATTTTTCTCAAAGATCGGAAGGTTCGGAATACGATATTTCATGCCAACCATATCTTTCGGGCTCTTGATCTCTTTGTTTGCAAAGAAGATACGCGGATTCTTCTGGAATTCGAAGTTTACTACGTGAATTCCCTGATTATCCAGGCTCTCCCAGATTGGATCTGCCACATCACTCTTTAAGTAATTAATCATGGAATCGTAATTGTTAAATGCAAATGCCATGGAAAGAATGTTTAAATCAGATTCATAAGTTGCCAGGGTATCTAAGGCACACATCATGCCCTCCTGCAGTCCTACCTGAAGGTTCTCCAGCATCGTGGTCTCATTGCCAAGCTGCTCTGCGGGATAAAACTCAAAGTAATATCTGTCACCGATCTTATCATTTACCAGATCACAGAACTCTTCACAGGACTGCGGTGCCGGCTCTCCGATGGCTCCGGAGTTACCGAATTTGACAACCTTAGCTCCAGCCGGAGCCGGTTTTGTTTCTACTGTATCAGCTCCTCCTTCAGTCTTATCGGTGGTCTGTGCGGAGGCCTGCTCCGATGTGGTTGTCTGTGCAGTGGACGATCCACAGCCTGCTAATGTGCCTACTGCCATGGCTGCCGTCAGGACAAGTGCAATTTTTTTCTTCATAAACTTTCCTCCTTAAATTGTGTACTTTATACTATCTTAATCTCTTACTCTTACATGGATCCTAACAGTCTCGGAAGGAACATGGTCAGCGGCTCCCAGAATGTTGTAATCATCAGTGTAATAAACATCGGGATCAGAAACTGTACCGTATATTTCAGTGCAGTTTCAAATTTATTACCGGTCGCCTTCGCTGTTACAAACAACGCTGGTGCCATCGGCGGAGTGATTAATCCAAGTGTTACATTCAGTACGGCCATAACACCCATCTGAACATAGCTCATACCAAGAGCCGTTGCCAGATTCATAAGAAGCGGTGCCACCATAATCAAAATCTGCATGGAACCAATAAAGCAGCCCAGGAATAATAACATTGCATTTAATACTAAAAGAATGATGATTTTATTTCCTAAGGACATCAGAAGAGTTGTCATAAAACCAATCAGACCACTGGTTACAATTACCCAGTTAAATACAAGACCGGTTGCACACAGACACATGGACATACCCGCGCTGGCTAATGTATCCTTTAATGCCTTTGTCAGCATCTTAAAGCTGAAACGTTTTAAGCAGATAGCCAGGATGACGCAATACATAGCTGCTACAACGGAACACTCTGTAGGAGTAAAGATACCGGTCATAATGCCAAGTACCAGGATAGCCGGGCCACCCAGTGCCGGAAGTGATGTATACAGAGAGTGGAATCGCTCGCCCCAGGATGCCTTCGGTGCCCGCGGGCAGGCAATGTGCTGGGTTTTCACTGCAATCGGAATCCAGATCATCATGGCCACGCCCATCAGGACACCCGGTCCCATACCAGCCTGGAACATAGCCAGTGTGGAGGTCTGGCTTAAGAATGCCCAGACAACGAAGTTGATGGACGGCGGAATAATCGGTCCGATACCTGCGGATGCTGCCGTTACTGCTACTGAGAAGTCTGGATCGTATCCGGCTTTTGACATCGCACTTACCTCAATGGTTCCAAGTCCTCCGGCATCTGCCAGAGCGGAACCGGACATTCCGGCAAATACCATGGAAGATAATACATTGGCATGTGCAAGTCCTCCCGGGAGATGACCGATCCATTTTTCAAACATTCCAAATAGTCGGTCCGTTAGTCCCACTTCATTCATAAAGCATCCTACAAAGAGGAATGCCGGTAATGCCAGCATGTTGAAATCAGCCAGGGAGTTTGCTGTTTTCTGTGCAAACATAACAAATGATTGATGGTTAAATACAATGAATTCAAACGCTGAAGCCAGCATTGCGTATGCAATCGGTACTTCCAGAAGAATTAATACCACAAAGGTGATAAAATAGACGGCTAAATAGGGATCCAGATTAGTCAAGAAGACCGCCTCCTTCCTTTTCTACCGGTACACAGATGGATTCATCTCCGGTAATTACAAATGCGATTGCCTTATATGCAGACATTACCAGCATAATCACTCCCATCACCAGAACCGGCAATGCATAGTAATAACCCTTGCTGATAGGAAGTCCTCCAACGGGAGGCATCTTCTTCTGCATCTGAAACAGCTGCCAGGATGCCGGAATATAAACCCAGCTTATCACAACAATCAAAAAGTTCGTAAATGTAAACATTCCTCTGCGAAATGCCTTTGGCATACGGTTCATGATAAACTCCAGAACTGCATGACCATTGTCCCAATAAACGGTACACCATCCAAGACACATGGACCATATCATCAACGCTGTTACACATTCATCAATTCCGTATATAGGGTGCTTAAATATAAAACGCATCAATACCTGAAGGAACAATAGTGCCATAAAAGCGAATATCATGTATCCGGTAAATACTTCCACCACACTATTCGCTTTATCCATAGCCTTACCAATTGAATAGATACTTTTCTTCATACTCTAATTGCCGCGCTTCGCTGCTGCGAATACGTACTCTCCTTCCTTTAAAATTAATTTCTATCATATAATGTCATGTGCTATAAGGGGTTCCTGGTTTTCTCTGCTCTGGCCGACCTATCCATTCAAATACTCGTCCAGATCCCCTTATATTATAATGCCTTCAAAGACATCATATATCGTTATGTTATTTTTACCATACTTTGATTCATTTTGCAAGTATAAATTTATTTTTCATCGTCGCTTTTTATATTATCATAGGTTTTCTCCTTTCTTTTTTGTAAATTTTGCCAACTTTTGATTCATTTGCGTTATTATACGCAAAAAGTGGAACTCTCTCCTTCGTTGGAGAGCAGTTCCACTTTCATCTTATAACATTATATAATCTTTTGATGTCTCTCATTCTAACACTGCATCTTTTTATTGTCAAGCCTCTCTTTTAAAAAAACAAGAATAAAAAATAGGAGGTTCATGCTTCCCAACAAAAAGCTAAAGAGAATCAAGAATTCCGGATAAAACAGATCGCACAGCTTCCCCCCTGCCATGTTTGCACATACGGTTCCGATCACACTGCTGATGGTTAGACCAATGGAAATACTAAAGCTTTTCAGACGTTCATCCGATGTTTCCGCAAAACACTCTACGCTGGCACTCATATAAAGGGCAAAACTGACGGACTGAAGAATCTGCCCCAGATAAAGAGACCACTCACCCGAAAAAAGCTGAAAGCAAATCGGACGAAGCAGGTTTGTGCCCAAAGCTGCTGCCATCCCCCAGAGGGCCGGATAGGTTTTCTTTTTTCCAATATAGGCTAACAAAAGCAGACTCAAAAACTCTACTGCAGCTCCTATTCCACAAACATTTCCAAATAATTCCGCATCTCCTCCACGCTCCGCAATAATCAATGACAGGAAGCTGCCAACTGGCCGATGACTGAACCAATAAAGAGTGCTTATTGTTAAACAAAACAAAAAACGACGCTTTTTACCAATTGCTGAAACGCCTGAACAAACGAAAGACTTTTCTCTGCCTCCCCTTTCTTTCGATGATTGCCAAGCCTGGTATCCGGAAGCAGGATGAGAAATGGAATCATCATAAGAAATAAAAGAATCTGCATCTGAAAATAACGATTCCATCCCCAGTGTTTGAAATAAAATCCTCCAATCACTGACATCACTGCAAATCCAATGGAACCACCGGCACGAATCCGGCTGTATATCAATCCCGGATAACTTTCCTTACTTAAATTAACCCAGGCATCCATCAGCTGACTAAAGGGATAGGCCAATCCGGCTGCCAGAACCAGCCCCGGCAGAAGCAGCCATGACTGGTTCATGAATTTTGTGCAAAAAGCACACACCATTGATACGATACCGATACAAACTAAAAGGTATCTTCTGGTGGGCAGAAATGTATCTGTTATATAGCCTCCCACCGGTTCCATCAAAAGATTGGCCAAAAATGTCAAACTGGTAATAATTCCGCAGACTGTGGCGCTATAGCCCTGCTCTGTTAAAAACAAAACGATGAAACTCGAAAAGACACAATAGACCGCATAATAAATAAAATAAGCCGAAAAAAACAGAACAGTACAGCTCCTTTTCCCTTTCACTAATGTATCTTTTCCCGCCCCAGTCATAACAAAACCAAAGGAATAACCGCCAGCGATAATCTCTGATTAAAAATACAGTTTCCATCCTGCCAGCCTTCCTCGTAAAAGCAAGCAATCGCATCCTTTCCTGCAAGATCCGATGCTCCCCCTTCTTCTGCTATCATAAGTCCATCGTTCCATGTAACACCATCATCTTTACTAAGCCGAATCGTGAGCTTCTGACGAGCGTCAAGACTCCAGCGAACAGACTCTCCCTGTTTCTGCCGTTCCAGCGCCGGTTCATCTCCATAGGCACAATTAACAAAAGCCATCTTCCCATCTGACAGTGACAAAAGAGCGCCTCCACAGATTGGATCCGGAAGTTCTTGATTTAACCAGGGTTCTCCCCAGCGTATAGTATCTTCCCCATCTATCTCTTTTTTGCTTTCACAAAAAGCTCTTCTTCTGACTCCCGGAATTTCATGGCGCATGGTTGCAAGCAGTGTTCCATCACTCCGTTCTGCCACGGAGCTTTCTGTGGGATCGCCAACCCCGTTTCCCGCCGGAACTACACTGCTGCATCTCCATGTTTTTCCTTGATCCTGACTGGATAGACATGCAAAACAAGCTGGGAGATGGGCATTTTCCCCACGGCTCAGCCACAATGGAAGTATCAGTGTCCCATCTTTTTTGCTTATTCCATGACCAGGTGCAATCGCCCACAATGTAACCGGCCATTCTTTCCGGAATCCGTCAATCAGGGATGTCAACTCCCTTTCCGTTCCAAATGAAACACCATTATCATCGCTTTCTTTCAAAAATAATCTCTTATAATCCTGACACCAGAAAAAATAGAGCTTTCCCTCCGCTGCTGCTATTAACAAGGGATTATGAATCAGCTCATCGTCTTTGGGAGAAACCATCGTAACCCGCTCGCCGATTGGCTCTATCGTTTCACCTATCATGCGATATCTTCTTAAAAACAGAGTTCGGCTGTTTCCTCCACCTTTTCTTCCTTCATAGGTCAGGAGCAAATCCCCATTGGAGGCTGTCACGATTCCCGGTACGCGATAGGAATCAAAACCATGCTCATTATTTTCTTCTACCACAATCCGGGTATATTTTTTTTCTGCCATATGGTCCTCCTATCTTACTTCTCCAGTGAAAAAGAACAGTCATATTGTTTTACATATTTATCCATTCCGGAGGCTGAATATAATACCATCGTACAGCAGCTGCCAAAATCACCGGTACGCACTACGACTTTGGCCTTCTGCATCGTTTCCGTTAAGCGATCCTGGCTGATGGTTCCGCCAGGCAGCTGCGGCAGCAGCGACTGAATCTTTTGATACATAGCATCATTATACTGGGGCATTAACTCAAACACTTCGTAACGCTCTGCCACCAGGTCGTTCATGATTGCGCACATCGTCTGTTCAAGGGTTGGAACTCCTCTTATCAGTGACACATCAATTACATTGCAGCCATCCGGAATCGGCATATTAGCATCACAAATCACAATTGCATCCTTATGGCGGGCCGTGGCTAATGCATATCCAAGCTCTGCGTTAATCACCGTGTTCTTAATCATATACTACTTCCTCCTTTTTGCAGCATTATGTTATATAATGTCATTACGTTATATGATAAGTATAGAGGAAAGAACAAAAAAGTCAATGCTTTCGATAAAATATGGCATAAAAAGAACGGACTCTGTCACATCTTGTACAGAATCCGTTCTTTTTCAATTTTTTATGGACTAAATATTCTTAAACAGATCACAGAAATCAAAGGTCGCAAAATAATCCTTCGGTGTCTCTGCCCGGCGGATCATCTCCACGGAACCATCCTCTTTCAGGAGCAGTTCAGCCGAACGCAGCTTTCCGTTGTAGTTGTAGCCCATCGAAAAACCATGTGCGCCGGTATCATGGATGACAAGGATATCGCCCATATCAATCTTCGGAAGCATCCGGTCAATCGCAAATTTATCATTGTTCTCGCACAGGGAACCGGTTACATCGTATTTGTGGTCGCACGGCTCGTTCTCTTTTCCCATGACCGTGATGTGATGGTATGCGCCGTACATCGCCGGGCGCATCAGGTTGACTGCACACGCGTCCACACCGATATACTCTTTGTAGGTGTGTTTCTCATGGATTGCCGTTGTCACAAGGCAGCCATACGGCGCCAGCATGAAACGTCCCATCTCTGTATAAAGCGCTACATCGCCCATGCCAGCCGGAACCAGAACTTCCTCATAAACCTTGCGGACGCCCTCGCCGATTGCAAAGATATCGTTCGGCTCCTGATCCGGGCGGTAAGGAATGCCAACGCCACCAGACAGGTTGATAAATTTAATATCTGCGCCGGTCTCTTCTTTCAGCTTGACCGCCACCTCAAATAATACCTTCGCAAGCATCGGATAATACTCATTTGTAACCGTATTGCTTGCAAGGAAAGCATGGATACCGAAATGTTTCGCACCTTTTGCTTTCAACACCTTGAATGCCTCAAATAACTGCTCGGTTGTCATACCGTATTTCGCATCGCCTGGGTTGTCCATGATATCATTGCTGATCTTGAACAGTCCGCCCGGATTGTAACGGCAGCTGATCGTCTCCGGAATATAACCGATCGTCTTCTCCAGGAAATCAATGTGCGTAAAATCATCAAGGTTGATGATCGCGCCCAGCTCGGCAGCCATCTTGAATTCCTCCGGCGGTGTATCGTTGGAGGAGAACATGATCTTCTCGCCATCGTACTTCATCGCCTTTGCCATCATAAGCTCTGTCAGCGAAGAGCAGTCCACGCCGCATCCAAGTTTCTTTAAAATATCAATTACAAATGGGTTCGGTGTTGCCTTTACAGCAAAATACTCTCTGAATCCCTTGTTCCAGGAAAATGCACGCATCAGGCGCTCGCCATTCTCGCGGATTCCCTTTTCATCATACAGGTGGAACGGTGTCGGGTATGTTTTCTTGATCTCCTCCAGCTGCTCCCGTGTTACAAATGGTTTCTTCTCCACTTTTACATCCTCCGAACTAAAATCTACATATAAAACTAAAAAGTCTGGACTACCGGGAACATACACTACTCCCGGCACGCCCAGACTCCTTTGTCCTGCTACTATTTATACACCAAAAACCGTGTTTTATCAACTGATTTCCCGAAAAACGCCCACAAATGGGCGGTATTTGTTACTGTTCACGCATACGTGCCCAGTAACGGAATTTGCCGTGGCTTCGCATTTAAATACGGCAAATTCCTGCTGCCACCACGTTTTCTTACGGCACTTTCGGTTCCAAAAGTGCCTACCTGTGAACAGTAACTGGTATTTTTCTCCTTTTCTCCGCCAGGACACAAACTCCGGACAAATTGAATCATTTTCCAGATACATCTATGAACCGGTCACAGATTCAGGCGCAGAATCCAGTTTCTACTCTACCACCATTACACGCATAATATTCGTATCAGCTACCGGTTCATGGCGGTTGGCACGTGTCACCACACCCGCGGTTGCAACCACAATCTCACCCTCTTTGACGATACCTTTCTCTTTCAGCAATTCCACCGATGCAAATAAGAGCGCATCCGTCGATTCGGCGCGTTTTGCATGGAATGGCTTAACACCCCAGTAGAGCTGCATCTGGCGGACAGCCGTCATGCTCGGGGAAAGTCCTGCAATCAATGCTTTCGGACGCCATTTCGAAAGCATTCTCGTCGTAAATCCGCTGACACTCGGCGCCACAATGACCGGCGCTTCCAGATCGGAGGCGGTCGCTACGGACGAATAACATACCGTATTAGATATATTTCGAAGATTTTCCGCCGATACCTTTCTTCTCTGGTAGAACATATAATCCAGATATTTCTCCGACTCCTCGGCGATCTGGCTCATCATGCGGACTGCCTCGATCGGGTAACTTCCCATCGCCGTCTCGCCGGACAGCATGACCGCATCGGTTCCCTCATACACTGCATTCGCCACATCCGATACCTCGGCACGCGTTGGTCGCGGGTTGCGGATCATTGAATCGAGCATCTGGGTCGCCGTGATAACGACCTTGCACGCTAAGTTACACTTGCGGATGATCATCTTCTGAATGTGCGGAACCTTCTCTGCCGGTATCTCCACGCCCATATCGCCCCGGGCTACCATGATGCCGTCGCTCGCCTCAATGATGGAATCAATATTTTCAATTCCTTCTTCATTCTCGATTTTCGCGATAATTTGCATAGCAGAACCTTTTTCATCCAGAATCTCCCGGATCTCGCGGATCGCATCGGCATTGCGGACGAACGAAGCCGCCACAAAATCAAAGCCTGCATCCACGCCGAAACGAATGTCTTCCTTATCTTTATCGGTCAGCGCCGGAAGCTTGACCCGTACTCCCGGTACATTGACACCCTTCTTCTCGCCCAGCTCGCCGCCATTTTCAATCCGGCAGACGATGTCTGTTCCATTGACCTCCCGCACGTGCAGCTCAATCAGGCCATCATCGATCAAAATGCGGTCGCCCGGCTTTACATCCTCCGCCAGCCCCGCATAGTTGATGTAGCCGCGTGTCTCATCCCCCACAATCTCCTCGGTCGTCAGAGTATACAGATCGCCCTCTTTCAGCGTCACTTTCTTTCCATCTTTTAATTTGCCGGTACGGATTTCCGGTCCCTTGGTATCCAGAAGCGATGCGATCGGAATCCCCAGCTCCTCGCGCACACTTTCCAGAATCTCCAAACGATGTCTATGCTCCGCATGATCGCCATGCGAAAAGTTAAAACGTGCGACATCCATGCCATTTAACGCCAACTCCTTCATAATCTCCCGGTTATCGGTGTTTGGTCCCATTGTGCAGACAATCTTTGTCTTTTTCATGCCGTTATTCCTCCTCATATTCTGTCATTTATCGAGATTTTTCCCATCAGTGAATCATTTATAACCTCTTTTGTATGCTTCATCCAACCTATTTAAATCCCCTGCTAAAAAAACAATCCACCGCTTGGTTCTATTTAGAATCTTTCAATTCTTCTTCGGTCACGTGTTTATGCGTATACAGATGATCCATGCAATATTCCAGATTTCCCGCACACTTCGAACAATAGCGGAATTCCAGGTTCGGATCATCCTTCTCGGTGCGTCCGCAGACTGCACATTTATGATGCGTCAGCGAAATTTTCTGAATCTGCGCTTTCTGCATCTCGTTTTTGAACTTCTGCTTGCGGACCGCCTCTTTCGGGCTGATCTTCCGGTAGTTACGCGTCATCAGGAAGAAAATGATAAAATTGAGCATCGAAACAACAATCTCAATTTTCGCGATAATGCCACCCGTTAAGAAACTGTAGACCAGAAGCGCTCCATACATCATTCCGAGGTATTTCGCCCGGATCGGAATAAAAATCAGAAGGAACTGCATCTCCGGGAAAGTGCAGGCAAACGCCAGAAACAGCGATTCATTTAAGTAATACGGGGACATCGGCACCGAAAAGCCGGTCACACCATACACCAGGAATGCCGCAATGATGTGTCCCAGCACGCCCATAAAGAAAAACATATTAAATCGGAAGGTTCCCCACACGCGCTCCAGCGTCGATCCAATCGAATAATAGAGATACATCGCGAGCAGCGCAAAGAGGACGCCCGACTGAGGCGGGCATACGAGAAAGGTCACGATTCTCCATACCTGTCCCCGCAGGATCGCCGCTGCATCAAGCGCCAGATACTGCACGTAAAAATACGGATTAAACAGGCTCATCACAAATCCAGCCGCATACATCATGATGATATAGTACATCAGATTCGGGATCGCAAACCGGCCGAATTTGCGCTCTAATTTTCTAAAAAAATTCATAATTCACATCCTTTGCCGTTTTCCTTTCATTATAGAGAGCGGCGGATTCTTTGTCAAATTATATTCTCGCTTCCACCACGTTATCTTACGGCACATTCGGTTCCAAAAGTGCCTGCCTGCGATCGGTAACGGCTGCATTCCAACTCAGAAAAAGCGGTATTTTCCACGCAGAAAATGCCTTTCCTTGTACAGGAACACCCTCCTCCCATTATGCGCGATATTAACAAATTTTGCACATTTTTAGCATCTTTTTAACGCACCCTACCGATTGTTTTCTTCCTTATTCTATGTTAAAGTATAGCCGAATACATGTGTAATACAAAGGAGGGAAGGGCACTGCCCCGATTGTACATGAATTCCTGTAAAAAATTAGGAATCGACATCGGTTCCACAACGGTTAAAGTATCTATTATTGAAGACGGCGGTAAGCTTCTTTTCGCCGATTATAAACGTCATTTTGCAAACATACAGGAGACGCTCGCGGACCTGCTCCGTGAGGGTGAAGAGAAACTTGGCGCACTGACCGTTGAGCCGGTCATCACTGGTTCTGGCGGTTTAACACTTTCTAAGCATCTGGGCATTCCATTTGTCCAGGAGGTTGTGGCGGTTGCCACATCCCTGAAGGATTATGCCCCGCAGACCGACGTTGCCATCGAGCTTGGCGGCGAGGATGCGAAAATTATTTATTTTACCGGCGGCATCGACCAGCGTATGAACGGAATCTGCGCCGGAGGCACCGGCTCTTTTATTGATCAGATGGCTTCGCTGCTTCAGACGGACGCATCCGGTCTTAATGAGTACGCGAAAAATTACAAGGCAATCTATCCGATCGCGGCGCGCTGCGGCGTTTTCGCCAAGACGGATATCCAGCCTCTCATCAACGAAGGCGCAACCAAAGAGGATCTGTCCGCCTCCATTTTCCAGGCGGTTGTCAACCAGACCATCAGCGGTCTGGCATGCGGCAAGCCGATCCGCGGCAATGTTGCGTTTCTCGGTGGACCGCTTCATTTCCTCTCGGAGCTGCGCGCGGCATTTATCCGCACCCTGAATCTGGGGGCGGACCAGATCATTGCCCCGGATCACTCGCATCTGTTTGCGGCGATCGGCGCGGCGATGAACTCTGATCCGAAGACAACTGCCAGCCTGCACGATCTAATCGAACGGCTTTCCCACGGCATCAAGATGGATTTCGAGGTAAAGCGGATGGAACCCCTCTTTACTGATGAAGCTGACTATGAAAAATTCAGAACCCGCCATGCAAGTCATGACGTCAAAAAAGGTGATTTAGCGACCTACGAAGGCAACTGCTACCTCGGCATTGACGCCGGTTCCACCACAACCAAGGTGGCGCTTGTCGGCGAGGACGGCTCTCTTCTATACCGCTTCTACAGCAACAACAACGGCAGCCCGCTGGCGACGGCGATCCGCGCGATGCAGGAGATCCACGACCAGCTTCCTGAGAAAGCACAGATCGCTTATTCCTGCTCCACCGGTTACGGTGAAGCGCTCTTAAAATCTGCCCTGATGCTGGATGAGGGCGAGGTCGAGACGATCTCCCACTACTACGCAGCGGCGGCATTTGAGCCGGATGTAGACTGCATCCTTGATATCGGCGGTCAAGATATGAAATGCATCAAGATCAAGGACGGCACCGTAGACAGCGTACAGCTCAACGAAGCTTGTTCGTCCGGCTGCGGCTCCTTTATCGAGACATTTGCTAAATCCTTAAATTACAGCGTACAGGATTTTGCCAAGGAGGCACTCTTTGCCAAAAATCCGACCGACCTCGGTACCCGCTGTACTGTTTTCATGAACTCTAACGTCAAACAGGCGCAGAAAGAGGGCGCTTCCGTCGCAGATATTTCTGCCGGGCTGGCTTACTCCGTCATCAAAAACGCCCTGTTTAAGGTATCAAGATTACCAACGCCTCCGATCTCGGAAAACACGTGGTCGTACAGGGCGGTACCTTCTATAACGATGCGGTTCTCCGCAGTTTTGAGAAGATCTCCGGCTGTGAGGCAGTCCGCCCGGACATTGCCGGTATCATGGGTGCCTACGGCGCGGCTCTGATTGCCCGTGAGCGCTACGATGCTTCCAAGACGACCACGATGCTGCCGATCGACAAGATCTTAAGCCTGACCTACAAGACGACGATGGCACGCTGCCAGGGTTGTACAAACCACTGCGTCCTGACGATCAACCGTTTCGATGGCGGACGTCAGTTCGTGACCGGAAACCGCTGTGAGCGCGGACTGGGCGGCAACAAACAGAAAAAAGACATTCCGAACTTATTCGACTATAAATACCACCGTATGTTCGATTATGAACCGCTGACCGCCGATCTGGCGCCGCGCGGTACCGTCGGCATCCCACGTGTCCTGAATATGTATGAAAACTATCCGTTCTGGGCAGTCTTCTTCAGGGAACTGGGGTACCGCACCGTTCTGTCCCCGAAATCGACAAGACAGATCTACGAACTTGGTATTGAATCAATCCCGAGCGAATCCGAGTGCTACCCGGCAAAACTCGCGCACGGTCATATCGAATGGCTGATCCGCCAGGGACTGACCTACATTTTCTATCCGTGCGTTCCTTACGAGCGCAACGAAACCCCGGAAGCGGGAAATCACTACAACTGCCCGATGGTCACATCCTACGCGGAAAACATCAAAAACAACGTAGAATCCCTGACGGATCACAAGGTACATTTCCGGAATCCGTTTATGGCATTTACAAATGAGGAAATCCTGACAAAACGTCTGGTCGAAGAATTTACCAGGGATCAGTCGATCCCGGAGAAAGAGATCCGCGCCGCCGCTCACAAGGCATGGCAGGAACTCATCGCCTCCCGTCAGGATATGGAAAAGAAGGGCGAGGAAGTCATCGCCTGGTTAAAAGAAACCGGACACCACGGCATCGTGCTGGCAGGCAGACCGTACCATGTAGATCCGGAGATCAACCATGGCATTCCGGAACTCATCACTTCCTACGGTTTTGCCGTGCTGACCGAGGACTCCGTCTCCCATTTAGGACGCGTTGACCGTCCGCTGATCGTCACCGACCAGTGGATGTACCACTCCCGCCTCTACGAGGCAGCTTCCTATGTGAAGACACAGCCAAACCTGGATCTGATCCAGCTCAACTCCTTCGGATGCGGTCTGGACGCAGTTACTACTGATCAGGTCAATGATATTCTGACCCGCTCCGGCAAAATTTATACGCTGCTCAAGATCGACGAGGTCAACAACCTCGGCGCCGCACGTATCCGTGTGCGCTCCCTGATCGCCGCAATCCGTGTGCGCGAGATGCGCCACTACCATAAACCGATCGTTTCCAGCGCATACAGCCGTGTTTATTTCACGAAGGAAATGAAGAAAAACTACACAATCCTCTGCCCGCAGATGTCGCCGATCCATTTCGACCTCATCGAACCGGCAGTCCGAAGCTGTGGTTACAACCTGGAGGTACTGCAGAACTCCGACCGTACCGCTGTCGACACAGGACTTAAGTACGTCAACAACGACGCCTGCTACCCGTCCCTGATCGTGGTTGGTCAGATCATGGATGCGCTGCTCTCCGGCAAATACGACTTAGAGCACACAGCCGTTATCATGAGCCAGACCGGCGGCGGCTGCCGTGCTTCCAACTATATCGGCTTTATCCGCCGTGCCTTAGAGCGCGCCGGTATGCCGCAGATTCCGGTTATCTCGTTAAATGCCAACGGCATGGAGACGAATCCGGGCTTTAAAATCACCCTGCCGCTTCTTACCAAAGCAATGCAGGCGGTTGTCTACGGCGACCTCTTCATGCGTGTTCTCTATGCGACCCGCCCATACGAAGCAAAAGCCGGCTCCGCCAACGCCCTGCATGAGAAATGGAAAGCAATCTGCATCAAATCACTGCAGAAACGTTCTTTATCCATGGCAGAGTTTAACCGCAACATCCGCGGTATTGTTCATGACTTCGACGAACTTCCAAGACGCAATGTCCAAAAACCGAGGGTTGGCATTGTCGGCGAGATCCTGGTAAAATTCTCCCCGTTAGCAAACAACCACGTGGTAGAGCTTCTGGAAGCCGAGGGTGCCGAGGCTGTAATGCCGGATCTGCTTGATTTCCTGCTTTACTGCTTCTACAACAGCAACTTCAAAGCCGACAATCTGGGCGGCAAACGTTCCACCGCACACCTGTGCAACATGGGAATCTCCCTGCTGGAGTATTTCCGCCGCACCTGCCGCCGCGAACTGGAACGCAGCACACATTTCCTTCCGCCTGCACGGATTCAGGATCTGGCGTCGATGGCGAAGCATTACGTTTCCCTCGGCAATCAGACCGGCGAGGGATGGTTCCTGACCGGCGAGATGCTGGAACTGATTCACAGCGGCACGACGAACATCATCTGCACCCAGCCGTTCGGCTGCCTGCCGAACCACATCGTCGGAAAAGGCGTCATCAAGGAACTGCGCGCCAGCCATCCAGAGGCGAATATCATCGCCGTAGACTACGATCCGGGTGCCAGTGAAGTCAATCAGTTGAATCGTATCAAACTGATGCTTTCCACCGCACAGAAGAACCTGTCAGAAGGGAAAAAAGATTCGAGAATTGGATGATTTTGGATAAAATTTCCAGCTGACTTTTAAAGACGTCTGTGCTATAATAAATTTATATGGAGTTTAAGATAGGCTATGGATTCCATAGCCTATCTTCTATATAGGGGAACAAAAAGACAGACTAAAAGGAGATCTCAGGATGAAATCAAAATTATTCCTCTGCGCGGCTCTGGCTGCGGCTCTCTACGTGACGCCGTCTTATGCAGCTGATTATTCCGCACAGGTTGTGAGTTTTTCTCAGGAGGACCCGGACAACCTCTCCATCGAGCTGACCGGCTCCAAAGTAATTACCGACGATTTTTCATTCAAACTTCCATCCCAGGCATTTTCGAGACTCATCATGGTTCCGAGCGGGGATTCCTACGAGGTATATGAAAAAACAGCCTATGAAGCCAACGGAGGCGGACTTCTCTTCCGCATTCTCGCATTTGAGGACACGCATTACCGCGATTTAAACGGCTGCACCATCTTAGGCTTCTGCGGCAACAAGATCTTCATTCTGGATCCGCACTACGACGAGCAGTATGCCAGCGACAGCGAAGAATATACACAATGCAAAGAAATCGTGACCTCGATCAAGAAGAGTTTCATTTCCTATATCAAAGACGCCGGGACGGTTGAGTAGCATCGAATCGAATATAAATATGCAAAAAGAACGTCAAATTCTAAGTTTTTCGCTTGGGTTTGACGTTCTTTTTTACTTTAAACTCTTCTATTTTTGGCTCTTCTATTTTCGTCTTTGTGCCATAGAGGTCCCTTACAAGACCGCTGATGGTCGTGTACTGGCTTCTACGCAGGTAACGGACTGCCAGCATAGAAGAAACAACCGCGCCGATCGCCCATGCTGTATCATACCAGCCTGCCGACAGCCCCACGGTAAAAGCGTTCTCCGCGATACCGATCGTCGAAGCGCCGCCGATCGCCAGACCCGCGATACTAGCTGCCACGACAAACGCATTATTTTTTCCTTTATATAAAAGGAAGTTCTCTGAATCCTTTTTCTGGCTGTAAGACACATAGATACTGATGCCAAACAGCAGAAGCACCTATAAAATAACAATTAGCAGCGGAATATTCATTACTTCGCGCCTCCATTTTCCTCTGCCTCGCGGCAAATACGCTCGTAGGCTTCCTTTGTCTGCGGGAGCACGCTTCCGCCGTACGGAATTACATATACATCTTTTCCGTTAAAGTCTACCTCTGCCAGCAGATCCTTCATATCTTTAAACGATCTTACGCCCATATCCCGAACCAGCTCCGGCTCCATGGAAGACAGAAGCAGCGTCTTCGAACGACGGATGGACTCGCAGGCTACGTAGAAAATATAGCCACCGATGGTGAAAGACGCACGCAGTGCCTCATCCAGGCATCCCTTAGAGAAAGGCTTAATCCAGTCGAAGAAATCCTTGGAACCGCTTCCCTCCGGGCATTCCGCCAGCATAATGAGTGTACCGCCCTCTTTGACCGCTCTCGATGCGTTAAACAGCGTCTTGGTGGACTGATAAAAATTCAGATCCTTCGGGAAACCGCCGCAGCTTGCAATTACGACATCTGCCTGATAGTCGATCGGCAGTCCGTATCCCTTCTGTACATAACTGCAGCTTGCCTGCCATGCCTTGTCAAACTCACCACAGAATAAACCGCTGTGGCGGGAAGACGTATCTACCACGATATTGATACCGAACGTAACATGCACCATGGCACCTGCCTCGCGCATATCCAGATTGATCGGGTTGTTCTCCACCAAACCGCTGCCGACACGCACATCCGTCATCGGTTTCTCCGGATCCAACGCACGCTCATGGTTCATGCGGATCGTCTCACGGGAAGCAATACCTGGAACGATGCTCTTTCTTCCGCCGCCGTAGCCTGCCATCAGATGGTGCACCGTACCGCCGATGCAGATGACCTTTCTGCCGACTGCCAGCGGATTGACCGATACACGCGTTCCGAAGGACGTCGTACCGATGTATACCAGATCCGACGCATCACAGTCATGGTCAGTCACGCTCGCTACATGGTCGTAGACAAACTCGCTTGCAAGTTTTCTGCGGTCCTCCGCCGTATTCTTGCGGTGTGTTCCCAGTGCAACCACAACCGCAATCTGGTCATATCCCACGCCCATCTCATCGTGCAGATATTTTACCAGAAGCTCGCAGATCACGTCCTGACGCATCCAGAAACGCGTCATATCACTGATCACGATCGTAACCGGATCGGTCGGTGCAATCAATTCCTTTAACGGCTTCGTGCCAATCACACCATCCGTCACACAATGCAGAAATTCTGCTTTTATATCTTCAATGACCCGCATCTTATTTTCATACAGGTATTTTACACTCTTCGCTCCGTCAACCTCAAAATCGACCGCCGACGTTCCGTACTTTAAATGTACTTGCTCCATTGTCTTTCTCCTTCACATTTCCTCATCTGCGTTAAACGTTTGCACTTTAAACCACTAAAGCGCATAATAAAGCACCTGTTTTGTCAAGTCTTTCACAAAACAGGTGCTTTATTTTTATAATTTATATGATATTTTTCAATCTTCCCGGTACGCCGCATACATCTGCGTCGTCGCCATATCCGAATGTCCAAGAATCGTCTGAACCGCCCGCATGTCTGCACCTCTCGCAATCAGGTGCGCCGCAAAGGAATGGCGCAGCGTGTGCGGCGTGATATCTTCCTCAATCCCGGCTTTCTCACCGTAATATTTGATAATCTTCCAGAATCCCTGCCGGCTCATCGCGCCGCCTGTACAGTTGACAAAGAAATAGTCCGATCCCTTTCCACGCAGCAGCTCGTTTCTCGCATGTTCCAAATACTCCTCCAGCGCTGCTTTCGCCGAACGTCCAAATGGGATCGTCCGCTCCCTCTCCCCGTCGCGACAGACCAGAAATCCAATGTTCATATTGATATCTTCCATCTGGATCCCTATAAGCTCTGACACCCGGATTCCGGTCGCATATAAAAGAGCCAGCATCGCCTTGTCCCGAATCTCCTTCGGTGTCTGCCCGGATGGCTGTGCCAGAAGCGCTGATACCTGATCGACACTCAGGACCACCGGCGCCTTTTTCTCCACTTTCGGCGCATGCAGACTTTCCGCCGGGTTCCGCCGGATGCATGCCTGCATACATTCATAATTAAAAAACGCTTTCATCGCCGCCATCATCCGCGAAATGGTGGTAGCCGCCTTTCCCTGCTCTTCCATATGAAGAATATATCCATGCAGGCTGGTCTTTGTCACCTTCGCCGCCTCCCGGATCTCTTTCTCCTCCAGATAAGTAATCATCTGCATCAGATCTCTCCGATATGACTGTACGGTATTTTCCGATGCCTGTTTTACCTCCCGCAGGTACTGTTCAAATCTGTCTACTTCCCCTCTCATACTTCCCCAATCTATTCTCGTAACCATTTCCGCCATTCTTTTATTCACGGCATTTTCTGCCAAAGCCCCAGCCTACAGGGCAAATATCGTTCCGCGACAATCCTATCGATTTCTCCATCCAAACCATCCATTCTCCTGAGGTTTTCTCACCCTATCTGCAACTTACCTTCTTCTCCACAAACAGGGCTTTTATCGTCCGCAGGTATCATTATATCTACATTTTCCCATAAAATCAAACATAATTTTCCCCACTTTTCCTACATTTTTCGACTGATTTACATAAAAATACAACATATGGTGCGTCCACTTTTTTTACCCCCATATGTTGTAAATTTTGAATTATATTTTTATTCGGACAGCCCCATTAAAATGGGCAGTGTGAGACCAGTAATGATACAAAACCAGGATTCAGCCACACTTCCAGCGCAGTTCCCATCCCCAGCACCAATAAAAGGATTAAAAATCCAGCCGTCCGTATCCGCCTCTCCTTTGCAAGCGCCCAAGAAAGAAGCAGCCAGAACACAGGAATATAAAACACCACCTGTGGAAATAACGTCGCCACAAATACAGGCAGTCCCCAAAAACCGCCCCAGCCAGTAAATCCTGCCAGCAGCCATGCCTGCTCCAGACCTAAGACGAGACAAGCACCCCACGCAGCCAGGCATGCGACCGGCGTCATACCTGCCAGCCACAGCATCAGCGCCATCCCTGACCGCTGCAGCCAGACCTGAAAAAACAAAGTTCCCCGGCTGGCTGCCTTCATTCCGGCGTTTAGATGCCACCCGGCACCCGATGGATCTCCAATTTCTTGTCCAAGCCTCGCTGCCAGAACACTTTCCAGCCCGGCATGTCCTCTCCCGGACGAAATTTGAAAACAAACGGCTGCTATCGTCCCCAATACAATCCCAAGGATCCAAAAAAACACTGATACATCCCAGGTACTTAAAGCCGGAAGCCGGAATCTCCTTTTCACATGCAATCCCTGCCTATTCCTTTGTTACCTTATCTGTATTCAGTGTTTTTTATAATATGCCTTTATATCTGCCTCTATATGCTGTTAGCTTCATGCGTCTTTCAGCGTTTAATCCATATATTTATTTCATCACAGATGCTTACAGTGCTTCGCTGATCCTTATTTTTACTTCTGTCCTGCTTTGCAGGCATACGCCAGAATCGCGGACACAGTCTTTCCATCCGTCAGTTCTCCTGCGTAGATCCGTTTCAAAAGGTCGGAAAGTTCCCACGCCTCTACCTCAATCTCCTCGTCCGGGTCAAGATGCTGATGGGTTTTCTTGAGATCGCGTGCCAGAAAAATATCCAGCGCCTCATCACAGAACGCGATCGTTGTGTTGACGCTCATCAGATATTCCAGATGGTCACAACGGTAGCCCGTCTCCTCCTCCAGCTCGCGGTACGCGCAGTCAATCTTCGCCTCATCCGGCGAATCCAGCTTACCAGCCGGAATCTCCAGTGTATAGCGGTCCAGCGCATTGCGATACTGACGCACCATGAGAATCTTTCCATCCTCCGTAACCGGAAGCACCGCTGCCGCGCCGTCATGATGGATAAAATCCCATTTTGCCTGATGTCCGTTTACCTCGACGGTATCTTCGTACATTTTCAAGATGGTTCCCTGATATTTTAACTCTCGTTTCAGGCGTTTGACCGGCACGGACTCCAGCGATGCCTGATTTTCTACTTTCTGTTCCATATTTCCTCACCCTTATATCCAGGTTCCTTCTGGGTTCTTTTTCAACATTTTTTCACTATTTCAGGTCGATGCACTTCTCATAGCATGCGTCACATGCCTTGATAACCGCATTCCGCAAACCATACTCCTCCAGGACGCTGACCGCATAGATCGTCGTGCCGCCCGGCGAGCAGACATCATCTTTGAGTGCGCCCGGATGCTTGCCGGTCTCGAGTACCATCTTCGCACTGCCGACAACGCCCTGCGCCGCCATCCGGTAAGCCACATCTCGCGGCATGCCGTACTTAACGCCCGCATCTGCCAGCGCCTCAATGAACATATAGATGTATGCCGGTGCACTGGAACTGATACATACAACCGCATTCATCATATATTCCGGAACGATCTCCATCATACCAAAAGATTCAAAGAAATTGCTGATCATCTGCTTTTCTGTCTCTTCAAACAGCTTCTTGTCGTAGCAGACACCTGTCATACCCTCGCCGATCAGCGCCGGCGTGTTCGGCATCGCACGCACGATACGGCGGTCACCGCCCAGCTTCTCGTTGACACTGTCAATCGTGATACCCGGTGCAATCGAAATAATAATATTTTCTTTCGTTACATGGTCCTTGATATCTGCCAGTACATTGTCATAAAACTGCGGTTTTATAGCTAATACGATATATTTTGCATTTTCCGCACAATCCTGGTTTGTGTCAACCGCCTTGACACCTGTCTCTTTCTCTATCTGTGCCACTCTCCGGCGGTTCAGATCCGTAAAAGTGATGTCTTCCGTTTTATATTTGTTCAGCAGGCTTCGCATGATCGCATAGCCGATATTTCCCATTCCGATAAAACCAATTTTCGCCATAATCTTTGTCTCCCTCCATCTGCCATCCGGCACTTCCCTGCCGGATGATCCTCCATTTGTTGTCTGACTGCAGCTGCTCTTTCCAACAGCCACATCTGGCTTTCTATTCAGCATCTTGGTAACGGTTCAATCTTCTTACCATTACGCCACAATAAATGCATGAAGCTGCTAAATAATCACTATTTTCAACTCTATCATGCTATAATACTCGTCTTTTGGACAGTTTGCAAGCAAAATTTCTCCGCCTGCCTTCACGCTCACGACCCTTTATTTTACCCTGCTCATGCAAATTTTCAGTCTGTCCAAAAAACAGAGTTTCCGTTTTCCGCTTCATGAAAAAAACCTGTATTTTTCTGTATTTCTTTCTCTCTCAAAAAAGATGTAAAGAATGTGCCTTGGCACATTCTGGCGTCTCGCGCGGTCGCTTGCGACATGTTTCTGCTTCGCGCGAGCGCGCATCCTCGCGGAGCGTTTTTTTGTTTCATAGGACGCAATTTCCCATGAAACAAAAAAGTCTTATGAATGTAATGTATCTTCATCCATAAGACTTTTATTTTCATGCTCAAGTTTACTCCATGCAGCCCTGCTGCCGGGTTTTATTTGGCGTACTCGGTAACTCTCGATTCACGGATTACATTGACCTTGATCTGTCCCGGATACTGTAACTCTTCCTGAATCCGCTTTGAAATCTCTCTCGCCATCAGAACCATATCATCGTCGCTGACCTGTTCCGGTACAACCATGATACGCACCTCGCGACCTGCCTGAATTGCGTAGGATTTATCAACACCCTTATAGGAGTTCGTGATATCCTCCAGCTGTTTCAGACGGTTGGTATATGTTTCCAGAGTCTCTCGTCTCGCACCTGGACGTGCCGCTGAAATCGTATCAGCTGCCTGTACCAGACATGCAATCAAGCTCTGTGGCTCTACATCGCCGTGATGGGCTTCCACTGCATTGATAACGGTTGCGGACTCTTTGTACTTCTTACAGAGCGCCACACCCAGTTCTACGTGGGTTCCCTCCTGCTCGTGATCGACTGCCTTTCCAATATCATGTAATAAACCTGCACGTTTGGCGGTCCGTACATCGACGCCCACCTCAGCCGCCAGAAGTCCGGCTAACTGTGCAACCTCAATCGAATGCTTCAATGCATTCTGACCGTAGCTTGTCCGGAATTTCATCTTACCAAGCAGCTTGACAAGTTCCGGATGGATACCATGAATGCCAACTTCCAGAAGAGCCGCTTCGCCCTCCTCGCGCATCATGTTTTCCACTTCTTTCTGTGCCTTCTCTACCATCTCTTCGATTCTGGCTGGATGAATCCGTCCATCCACAATCAGACGTTCCAGTGCAATACGCGCTACCTCTCTCCGGATTGGATCGAAGCCAGACAGGACAACTGCCTCCGGCGTATCGTCGATGATCAGTTCCACGCCCGTCAGAGTCTCCAGTGTACGAATATTTCTTCCCTCACGTCCGATAATTCGTCCCTTCATCTCATCATTCGGAAGCTGTACGACTGATACGGTTGTCTCAGCCACATGATCCGCAGCACAGCGCTGAATCGCTGTCACCACATAATCCTTGGCTTTCTTCTCTGCTTCCTCTTTCGCTTTCGCCTCGAGATCTTTGATCAGCTTCGCCGTATCATGCTTTACATCTTCTTCCACGGAACGCAGCAGATATTCCTTTGCCTGTTCAGAGGTTAAACCGGAGATCTTCTCCAGTTCCAGCATACCTTTCTCATAGAGAGCCTCTGCCTCCGCAGTCTTTCTCTTGAGTGCCTCCTCCTTGACATTCATACCCGCTTCACGCTTTTCCATCGCTTCTGCTTTTTTGTCCAGGTTTTCTTCTTTGCTCAGTACACGTCTTTCATAGCGCTGAAGCTCAGCTCTTCTTTCCTTTGTTTCTTTCTCAAGCTCATTCTTTGTCTTTAACGACTCTTCCTTCGCTTCAAGGAGAGCTTCTCGCTTCTTTGTCTCAGCAATTTTCAATGCTTCATCTATTATTTCCCTGGATCGTTCTTCTGCGCTTCCAATCTTCGCCTCATATGTCTTCTGGCGATGCTGGTTCGCAACGACCCAAGTAATAGCTGCTACAATAACACCTGTAACGATAACCGCAATTATTACTTGTGACACAGGAGCACCTCCTTATTTAGTTTTCATTGTACGAAAATACAATACTATAATTTTAAACGGTTTTATACAGTATGTCAAGCAGAATAAGCGCTTCCTAACCAGCTTCCTGGGACACCTTTAGACAGCGTTCTGTTCTGTTTTATAATACATTTGCACGTTCACAATCATGAAACAGAATCCATTCAAAATTATCTTTGGTAAATGACTCTGCGCCTGAAAGTCAACCAAGTGCATCCTCCTGCTCCTTCATCTCTCTCCGGATATCTTCCCATGAAAATCCCCGCCTCATCAGATAGGCAATGATCTTTTTTTTCTCCTCCGGCGCTGTCTCTCCCGCCCTGTAATGCTTCTTCTCAAGCAAGACGCGGATTGCCTCGCCCGAATCATGTTCTGTCTCTTCCAGCTGCTCCCGGATGATCTCGCGCGATATGCCTTTTCGCTGCAGGTAAAGCTTCAATTCCGCCTGGCTTTTCCGCTTTCCATGAACCTGCAGGTAATTCGCCGCATATCTGGCATCGTCCACAAAATGATATTCCTGCAAAAATCCAATCGTCTCCTGCACGATCGAATCCGGATACCCGTCCTGGAAAAGGCGGCGGCACATTTCTCCTTCCGTCCGGTCCTGCACCTTCAAAAGATTCAGCGCCCGCTCATGTGCCCGGCGGCTTAAAAGATCCAAAAGCTCCCTCTCCGTTCTTTTTTCCAAAACCGCGCCCTCACAGACACCGTATTTTTCTAATTCCCCATTATATAAAAGAAAGGCAAAGTCCTCATCCGTGAAAACTTTGCACTTTCTCTTATCCAGGGATTCTACGCGTTCAATCCGCATATACAGCCCCTTTTCATAGCTACAGTTCACACGCTGCCAGCTGTAACTTTTCCTGTTACTGTTCACACATATGTGCCCTGTAACAAGATTTTGCTCTATTTTTCGTCCTCTGCGTCCACTCCTACCGGCGGAAGCTCCGTCGGTGCTTCCTTGGACGCCTCCGGCATCATCGTGTCTTCGGAAAGTCCGTATTTGACACGTACCTTGTTCTCAATCTCAAGGCAGATTTCCGGATTTGCTGCCAGGAAATTCTTCGCGTTCTCGCGTCCCTGACCGATCTTGCTGCCCTCATAAGCATACCAGGCGCCGCTCTTCTCCACGATGTTCTCCTTCGCCGCCAGATCCAGGATATCGCCCTCACGGGAAATACCTTTTCCGAACATGATATCAAACTCTGCCTCACGGAATGGCGGAGCAATCTTGTTCTTCACAACCTTGATGCGGACACGGTTTCCAATCACTTCGCCGCCCTGCTTCAGAGACTCAATTCGGCGGACATCCATGCGGACAGAAGAATAGAACTTGAGTGCCCGTCCACCGGTCGTAACCTCCGGATTTCCGAACATGATACCAACCTTCTCACGCAACTGGTTGATAAAGATAACGATACAATTTGAACGGCTGATTGCTGCGGTCAGCTTTCTGAGTGCCTGCGACATCAGACGTGCCTGCAGACCTACGTGGGAATCACCCATCTCGCCGTCAATCTCTGCCTTCGGAACCAGTGCGGCAACCGAGTCCACAATCACGATATCGATCGCACCGGAGCGCACCATCGTCTCGGTAATCTCAAGCGCCTGCTCGCCGTTGTCCGGCTGGGAGATATACAGATTATCGATATCAACACCGATCTTCTTCGCATATGCCGGATCGAGTGCGTGCTCTGCATCGATAAATCCAGCGATACCGCCTCTCTTCTGTACTTCTGCCACCATATGCAGGGCAACCGTCGTCTTACCACTGGACTCAGGTCCGTATACCTCGATGATTCGTCCCTTCGGAACACCGCCCAGTCCCAGTGCAATATCCAGGCTCAAGGAGCCGGTCGGAATCGTCTCTATATTCATATTCGCACCAGAATCACCCAGCTTCATCACTGAGCCTTTTCCGTATGCTTTCTCAATCTGTGTCAACGCAGCATCCAATGCTTTCAGCTTGTCTTCTTTATTCATCTTTCCCTCCAAAGCGCCGCTCCGCGGCCAATCACGAACAAATGTTCTAAACTTAGCTCTATCATAGCGGATCCGGCTGTAAATGTCAACTGTTTTCTTTTGGTTTTCCCCCGGACGCACTGCAGGATGCTGCCGGATCTATAACCTGATTCTGCGATTCAAAGTATCTACAATTATATCATTTTCCGGCTGGTTCTGTCTATTATTTTGACGAGAAAAGCTGCTGCCAGAACTGTATCGTACGGAATTTTCAGTTCAGAAAATTCCTACCTGTGAACAGTTAGCCGCCATTACTGTTCACACAAAACCTTCCGTTGCAAAAATGCCTGCCTGTACACGCCATCTGGCACCGCCCCGCTTCTACTCTAACAGCCGCCCGATATCCAGCGCCCCCCAGCCCTGTTGGTTGCGCGGCAACCCCAGATCCACTGCCCGCTCTTTAAAGCGAAGCTTCACATCCCGGTTCGTCATGTCCGGGTTCTGCTCCAGCAGAAGCGCCGCCGCCCCCGCGACAAGCGGCGTAGACATGGACGTCCCGCTTTTAAAACGGTACCCGTTCCGCCGCAGGTTACAGCTCACAATCCGTGATCCAGGCGCCACAATGTCCGGCTTGCAGATACAGGCGTCCGTCGGACCCCGCCCCGAATAGTCCACCATCCGGCTGCCTGCCACCTCTACCTCCCGGTCATCATCCGCACATCCCACCGTGATGACCTTCCGGCTAATCCCCGGCGTTGTGATCGTGTGCGCGGCTGGACCATTATTTCCCGCTGCCACCACGACCACATACCCGGCATCCCACGCCGCATCGACACCGCGCACCAGCGCCGAATCTTCGCTCATTCCCTTCGGTGTAAAGGAGCCAACCGATATATTGATAATCCGGATCCCGTACTGGCTGCCATTCTGGCGCACCCAGCGAAGCCCTGCCAGCACATCCGATACATACCCATTTCCCCTCTGATCCAGCACTTTCAGGCAGACCAGCTGCGCCCCCGGCGCCACACCCTGATAGCGTCCCGCCGACGCCGTGCCGCTGCCGGCAATCATCCCTGCCACATGCGTTCCATGCCCATTGTCATCATACGGCTGCTGTTTTTTCTTAAGGAAATCCCGAAATCCGTAAACGCAATTTTCCAAATCCGGATGCAGAAATACCCCTGTGTCCAGGATCGCCACCCCGACGCCTTTTCCTGTCAGTCCTCGTCTGTACGCCTCATTGCAATGAATCCATTCTCTCGCCCGGTTCACAGGAAAAAGCCCCCATATTCTTCCCTTACTGTTAGAATATGGGGGCTTTCGCCGTATGTGAATGCAGCCTCTTATTTGTGGAAGCTGTAATAGACGGTTCCGCCTGCCAGTCCACCGCGGAACTGCGCCAGCTCACTGACCGTCACCAGCTGATAGCCACGCTCCACAAGCGCCGGAATGATCGTGACTGCCGCGTCACCGGAAGCATTGTAAAGCTCATGCATCAGAACCACCGAGCCATCTTTTACCTGGTTTAACACGGTCTGCACCGATGAAGCCGCATTGCGCGTCTTCCAGTCCAGCGTATCCACATTCCAGAGTACGATCGGCTGGCTGATATTGGCAAGCACAGTGCTGTTTTTTCCACCGCCCGGAAGACGGACTGTTTTCGGTGCCTCGCCTGTGATCGCGGCAACCGCCTGATTGCAGGCCTCCACCTGCTGACGAATCTCCTGTGCGCCTAACTTCTGGAGATACTTGTGATCCTGCGTGTGATTTCCAATCTCATGCCCATTGGCATACATCCGCTGAATCTCACTCTTATAGGAATTCACACGGTTTCCGACCACATAAAAGGTCACACGGCCGCCGTACTGCTCCGCGCAGTCCATGATGCGGTTTCCAACCGGGGCATACGGACCATCATCAAAGGTCAGTGCCACCATCGGTGCATTCGGATCGATATAACGACCGCCGCTGGCTACCATTCCATCCGGAACCTGGCTGTCCCCCTGCTCCGTTCCCTGTGTCTCAGAAGCAGTCTGTCCGTTATTTCCTGTCTCCTGGTTCTCTGTTGTCTGCTGTCCTTCCGCTGCGCCAGCATGATTCTCGCTGCCAGCAGCCGTCTGTGCATCCCCCGCCTCATTCTGGGAACCGGACGCCTGCTCCCGCCTCTGAATCAGCTCCATATCCGATGCCGGTCCGGACGGCACATCATCCGCATACGCCGCAAACGACGCCCCTACCGTACAGACCGCCGTAAGTAACAGTGCTGCTGCTCTCATTTTCCATGTTTTTCTCATACCGCTCCAAACCCTCCAAATTGTTTTCTTTTTCTTCTGCCATTCCGATGCAATTTGGAACAGCTGACCATGTTAAATGCTCACGTATAATGGTTTTATTATATCACACTCGTCCTTTATTAAGAACACTTCGTCCCCATTTTACTTCTTACATTTTTCTGACAAGGTTAGTGTTCACGCATACGTGCCCGGTAACGGAATTTGCCGTGGTTTCGCATTTAAATACGGCAAATTCCTGCTGCCTCCACGTTCTCTTATGACGCTTTCGATCCCAAATGTGCCTGCCTGTAAACAGCTCCAAAGAATATTCATAAGTATTTTTAATAAATATTTCATATTGTGTAATACACCTAATATATGCTATGATAAAAATGATGTCGTTACGCATCACAACGCGTGCAACGTAACACATGGAGTTTATTGACAAAAGAGTTGAAAGGAAGTAACAAATGGGCGGATTTTTTGGTGTCACATCAAAAACAAACTGTACACTGGATCTTTTTTTTGGTACGGACTATCATTCCCATCTGGGAACACGACGCGGTGGTATGGCGGTTTATGGAGAAAACGGTTTCAGCCGTTCTATCCACAATATCGAGAATTCCCCGTTCCGTACAAAATTTGAGCACGATGTCGATGAAATGCAGGGTAACATGGGCATCGGCTGTATCTCAGATATGGAACCGCAGCCTCTGTTAATTCAGTCGCACTTAGGAAGCTATGCCATCACCACAGTCGGCAAGATCAATAATGAAAAAGAGCTGATTCAGGAAGCATTTAAGAACGGGCATATTCATTTCATGGAAATGAGCGGCGGCAAGATCAATGCAACCGAGCTGGTCGGCGCCATCATCAGTCAGGCAGATTCCCTTGTTGAAGGTCTGAAACTGGCACAGGAAAAAATCAAGGGTTCCATGACCATTCTCCTGCTGACCCCGGAGGGCATCTATATCTCCCGTGACCGCCTCGGACGTACCCCGGCGATCATCGGACGCAAAGATGGTGCGTTCTGTGTTTCCTTTGAAAGCTTTGCATACATCAACCTTGGATACACGGACTACAAAGAACTGGGGCCGGGCGAGATCGTCCGCATGAACGCCGATGGCGTAGAGGTACTCAGCCCGGCTCGCAAGGAAATGAAAATCTGTTCTTTCTTGTGGGTTTACTACGGTTATCCGACCTCCTGCTACGAAGGAATCAACGTCGAGGAAATGCGGTACCACTGCGGTCGTATGCTTGCCAAACGCGATCAGTCCGACGCCGATCTGGTAGCCGGCATCCCAGATTCCGGTATCGCGCATGCAGTCGGCTACGCCAATGAATCCGGCATTCCATTTGCCCGTCCATTCATTAAATATACCCCAACCTGGCCGCGTTCCTTCATGCCGACCACCCAGAGCCAGAGAAACCTGATCGCACGTATGAAGCTGATCCCGGTAGACGCCTGATCCGCGACAAGAGCCTGCTCTTAATCGACGATTCCATCGTCCGCGGCACCCAGCTCGGCGAAACAACCGAATTCCTGTATCAGAGCGGTGCCAAAGCAGTACATATCCGTCCGGCTTGTCCGCCGCTGCTGTTTGGATGTAAATATCTGAACTTCTCCCGCTCCAATTCCGAGCTGGACCTCATCACACGCCGCATCATCCGCGACCGTGAGGGCGACAATGTTTCCCCGGAGCTTCTGGATGATTATGCAAACCCAGACAGCCAGAATTATAAGGAAATGGTCGAAGAAATCCGTAAACGCTTAAACTTTACCTCCCTGCAATTCCACCGCCTCGACGATTTAATCGAATCGATTGGTCTGGAACCGTGCAAGCTGTGTACGTATTGCTGGAACGGAAAAGAATAATGTTGTAGAATACGTTTCTATGATAACCAAAATGGCAGCCCATCAATTTCTGCTGATGAGCTGCCATCTTTATTCTGTTAATTCTCTGCCAATCGTTTTGTTACTGTACACGCATACGTGCCCAGTAACGGAATTTGCCGTGGCTTCGCATTTAAATACGGCAAATTCC
Source organism: Clostridium sp. AF22-10 (assembly GCF_003478725.1). Taxonomy (NCBI): domain Bacteria; kingdom Bacillati; phylum Bacillota; class Clostridia; order Eubacteriales; family Clostridiaceae; genus Clostridium; species Clostridium sp. AF22-10. The sequence goes on from NZ_QUFZ01000003.1 coordinate 238,070, forward strand.
TGCTGCCACCACGTTTTCTTACGGCACTTTCGGTTCCAAAAGTGCCTACCCGTGTACAGTAACATCGTTTTATCAGCACCGTGCCTTTATGGTATATACAAGCACACCGCCAATACCCACATCACTTCTGCCCTGTCACCATCATATAACGGTTATGTGCGTCCTTCAGACAGGCAATGAGCGGCTTCTGAGTCAGTGCAAAATACCTTTCCCGGATGCTCTGCTGCATCTCGTCCAAATCTGTTTTCAAGCTCTTTCCAAGCAGCATCGACACAACAAAATTGCGCGTCACCGACAAAATCGTATTACACTCCAGATCAAGAATCTTTCCCGTCGTCCGTTCTACCACAAAACTCACATAAAACTCGCCGTGCAGGCTGTAAATCGCGTCCTCCTTGCTCGGTTTCGCCTGACCGACCACCAGAATGGTATCATCCTTATACATTATATCGTTTCCCCTTTTCTTCGGAACTACCTTGATAAAAGCAGTTTCATCCATATACTGGTTTTATGATACCATGTTCTTAGGAAAGGTACAAGCTACGCTTCCTCGGAACCATATAAAATATGTAGGATTACAATACATCGTAAAAGGAACAGAAGAAACTAAACGCTCTCACATTATTTTTACGGATGCCGAATGGCTGCGGACTGATCTTGAAAAATCAATATTTTTTAGAATTTCCCAGCCTTCGCAGCTTCCTCAATAGAAACTGTAGCCCCTTATTTTACTGGCTTTCTAAGTCGTTTTGTTAGTTACCAGTCTGTTACTATTGACACTTTCTACTTATTTGTGCCGCTTAAGCGTATGTAATGAAGCAGACGATACCAGCCGCCTTTAGTCTCTTTACCGTGGCTTCCGCATTTTCCTTTTTAGTATAAGCGCCTACCTGTACTTTGTAAAGTCCGTTAAGCAGTCTTACGAATACGTCCGTATGTCCGGTCTTCTTAATCTGCTCCGCCATAAGGTTAGCGCCTTCCTTTCTCCGGTAAGCCCCAGCCTGTACTCTGTAGTACTTTTTATCGTCTTCCCCGGCTGCTCCCGCTGCCTGGTTTTCCTTCTTCTCTGTTGTTCTGTCAAGCTCTGTAAGGTTATACTGTTCGATAATTTTAATAAGCTTTTCCGCATAGTCCGGGTCTGTCGCATATTCGGCAGTCTTAATAGCATAGCAAGCCTTCTTATAATCGGTTTCCCCGATTACTTCTTTATATCTCTTATTCGCTTTCAAAAAAGCGCTGTGGTCTGTAACGGATTCTTCCCAGGTATCATAAGCGCGGAAGGCTGTATTTTTTACTTCTACCAGGTTTACCCCGTCGTAACATTCTTTTGTATCTTTGCAATATACCTTACCCTTCCAGGATTTTGTAGCCTTAATCCCAAAAAGTGCTTTACCTACCGTAGCAAGCCCATTTGTTCCCCACCCCGCTTCCAGGATTGCCTGGGCGGTCGTCAAGCTTGCCAGTACTCCGCTTTTCTTCATATCAGCGGACGCAAGCGCGCCCACTGTTTTAATAAAGTTTTTCTGTTCTGTATTCATATCGAAGCCCCCTTATACAGCCGTCAAGCTTGCTACAGCTACCCAGCTGTTAATTTCCTTAAGCTTTGCTTCCTGTACTCCTTTATTTGTCTGTACCTTGTCTACCGTGTGTCTTTTGCCGCCCAACTGTGCCGCCGGGACTGCTTTTCCTCTGGTCGAAGATAAGCCGCCATATACTGCGCCGCTCTTAATTGTAACAACGCTTCCGGTTTTAATTTCCGGTGCTGCTGCCTGGCTACTTCCCACTTCCCGGCTGCCTTTCTTTAACCCGAACTGTGTAGCGATTGCATTAGCTACGGCTGCTGCAATCTGTGTCTTTTTAGCTGCGTATGCGCTCATATCGTCCTTATCGTCGATAAAGCACACTTCCAGCAGCGCGGAAGATACGCCCGCCGCCTTCGCTCTGTAGATTACTGTAAAATTCGTTCTCTTAACTCCGCGGTTCTTAAAGCCCAGGGCTGCGATACTCTGTACAATCTTCGTTTCTACCCCTACGGTCTTTTCTGCTGTAGTAACAAAAATCTCCGTACCTGTCGTCTGTCCGTTTCCTCTAGCGTCCGCTGCCCCGGAATTAAAATGGACTTCCAGTACATAGTTATAATTTCCGAAGTTAACCGCCAGCTTCCCGGCTTTTGCGTCTTTGTACGCGTTTCTTTCCGTCGGGTATAAATCTACCTGGGCGTATGCGCTCAAAGTCTTCTTAATTTCCTCGACCATGTAAATAGTCTCGTCTGCTTCTTTTCCGAACTGTGATACAGCGCCAGGGTCGCCCGCTCCGTGTCCGCTAATAAGTAAAATCTTCATGTTTCTTATGCTCCCTCTGTGATTTTTCTTAAAATGTCGTCTTCTGTATCTTCATCCGAAACCGTAACCGTATTATACACATAGTCGTATAAGCTGCTGTTTGATTCCAGCATTTTCTTAAACTTCTCTAATGCTTCGTCTAACAGTTCGTCGTATTTTTCTTCCGTAATAAACAGGGTAATAATCGGGAATCTTTCTACAAGCCAGTCCCATACCATAGCCCTTTTTACCTGTCCGGTCTTTCTCTTTAACTCCTTTTCCGCTTCCGTAACCATGTACAGCAGCGCGATTCTAATTTTATCTAACTGCTGCTGTGGTGTGAGTTTCAAAAAACGCAATACCGCATATACGGTAAGCCCCAATAAAACAACCACAATTACGAAAATTAACCAGTTTTCAAGAATCAATTTCAAAATCTCCATACTTCGCACCTCTAAAAGTTCTGTATTTCCGTTGGCTCTAACGCTTCGTCTATAAGTGCTTCTGTTTTATCCTTCATCTTTTGTATGGTTCTTTCTTTGATTTCTTCCGCCGGATTTTCTTCGCCCAGGTCGATAAGTTTTTTTATCATACCTAGCTGTATTTTTATACCATTTTCAAGCTGTACCGCTTTCAGATACCATATTACAGCAGCGCCGAACACGCCCCCGGCTGTCGGAATTATGTAAGTAAATACTTCTGTAGGCTTTTCGTTCCATGAAAATATAAGGGCTACTATGCAAGTGCATACAAATATTGAACCAGTGCTTAAAACTACCTTTTTCTTAAATTCCCGCTTCTTTGCTCTCACTGTGCGCTTAAACCTTCCAGGTCTTTAATTCTATGGTTTGCTACTTCCTGTTTTTCATCAAGTACCGCCTGGTCTTTTTCTAATTTGTACACCCTTTCTACTACGTTGTTGTGTTTGTCTAATTTTGCTTCGATATAATTAAGTCTGGTCTTAATCGTCCCGTATATCGCGCCGATAGACACCCCGTACACAACTAACTGAATAAGTAAACCTATCCAAAATTCACTACTCAAGCCTTACTAACTCCTTCCTACGGCTCTAACAGCCGTTCCAGGTCTTCACGACCTTCTTTTATATCCTCTATCATCATTAGTAACTGCTTGTCTTCGTCTTCCATGCTCCTATAGTTCTCTAATTCTTCCAGCAGCAGCCTATTTACTTCTGCCAGGTCTGCTATTATGCTGCTCTGTACCTCTACTACGTCCAGGTCGTAACGTGCTACGTTCGTAGCCTGTACTTCGCCTTCTTCCCTCTGGCTTCTGATTCTGTTAATTATCCGGCGTAATACTGCCATTGCCTATTAACTCCTTTTTCTTAATTTCTGCTTCTATTTGCCCTTTAATCTTCATGCGTAGCCTGTAAGTGTCCGCGTGTTTCGCGTGTCCTTCCCAACTCGCATATTTCATAAGCAACTTTTCTTTTGTTATTTTTCCGCTTCTGTAGGCTCTGATAGCTGCCCTCATGTGCTTAGGGCTACGCTTCCTTATCTTCCGGTAATCCTTATAGATACGATACCCGCAAAAATCAAAGCCATTCTTAGCGTTGATTATCTGCGTTTTCGGATTTAAGGTAAGCTTAAGCCGCTCGCCTAAAAATGCGTCTATCTTTTGTAACACTTCCGCCAGGTGTTCCCGGCTATTGTGTGCTATTGCAAAATCATCCATGTAGCGTTTATACTTATCTTCCTTCAATTCGTGCTTTACGAAGTTATCTAATTCATTTAATACCAGGTTTGCGAAAAGCTGGCTTAATAGGTTTCCCACCGGAAGCCCTCGCCCGTCTTCCCCGTAGCTGTCGATAATATAGTAAAGCAGCTTTAATAGGTCTTTATCTTTGAAAATCCCGCCTAATATTTGCTTTAATACTTCGTGGTCTACACTATTGAAATATTTGTGTATATCCGCTTTTAATATATAAACCTGTTTTCCTTCAAAAGATAGGTTTCTTATGCACTCCTGGGCGTAATCTGCCGCTTTGTGCATACCCTTATCCGTTCTACAGGCGTAGCTATGATAATAAAACCGTCTTTCTACAATCGGTTCTATTTTATTGTTTATCATGTGCTGCGCTACTCTGTCTCTAAATGGTAGCGCGTATATGTCCCGCTTCTTCGGTTCATACACTACAAAGCGCCGGGCTTCCCCTTGTCGGTATGTTCCGGCTTCCAGGTCTGCCACCAGGTCGTATAATTCTTCTTCCAGGTTATCCGTGAACCTTAGCACTTCTTCCCGGTATCTTTTGCACTTTCGCGCCTTTCTGTATGCGTCTTCTGCATTTTCAAAGGTCGCTATATCCTTTATTCCTATGTTACTTCTTTTCATCTTCTGCCGTTTCTGCTTCCGCCCTTCGCTCTCGCTACTAACCGGAAGCGTCCTTTTTTATGTTTGCCTGGTAGTCCCAGGACGGGCTATACGTTCTGACTATATGTAAATAGTCCTTGCTAGTAAGCCGTAGCTTGCTAAGTCTGAAAAGTCCATAAGTCACAGCCGAAGCGCGCGCCAATGTTAGCGTTGACATTCCAGGGGTAATTGTTACAGTTAACAGCGCGGCAGCCAGCGTTAACGCCGTTGTTCCATCTGCCGCCCGCGATAAGGCGAAGCAACGTATAGCCCATATTCCTAATTTTGTACTGATTTAATGAAGCCGCCTAACATTTTTCCTATTTCTGTTAGCTTTTTCGCGGCTACTCCGTATGTATGCCCGCTTATGTACTCCTGGTCGTAGGCAATTCTGATATAATACCGTAAAATCACTAATTCTACGTCCGCGTCGTATAAAAGCTTTTTCTTCGTCGTGCTTTTCCCGGCTCTAATGATGTACCGTAAAATATCCATGATACAATTTTTAGTATCTTTCTGTAGCGAAAACTTTTCACTTTTCGGATATTGTCTTAGCACCGGGTATATGTACTTTATAAAATCATACAGCTTTTCTTGTATCTCTAAATTGCTTTTCATATAATCGCCCTTCCTCTGATTCGCGATTATATCACAGCTATTTTGTTTTGTGTCGCCGTTCCTCATTGTTTCCTATATCCTGGAAATTTACCTTAAATTTTTACCGCGTGTGCGGGCTTCCGCCCGCACAAAACAGATTACAGACTGTCACAGCCGAAGCGCGCGCCAATGGCAGCGTGGACATTCCAGGGGTAATGGCAACAGTTAACAGCGCGGCAGCCAGCGTGAACGCCGTAGCTCCATCCGCCGCCCGCGAGAAGGCGAACAAGTCCGTAAGTTCCTTCTGTGTATGCCTGTCCGTTTCCAGTGCCTAATACGTCCTTCCAGCTCCAGGACTGTGTACCGTCGTATCTGTAGCTTAATTCGTCCAGCCATTCCCACACATTACCTACGCAATCTACGCAACCGATAGCAGATACAGCATTAACTACTTTACCCGTCGTAGTTCTGGCGGTATTCGTTGTAGCCGCCCAGGCGTTCGTATTATTGCCGTCTGCTCCCTGTGGGCTGCCGTATGCTGCTTGCTGCCATTCCGAATAAGATAACAAGCGCTTACCGGATTTTAAGCCCAGGTCGATAAAGTCATAGCTATTATGTCCTTCCGTTCCTGTAAGCGGTGTTGCATTGTACGCTGATTTCACGCCGCCTACTCCATTGCTGGACGCTAAGTAAATATCCACCCACAAGCCGCCACCAGCGTATACCATGCCTTCCGGGCTGCATTTCGGGCGGTGCTTTAACGTCCATACAGAACGCGGAACGATACCGGACGCTACATTAGATTCCCAGCCGCTGCCTTTCTCCGCTCCGGCAGTATTGATAGGAATAAGCTTACTACTTACCCGTCTTACCCTTCCATAATGGAAACCGCCGATTTTACGGCTTGTCTCTGCATTGTAGCCGTCCGGGTATGTACTGTTAAGACTGATTTTGTATACTTCGTCCAGGTCTTCGCTGCCTGGGTCGCAAATATAAACATAGTAATCTTTTCCCACCACAAACGCACTACCAGCGTCCAGGTTTCCGGTACTAAGTACTGTAGCGTCCGTTTTAAATACTCCTGTACTTCCGACCGTAACCACACACCCAGCCGTTACCGTAAGTGACGTAAGCCCGGAAGCGGTTAAATATTCCGCCGAAGGTGTTACCAGGTCGCCAATATTTGCCATTTTCGCAACCGTAAGTTTTGCCCTCGGGTCTTTGTTAATAAAATCATTACTTAAAAATCTACTCATATCTTGCTAACACTCCTTTGATACTGTCTAATTCTCCCTGGGTAATTCCCAAAGTGTCTAAGATATTTACCGGGCTTTCTACCCCTACTTTTTCTGCTGTTGTTTCCAGGTCGTCGTTAACTCCTATTACCGTCTTCTTTTCCTCTTTTGCTTCTCCCGTGTCTTCTTCCTGGCTCTGCTGCTCAACCGCTACATGCTCTACGCTTTTAATTGTGTATTCTTTGCCTTCGCACAATACCTTAGCGCCCTTTTTCGCTTCTGCCAGATAGTTAGTAGTAATGTATCTTTTGTCCTCTGAAATTTCGACCACTGGAACAAAGATATATTTTTCTTCTTCGATTCCGTTAATCACTTCTCTTAACTCTGCTGCTTCCAGTGTGCCAGCCTGTACCATTCCTAACAGGTTATAAATGTCTTTCCCTGTGCCGATTACTTTAGGCATATTACGCATAATCTCCCGCCTTCCTTATTCCGTTGTTTTGCTTAAGTACCCGCTTCCTAAGTATGATTTATCTAACCACGCTTCTTCCGCAAAATCGTTAAGCTTATCAATATTGTTATAAATGTCTTCTATTAGTCCTTTGTAATTTTCCGCCTTGGCTGCTGCTGCCGTTGCAACCTTTACGGCTTCCTGGCTCGCTGCTGCCGCTGCTGTAGCTTCTTCTTTTACCTGGTTCGCGATTCCTATAGTATCGTTTGCCGTTTTCATAGCTGTAGCAGCTAAAATAGTCGCTTCTTCTACGGTATCTTTTGATTTTTCCACTTCTTGTAATGCGTTTATGATTGCCTTGTACTCTATCGTACTGGCTATCTTATCGCCTACGATTACCGCCGTATCTACCTTTATATTAAAAGTCCAGGAAGCTATATAGCTTTCCTTTTCGTAGACGCTTATAGCGCACTCTGCATATCCGGCGGCGGCTGTCATTTGTTCGGTAATCTCTGCTGTTATCAGATTTTCGACGTAAGTACAATCGTTTAAGATTTCTTCCCCGTCGGACTTCCTACACTCAATCCTTACTATTGCCCCTTCCGGCATTTCGTAAGGTTCGCCGTCATTCAGCAGCACTACTAACAGGTTTCGCGTTTCACTATCAAACTGTTTAACCCTTATAGTCTTTTCTACGCTGTGACGGGCGAAGTCAAATACTAGCCTTCCTACTACCACTTTGCACCGTCCTTACTCGCTCAAATAGCAATTATTTACATAAGACAAGTCTAACCAGGCTTCGCTACTTTGTCCCGCCTGTATGCTTGCATTGTCGTATAGTTCCTTAGTTAATTCGTAATAGTGTTGTGCATTTTCGCCCCCGGCTGCTGCCGTTTCCGCCGCTGTCTGGGCTTCCTGTGCCTTCGTACTGGCTGTCCCGGCTGCCGTCTCTGCTTTTCCCTGGGCTGTTTCCGCCGCTCCCCTGGCGCTGGCTGCTGCCTGTGCCTGTTTTGCCGCCGTCCCGGCTGCCGTCT
>NZ_QUFZ01000030.1:0-23829 GCF_003478725.1 Clostridium sp. AF22-10
CACGCCGCCAGCGTTCATCCTGAGCCAGGATCAAACTCTCATGTTAAAGTTTTGATTCCAGTCAAAATTCGCTTGGCTAATTTTAACCGTTATTACTGTTGTTTTGGTTTTGTTCTGAATGTTCTCTTGAACTTCAAGGCTTAACCAAAAGCCTTTGTTCTTAGAATTTTCAGGGTTTTACATACTGTTCAGTTTTCAAGGTTCTTTGTTGTCTCAGCGACAGCTCATATATTTTATCATAAGCATTCTTGCTTGTCAACAACTTTTTTTAATTTATTTTTTGTTTTTCTTTTTCAAAAGCGCCGTTTCTTCAACAGCTCAGCTAGTTTATCACGAAAACTCATCAGTGTCAAGCACTTTTTTGTTTTTATTTTTTCTAGCTTTTTTAAAAAAAGAAACGGAGAAAGAGGGATTTGAACCCTCGCGCCGGTTGCCCGACCTACACCCTTAGCAGGGGCGCCTCTTCGGCCTCTTGAGTATTTCTCCGCAGTAATAAAAAAAATATTCAATTGCATCTTAACGCATTTCTTTGTCAGACGCGTATCTCATTGTATCAAAGAAAATTTAAAATGTCAAGCAAATTTATCCAAGTTTTTTCTTTTTTTTTATTTCCTTTAAACCACCATTTTTCAATATATTTTATGATATGATACTATAGATGTTTTGGCGGATTGCAGGAGTGCACCGCATCGCACGCAGCAATCCAGATTAGGATTCAGAAAGGAGTTTTTTTATGAATTTAAAATATATGATCCTGGGAGCCGGCGGTACTGGTGGAATTCTTGGCTCTGCTCTTACAAAAGCTGGAAAGGATGTTACATTCATTGCCCGTGGTTCCAACCTTGATGCTATGCGTAATAACGGTCTCATCATTCGTCATCTCTGGGATCAGACGGAAGAACATCTTGAGGTTCGTGCATTATCCATGGAAAAATCCTGTGCTCTTTCCCTGGCTCCGGAGGTTATCTTTATATGCGTAAAAGAATATTCCCTTGATTCCGTCCTTCCTTTTATCCGACAGACCGCTGGTCCCCGCACAATTATTATTCCCATCTTAAATATATATGGAACCGGTGCCAGGGTGCAGAAAGAATTACCGGATTGTACCGTTCTGGATGGATGCATCTATGTTTCTGCATCCTTAGAACATCCCGGTGTTCTGGTTCAGCACGGTCCTATCTTAAGGGTTGTCTTCGGTCCCAGGGATCCTTCCTATATTTCTCCGATTTTATCAGCCATTCAATCGGATCTTTGCGAAAGCGGTATCGATGGAGTTTTATCCACCCATATCCAAAGGGATGCTTTGGAGAAATTTTCCTATGTCTCCCCTATCGGAGCTGCTGGAGTCTACCTTCATGCCGTGGCCGGAGATTTTCAAAAGGAAGGACCTGCCCGTGAATTATTTAAATCCATGATTCGTGAAATCAGCGCTCTGGCTGCTGCCATGGGATATCCCTTTGAAAAAGACTATGTAAAAATAAATCTGGAGATTCTTTCCAACTTATCTGCCGATGCCACCACTTCCATGCAGCGTGACATAATGGAAGGAAAACCATCGGAACTGGACGGACTTGTCATGGAGCCACTCCGACTTGCAAAAAAATATTCTGTCTCTATGCCCTGTTATGAGGAGGTAGCAAAAGTATTATGTCCATTGGAATTTTAGTTGGTAAAATTGCGGCATTATTTATCATCATGTTTTTAGGCTTTGTTTTGGTAAAGACTGGCATTTGCCGCTCAGATGACAGCCGCATTCTTTCACGCCTGTCTGTCTATATCGTAGTCCCCTGTTCGATTTTATCTGCTTTTCAGGTCAGCTGCAGCCCTTCCATCCTAAATGGGCTTCTTTTGGCGGTGGCTGCTGCTGTATTGATCCATCTCATCCTGATTGTCCTTTTTTACTTTATAGGACCTCTTCTTCATCTTAACGGAGTCGAAAAAGCCTCTATCATCTACTCTAATGCAGGAAATCTTGTTATACCGCTTGTTTCCTCTATTCTAGGACCAGACTGGGTTATTTATTCCAGCGCCTACGTCTCTGTACAGCTTTTTCTTCTCTGGAGTCATGGCAAAATGATGATCTGTGAAGAAAAAAAGCCTGATTTTAAAAAAATCATAACAAATACAAATATGATTGCCATTTTATTCGGTATTTTTCTATTCTTGGCACAGATTTCACTTCCCGGTCCAGTGGACAGCGCTGTCCGCTCCCTGGGAAGCATGATTGGTCCTTTGGCCATGCTGATCTCAGGAATGCTGATTGCCGGAACCACGCCCCAGGAAATTCTGTCTTTTCCCCATATTGGACTTGTCACGATTCTGCGGCTCATCGGTGTACCGTTTTTGACAATTTTACTTCTTAAATTCAGCGGCCTTGCTTCTTTTGCTGAGAATGGTTCACAAATTCTGCTTGTCACCCTGTTAGCCACAATCACCCCATCCGCCTCCACAATCACGCAGATGGCCCAGGTATATGGAAAAGATGCCCGCTATGCTGGTGCCATTAACGTAATTACCACTCTGCTTTGTATGATAACCATGCCAATCATGGTTTATCTCTATCAATTATAACTTTATTCTTCACGACAAAAGAGAGGTTATTTGCAAAACAGCCAATAACCTCTCTTCATAAAACTCTAAAATGCATCTGCATTCTTGCTGCGGGATGGGAGTTATCTCACATCTGATATCTTATTATTCTATCTCTGATATTCCTTTACTGCGGTCTCGTAAAGATTGTTCCTTCGGAATCAATTACCACGATCATAGGCATATTTTCTACCGTCAATTTTCGGATCGCCTCTGTTCCCAGATCGTCGTATGCAATCACTTCCGATTCCTTAATGCACTTTGAAAGAATTGCTCCGGCTCCGCCCACTGCCGCAAAATAAACGGCACCATTGCGAACGATGGCATCGATGACTGCCTGGCTTCTCTTTCCTTTTCCGATCATGGCTCCCATGCCGAGATCCAGAAGTCTTGGAGTATATTTATCCATACGGCTGGCTGTGGTCGGACCTGCAGAACCAATCGGACGGCCCTCTCTGGCCGGTGACGGTCCCATATAATAAATTACATTATCTTTCAGATCAAGGGGAAGTTCTCTTCCTTCATCCAGTGTCTCTATCATGCGCTTATGAGCTGCATCACGTGCCGTATAGATGGTTCCGCTTATATATACATAATCACCTGCATGCAGGCTTTTTAATGTCTCCCTGTCAATTGGAGCTGTGATTGTTCTATCCATATTTTCCTCCAAATCTATCTTATGTGCTCTCGGTATCCTTTTGTGCAGGAAAGACTCCGAGAGTACATTCTTTATACTATCAAACGATGTTTGGGTCACAAGAGATTTTTCCCCTTTTGATACCGGATTGCTATGTGCTTCGCACTTTCGCAATCCTAAAAATATTCATCAATCACTCTGTGCGCATGACGGTTTACATGACAGCAGATATTGATGCCTACCGGCAGCCCTGCAATATGGGTCGGGTAGGTTTCAATATTGACAGCCAGGGCGGTTGTCCGTCCGCCTAAACCGCCAGGACCGATCCCAAGGTTATTGATCGTTTCAAGCATTTCTTTTTCCAGATCACGCACATACTCAACCGGTGATTCCTCTTCCAGATTTCTGGTCAGCGCGTGCTTCGCCATCTCTGCACACTTTTCAAAGGTTCCACCGATTCCAACGCCTACTACCATCGGAGGACAGGCATTCGGTCCCGCATCCCGCACCGCTGTCAGAATAGCATCCTTGACTCCTTCGATTCCATCTGCCGGTTTCAGCATGAACACACGGCTCATATTTTCACTTCCAAATCCCTTCGGAGCCACCGTGATCTCTACCTGCTCACCCTCTACGATCTCATAATGAATGATAGCCGGTGTATTATCCTTCGTATTCTCACGGTAAATCGGATCCTTAACCACGGATTTACGGAGATATCCGTCTACATATCCCTGGCGCACGCCCTCATTGATAGCATCAGTCAGAGAACCGCCGATCAGATGTACATCCTGTCCTACCTTGATAAACACAACTGCCATTCCGGTATCCTGGCAGATCGGAATCATCTCCTCACCAGCGATACATAAGTTTTCTTCCAGCTGGCCTAAAATCTGACGTCCCAATGGAGATTCTTCACTCGCTGCCGCCTCATCAAACACCTTTTTCATATCCGGTGACAGAAAATGGTTGGCCTCAATGCACATTTCTTTGATATTCTGTGTAATGGTTTCAACATTGATTCTTCTCATTTGAAAACTACCCTTCTTCCATGAAATTTTTATCTGCCCCTGCTGACAGAACCGCATCTATTAATTATTAATGACTCTTATATCATCATAATAGAAATTAAATAATCTTGCAATCATTTCTGAATAGATGTAATAAAAATACCCCCTGAATAGATTTTGATCTCATGCGCAGTGATTCTGATAGGAATATGCCAGCTTTGCTGACCAGAATCACGCGCCAAGTCTCACGGACGTTCGACTTGAATTTATCTCTATCTGTTCAGGAGGTATTATATTGTTACAGTTCAGCCATGACATCTTCTTGTTTCCATATTCATTCAAACCAGCGCATGGCTGAACTGTAACATCATATTATCTTGAAATTTCTCTTGTCACATGTTTTAACCACTCTTTTCTTCTTCATTCATGTACGGAGAAATGGTTTCGTATACGTCTTTATGGTATGTATTTAAGCGCTCGATATCCGCGTCATCCATGAAACGTGTATCCAGTGCCTCTAAGTCGATGGGAGCCTTGGTCAGGAATTCGAACTTCAGGAACTGTCCGTACTCATTTTTCTCATCCTCGACACATAAGATCAGGTTCTCTGTTCTGGTTCCGAAATCGCCAGCAAAGTACAGACCCGGCTCATCGGAGCAGATCATGCCCGGCTCGATCACAGCGCTGTCCTGACGCTCCGGAACAACCTTCCAGCGCAGTCCGTTCGGTCTCTCATGTACGTTAGAAAGATATCCAACACCATGTCCGGTACCATGTGCAAAATCAAGACCACGTTTCCAGAATGCTTCACGAATGGTGTAGTCTAAGTTGATTCCCCGGCAGCCGTGAAGGAACTTCATGGTTGATACCTTCAGCATAGCGGCTGCTACGATTGTGTAGTACTCTTTTTCCTTCTCGGTCAGAGATCCTAACGCATAGGTTCTTGTGATATCAGTAGTTCCCTCTAAATACTGTCCTCCGGAATCTACCAGCAGAAGACCTTCCGGTTTTAATTTCTTGCATACCTCATCGCTTGGATGATAATGGCACATTGCTGCATTTTCCTTGTAAGCTGCAATGGTTACGAAACTTGGCTCGATATAATTGCCCTGCTCTGCTCGCAGTTCTTCAATTTTATGAGCCGCTGTCATCTCTGTCATATCGCAGGTTCCGATGGTATGCTTCAGCCAGTACATAAACTTGGTAACAGCTATACCATCTTTTAAATGGGCCTTACGCATATTTTCGATCTCGGTTGCATTCTTAACAGCCTTCATGGTCGCACAAGGATTCATCTCATCTATGATACGGCAGGAAGCATCAATGCTCTCGCATACAGCAAAGCTTGCTTTCTTGCGTTCCAGAAGAATCTTCTCATTCTTCAGGGCTGCCACATCCTGTAAGAATTCCGCATACTCTTTTACCTGAACCTTTGCCTCAGCTAAAGCCGCACAAACCTCTTTTCCCATCTTAGTATCTTCTTTGATGGCTTCTTTCTGTACGTATAAATAAGCTTCATCCTGTGTAATAAGTGCGTAGGACAGAAATACCGGGTTATTTACAATATCGTTTCCACGGAGATTGAATAACCATGCGATTTCATCCAGGGCCGTCATCAGATGAATCTGTGCTTTATTTTTCTTCATGGCATCACGAAGATCAGAAAGTTTCTCTACGGTACTCTTTCCGGCATATTTTACATCCAGGCTCCAGATAGGCTCGCAGGACATAGCCGGACGGGAAGTCCAGATCTCACCTACCAGATCCTTGCTGCAGTTGATTGTTACATTTTTTTCCTGCAGTAAGTTCTGAAGACCATACCCCAGCTCAGAGTTTACAACACGGCCGTCAAATCCAAGGCATCCATCAACCGGAAGCTCCTCCTCTAAAAACTCGTCCAGAGTCGGGAATTCAGGTTCACCCATGCGGTATAATTTGATCTCACTGCCTGAAAGCTGCTCTTCTGCCTGTACAAAGTATCTTCCGTCTGTCCAGAGTCCGGCTTTGTCCATAGTGATAACAGCCGTTCCAGCGGTTCCGTTGAAACCGGTCAGGAAGTGACGGCATTTAAAGAATTCGCCTACATACTCAGATTCATGAAAATCCGCAGTCGGAACCAGGTATGCATCGATTCCCAGTTCTTTCATGCGATCTCTTAATTGTCCAATTTTTACATTTGTCTGGTTCATTATTTCCTCCTTCATACGATTTTTTTGAAAAAATATGTACTCCTGGAATGTCTATGCATTCCGCATAAAACATTCCCAGAGTACATCTTAATTCTAGTTATTTAAATTATCGTAACGATTCAACCCCATTAGCCAAGAAACATTCCAACGCCCGGTCCTAACGGAAGGTTAAGTACGATCCATAATACTAACAGGATACTCCATCCAATCAGGAAGCATATACTGTACGGAAGCATGGTGGAAACCAGAGTTCCAATACCAGCCTCTTTATCGTATTTCTTCATGAATACGATAATCATTGCGAAATAGGACATCATCGGAGTGATAACGTTTGTACAGGAGTCACCGATACGGTAAGCAACCTGAGCGAACTCCGGTGTATAACCTAACAGCATGAACATCGGTACGAATACCGGAGCGATCAGAGCCCATTTTGCAGATGCAGAACCCATGAACAGGTTGATGAATGCTGCAAAAAGAACGAATAAGATCATGGTCGGGATAGTTCCAATACCAGAGTTTCTAAAGAACTCAGCTCCCTTTAATGCAAGGATCGTTCCTAATTTGGTATAACCAAAGAAGTTAATAAACTGTGCTGCCACAAAGGTCAGAGCGATGTAGGAGCTCATGGTTCCCATGGCACGTCCCATAGCGTTGCAGACATCCTTCTCTCCGTGGTATACACCAGTCATATGACCATATACAACAGACGGTACGAAGAAAAGTACAGTGATAATCGGGATGATGCCCTCCATAAACGGAGAGTTTCCTAACAGTGTTCCATCCTCAGCTCTCATAACAGAGTTAGCCGGGAGACAGAAAGCTACCAGAACCAGAATCATAACCAGTAAGGTTAAACCAGCTACTTTCAGAGCTTTTCTTTCCTGGTCGTTTAATTTATATTCAGAGCTTGTTTCATTCTCTTCCCCATTGCCGTGATACTCACCAAAACGCGGTGCAACGACTTTCTCAGTGATGATAGTACCTAAAATTGTGATCAGGAAGGTAGACACCATCATGAAGTACCAGTTTCCGGTCGGCTCAACTACATAAGTCGGGTCTACCATCTTTACAGCCTCGTTGGTAATACCGCAAAGAAGCGGATCCAGAGTACCGATTAATAAGTTTGCAGAGAAACCACCGGATACACCTGCAAATGCTGCAGCCATACCAACTACCGGATGACGATTGTATGCCATGAACATCAGTGCTGCGATCGGAATCAGAACGATGTATCCAACTGCATCGGCCAGGTTGGACATAACGCCTAAGAATACGATCATCGGAGTAATTAACTTAGCCGGAGTAACCTCTACAGCAGACTTTAATGCGCCTCCGATTAAACCACTGTCCTCCAGAAGTCCGATACCAAACATAGCTACCAGGACAACTCCCAAAGGAGCGAATCCTGTAAAGTTAGTGATTGCATGTGTCAGCATATACACAAGCCCCTCACCATTCAAAAGGCTGACAGCCTGAACCGTCTGAGTCTCTACGACTCCCTTAGAACGGTTAACCAGTTCACCTGTTGCCGAAACTCCAGCCATCTCACAGACAGCAGAAAGAACGATAACAAAGAGAACTAAAATTGCAAAAATAGAAATCGGATGCGGAAGTTTATTTCCGACTTTCTCAATTCCGTTCAGCCAGCGGTTTAATAACGAAGGCTTATCTTTTGCTTGTTCGTTTGCTTTTCCCATTTTTTCCTCCATTCCTAGCTTATACGTATAAGTTAATTTTATGTTGTTAGAATATCACAAAAGGATCGGCATTTCAATTATTTTTTTAGCAATATTAAATTATTGTGTATTTTAGTGAATTTCTATAGACATTTTTAGAGAAATTTAATAAACTGTAAAAGTGTTATAAGGAGTCTACAAAATTATGAAAAAAAATGTTACTGCAAAAGACATCGCAAAACTCTGCGGAGTCTCTCAGGCGACTGTATCTTATGTGATCAATAATCGCCAGAATCAGAAGATCAGTGAGGAAACCAGACGCAAGGTTTTAGATGCCGTTGAAGCACTTCACTACTATCCCAATGCTTCCGCCAAAAGCATGCGGACCAAAAACTGTACATCCATCGGAATTGTATGTGCAAAGGATTACAGCCGCCAGGCTTTCTTAAATGCTTTTACTGGAATCAGCCAGTACCTGTCCCAGATCGACTATACCATCACGATTTTCAATGAAATGGATGATATAGATTCTTCTCCGGATTATGTCAAAAGCTATTATTCCAACGTGATCGATGGACTCATTTTTATTTCCAACGATGATCACGCTGCTTTTACAAAACCGGCCGATGAAAATCATATTCCTTATGTGGTTATCTGTATGGACGGGGTTTTCTCAAAAAAAACACCGTTCCCCCATGCATTTGAATATGCCCTGCAGGAATGTGCCTCCTTCTGTCTGGAAAAGGGAATCCACGAAGTGCGGTATTTTTCCATCAGCAATGACGGTCTTTTAGTTAATAATAAATATCCGCTTTTTGAATCCCTGCTTCGCCGGACGGCACCGAACTGCCATCTGGAGCACGTGATCTGCCCTATCAAGGATCGTGATCTGATTCATTTGCAGCAATTTTTAGCTAAATACATGGAAAACCGCAGTTTTGATCTTGCCATTTCTCAAAACTACGACATTGGACTGCTGCTGCAGCGTGAAATATTAAAAACAGGCTTTTCCATCCCTCAGAGAATTCGCCATATCTTCCTGAACGAGGTGAATTTCTATGAAATGGACTATCCTTCTATCAGCGGCATTGATATTCCCTACGATCAAATGGGCGAGTATGCTGCCAAACTTCTTCTTGCTATAATCGAAAACCGTGAATCTGAATTTACCTACCAGGAATTCAAGTGCCGCCTTATTCAGAGAGAAACGACGCTGTGACACTGTTAAAATACTGCGCCTCATAAAGATCAAAAAGAGAACACCCGCTAATTCCAGTTTATGAATTGCCGGATGTTCTCTTTTTTATGATTTTCTTTTCAAAGATCAAGGATATCTGATCTTTTTTACTTTTTATTCGTTACAGTTCAGCCATGACATCTTCTTGTTTCCATATTCATGAAAACAAGAAGCATGGTGGGTCCACCATATGCTGATTTGGATGAAAAAGTGCTTATGCAAGCAAGCTTGCAACACTCTTTCTCATTCAAACCAGCGCATGGCTGAACTGTAACTTTTATTCTTCCGTATTCTCAGATTCGGTTTCTTCTCCGTCCTGTTCCTCCAGAAATTCGTCTTCTTCATCCTCATCCTTGTCGCTCTCCCGCACCTTGGCGATGCTTGCAACTGCTATGCCGGATTCAGCATCAATACTCATCAGCTTCACACCGGAGGTATTGCGTCCGATAATCGAGATGTCGCTGACTGCCATCTTGATGATGATGCCTTCATTGGTAATCAGCATGATCTTGCGCTCATTATCTACCAGCTTTGCACCCACCAAATCACCGGTTTTGTCGATGATCTTATAGCAGCGCACGCCCTTGCCGCCTCGGTTCTGGGCTGTAAATTCATCAATCGGAGTGCGTTTTCCATAACCATTTTCCGATACTACCAGCAGGCATTCTCCCTGGCTGGCCATCTGCATACCGATGACTTCATCGCCTTCATCAAACTTCATGCCGATAACCCCCATGGAAACACGGCCTGTCACGCGGACATCGGTCTCATGGAATCGGATACACATACCTTTCTTTGTGATCAGGAAAATATCTTCGGTATTATCGGTAGCCTTAACTTCGATCAATTCATCGTCATCACGAAGTACAATCGCCTGAAGACCGTTCTTGCGGACATTGCTGTATTCCTTCATCGGAGTCTTCTTAACCATACCATTGCGGGTTGCCATGAAGAGATATTTCTCATCATCGATCTCCTTCATAGGAACGATGGATGTGATCTTCTCGCCTGGCATCAGCGGAAGCAGATTCACGATGGCAGTACCTCTGGCAGTGCGTCCTGCCTCCGGAATCTCGTATCCCTTCAGACGGTATACGCGTCCCTTGTTGGTAAAGAACATCACATAATGATGGGTTGTGGTCATCAGCAGATCTTCGATATAATCTTCCTCAATAGTCTGCATGCCCTTGATTCCCTTGCCTCCGCGGTTCTGGCTCTTGAAATTATCGCTGGACATTCTCTTAATATAGCCAAAATTGGTCATGGTCACAACGATATCGTCATCCGGGATCAAATCCTCCGCAGACATATCGTATTCATCATATCCGATGGCGGTACGGCGGTCATCTCCGTATTTATCAGCGATGAGGGAGATCTCCTCCTTGATAACACACAAAAGTTTCTTCTCATCTGCCAGAATCGCTTTCAACTCTGCAATCTTTGCCTCCAGCTCTTTATATTCATTTTCCAGTTTCTCGCGTTCCAGACCGGTCAGAGCACGCAGACGCATATCTACGATGGCCTGTGCCTGTGCATCCGAAAGATCAAAACGCTCCATTAACTGAGCTTTCGCCGCCTGAACATTGGCAGAACCGCGGATGATCTTAATAACCTCATCGATATGATCCAGTGCCTTTAAAAGACCTTCCAAAATATGGGCTCTCTCTTCTGCCTTGTTCAGATCATATTTGGTTCTTCTGGTTACCACATCCTCCTGGTGCTTTAAGTAATATTCCAGGATCTGCTGCAGATTTAAGATACGCGGCTCATTATTAACCAGCGCCAGCATAATCACACCAAAGGTGTCCTGCAGCTGTGTATGCTTCAGCAGACGGTTCATGATGACATTGGCATTCACATCACGGCGCAGTTCAATGCAGATCCGAAGTCCCTCACGGTTGGATTCATCACGCAGATCCGTGATTCCATCAAGCTTTTTATCCTTTACAAGCTCTGCGATCTTTTCGATCAAACGAGCCTTATTCACTGCATAAGGAAGCTCTGTCACGATGATACGGCTCTTGCCATTTGCCATGGCCTCGATATTGTATACAGCCCGTACACGGATCTTGCCGCGTCCGGTTCTGTACGCTTCTTCGATGCCTGCTTTTCCAAGGATGGTTGCTCCTGTCGGGAAATCAGGTCCCTTTACGATCTCCATCAGTTCTTCGATGGTAGTCGGGCGGTCTTCCTCCACCCGGTTGTCTATGATCTTGACAACGGCAGCAATCACCTCACGCAGGTTGTGAGGCGGAATATTCGTTGCCATACCAACGGCGATACCGGTGCCGCCATTTACCAGAATATTGGGAAAACGAGCCGGAAGAACCGTCGGTTCTTTCTCAGTCTCATCAAAGTTCGGCATGAAATCAACGGTATTCTTGCCAATATCCGCCAGCATCTCCATGGAAATACGGCTCAGTCTTGCCTCGGTGTATCGCATCGCTGCGGCGCCGTCGCCGTCCATGGAACCGAAGTTTCCATGTCCATCTACAAGCGGGTAACGGGTAGCCCATTTCTGAGCCATATTTACCAACGCACCATAGATTGAACTGTCACCATGTGGGTGGTATTTACCCATTGTATCACCGACGATACGGGCTGACTTACGGTGGGGCTTATCCGGTCCATTATTCAGCTCAACCATCGAATAAAGCACTCGTCTCTGCACCGGTTTCAAGCCATCCCGCACATCCGGAAGTGCACGGGCAGCAATAACGCTCATCGCATAATCGATGTAAGACGTTTCCATTGTCTTTTTCAGATCAATGTCATGAATTTTGTCAAATATATTTGGTTCCATCTATACTCCTTTCGTCCTCAAAAGGATTTAAGTGACTTAAATTTAATTAAATATCCAGGTTCTTTACGTACTTCGCATTTGCCTCGATAAACTCACGGCGCGGCTCAACCTGATCCCCCATCAGGGTAGCAAATGTCAGATCAACCTCCGAAGCAGTCTCACTGTCGATCTGGACACGGAGAAGAATTCGGCGCTCCGGATCCATGGTAGTCTCCCAAAGCTGTTCCGCGTCCATCTCACCCAGACCTTTATAACGCTGGATCTTATTGTTGTTGTCACGGCCAATCTCAGTCAGAATCGAATTCAGCTCATCATCGCTGTATGCATACCAGACACGCTTATTCTTCTCGATCTTATAAAGCGGCGGCTGTGCCAGATATACATGTCCTTCCCGGATCAAATCCGGCATAAAACGATACAGGAACGTCAGAAGCAGGGTACTGATATGTGCACCATCCACATCGGCATCGGTCATGATAATGATCTTGTTGTAACGAAGTTTTGAAATATCAAAATCTTCATGAATACCGGTACCAAATGCCGTGATCATCGCACGGATCTCCGCATTGCCGTAAATTCGATCCAGTCTTGCTTTTTCTACGTTTAAGATCTTGCCTCGAAGAGGCAGAATAGCCTGATTGGATTTATTTCTAGCCTCTTTCGCAGAACCACCCGCGGAATCTCCCTCTACGATGTAGATCTCGCAGTTTTCCGGATTCTTGTCGGAACAATCGGCTAATTTTCCTGGAAGCGCCATGCCGTCAAGCGCTGATTTACGTCTCGTCATCTCGCGGGCCTTGCGGGCTGCGTCGCGGGCTCTCTTGGCAAGAATTGATTTCTCACAGATGATCTTGGCAACCGTTGGATTCTGCTCCAGGAAATATGTCAGCTGCTCGCTCACGATCGCATCGACCGCCGCGCGGGCCTCGCTGTTGCCGAGTTTCTGCTTCGTCTGTCCCTCAAACTGCGGCTCCTCGATCTTAACGCTGATGATCGCTGTAAGGCCCTCGCGGATATCCTCACCGCTGAGTGCCGGCTCATTTTCCTTCAGAAGCTTATTTTTCTTCGCATAGTCATTAAAAGTCTTCGTCAGAGCACTCTTAAAGCCGGCCAGATGGGTACCGCCCTCCGGTGTATTGATATTATTGACGAAGGTGTAGATATTTTCCGTGTAGGAATCGTTATGCTGCATCGCCACCTCGACAAATACCTTGTCCTTGATGCCCTCGCAGTAGATAACCGGTTCATAGAGCTTCTCATTGCTCCGGTTCAAGTAGGTGACAAATTCCTTGATACCGCCCTCATAGTGAAAGGTCTTCTCATGCTTCACTTCTCTGTCATCCCGCAGGGTGATCTTTAAGTTTTTCGTCAGGAATGCCGTCTCACGCAGGCGTACTTTTAACGTATCATAGTCGTAGACCGTTTCCTCGAAAATCTCCTTATCCGGCAGGAATACGACCCGTGTGCCGTGCTTATCCGGAGCACACTCACCGACTACTTTCAGCGGATACATCGTTTTGCCGCGCTCATAGCGCTGTTTATATACCTTTCCATCGCGGCAGATCTCAACCTCCAGCCACTCGGAAAGAGCATTTACAACCGATGCGCCTACGCCGTGCAGACCGCCGGATACCTTGTATCCGCCGCCGCCGAACTTGCCGCCCGCATGCAGGATCGTAAATACGACCTCAACCGCCGGAAGTCCGGCTTTTTTCTGAGTATCAACCGGGATACCACGACCGTCATCCTGTACCGTGATGGAATTGTCCGCATTGATCTGCACCTCGATGTGACTGCAGAATCCGGCTAACGCCTCATCCACGGAGTTGTCTACTATCTCATACACCAGGTGATGGAGGCCTCTTACAGATGTGCTGCCTATATACATACCAGGACGCTTTCTGACCGCCTCCAATCCCTCCAATATCTGTATTTGATCTGCACTGTATTCTGAACCCATAGTTCCTCCTTCACTTGCTGTTTTATGTCTGACTAGTTGTCTTGTTTGGACGTTCACAGGTGACCGTCCCGCTCACGACCCGAAAGGTCTTATCTATCTGGAAGCTGTGGCTGATAAAATCATCCAAGCCCGTACAGGTAATGATCGTCTGTATGTGGCGGATGCTGGCGAGCAGATGATCCTGCCGTTTTCCATCTAACTCCGACAAAACATCGTCGAGAAGCAGGATCGGATACTCCTTTTTGATCTTTTTAACCAGCTCAATCTCCGCCAGTTTGAGCGATAATGCCGCCGTTCTCTGCTGTCCCTGTGAACCGAAGCGCCGGATGTCAATTCCGTTGACATAGAAACTTAAGTCATCCCGGTGTGGTCCGACCAGCGTCGTCTTCTGCTTCCGGTCCGCCTCGCGGCTCTTTTTGACTGCCGCTTCCAACTGATCCGCCTCCGTGTTCGGCTCATACTGGATGACGAGTTCTTCCTTTCCACCCGACAATTTCTGATGGATCGGACGGATCAATTCGTTTAATTCACCGATAAATTCCCGCCGGTACTGGCTCACCTCCCGCCCATAGGAAGCAAGCTGCATATCCCATATATCCAGCATCTCCTCGTACTCGGGATGGAAAAACAGCTCCTTTAAGAGCTTATTTCTCTGTATCACCACCCGGTTGTACTGCACCAGCGAATGGACGTAGAGCCGGTTTAACTGGCATAATTCCAGATCAATAAAACGGCGCCGATCCGCCGGTCCGTTCTTAATGAGATTCAGATCTTCCGGCGAAAAAAACACCACGTTAACAATGCCGAAAAGCTCGCTCGCCCGCCGGATCGGAATCCCGTTGACCGCCACGCCCTTCGTCTTATTTTTCTTTAGATGCATGTCAATCCGGTACGGCACATCGTCCTTGCGAAGCTGCATCTTGATGTGGGACTCGTCCTCTCCGAATTCGATGATCTCCCTGTCCTTGCTGCCGCGGTGGGACTTGGTCGTCGCACACACGTAGACCGCTTCAAGGATATTGGTTTTACCCTGCGCGTTGTCCCCGTAGAGAACATTCGTCCCCGGATCAAAATCCATATGTAATTCCCCGTAATTGCGGTAATTTTTGAGTTCGATCGATTCGATAAACATGAAACCATCCTTTATTTGGTGATTGTTACGGTCTCTCCGTCATACTCGACTTTGTCCCCGTCGTAAAGCTTCTTGCCGCGCTGCATTTCCACCGCGCCATTGACCTTCACAAGCCCGTCCTGAATCGCAAATTTAGCATCCACGCCGGACTCTACCAGACCAGCTGCCTTAAGCGCCTGACCCAGTTTTATAAATTCATCTCTCAGTTTTATCTCCATCTTATTTCAGATCCTTTCTGTCACTGTCTGCCTGCACCTGCCATGTCTAAAAATGGCAGGTTAGATCGCTGCCGCATTGAAATTGACCGGCAGGATCAGATAGATGTAAGTCTCCTCCTCGTCCCGGATAAAGCACGGGGATTTCGGATTCATCATGTACAGAGTCACTTCCTCATCATCGATGATTCGCAGCGCATCACCCAAAAACTTCGGGTTGAAGCCGATCATCAGGTCTTTTCCAAACTTGGTAATCGCCAGACGGGCATCCATCGTACCGAAGGCGGAATGCATCTTTAACTCCATTTCTTCATCGGTAAAGTTTAAGATCAAAGGTTTCTTATCATTTTCACGGACGAGAATGCTCGCACGGTCGATCGCATCCATGAAATCGCGGCGGTTCAAGGTAACTTTCGTCTCATAATCGGAGGAAAGCATCTGATTGATCCGGAAATACTCGCCCTCAATCAGGCGGGATAACACGATCGTGTCGTCAAATTCAAACATGATGTGGTTGGTGCTGAAGAAAATCTGTACCTCAGAGTCGTTGTCACCGTTTAAGATCTTGCTGATCTCACCTAAAGTCTTGCCAGGAACGATGACTTTTATATCACTGTACTGTTCTTTTAATGCAACTTTGCGGATCGACATGCGGTGTCCGTCGAGGGAAACGAGCTTAAGTTCATTGCCGGTGACCTCCATCAGCTCACCGGTCATCATCTTGTTGCTGTCGTTCGGCGAGATCGAGAAGATCGTCTGGCGAATGATCTCTTTTAAGGTAAACTGGGAAAGTGTGATGAATTTATCCCGCTCAATGTGGGGAATATAGGAAAATTCATCGCCGTCCTTGCCCTGAATCTGGAAAATAGCCTTGTCACAGGTGATCGTCGTGTTGTATTTTTCATCCGATTCGATCGTGATCGTAGAATTTTCGCCGGAGAGCTTGCGGATAATATCGGAAAAAAGCTTGGCATCAAGAGCGATTTTTCCACGTTCCAGGATCGTTCCTTCGACCTTCGTCTCAATTCCCAGCTCCATATCGTTGCCGGTCAGTTTGATCTCATCCGAAACAGCATCGATCAGGATGCATTCGAGAATCGGCATGGTGGTTTTGGAAGGAACGGCCTTTAGAACAATGTTGATGCCGTTCATTAAATGATCTTTTTCAAATGAAAGCTTCATGTTTGTTGATAACTCCTTTGCTAAAAATAACGTGGAACGGAAAGAAAAGATATATATAAATTTCGTCGCAATCGTAGTAGGGGCTGTGAATATGTGGAATTCTCCGGACAGTCTTGAAAATACAGGGGTTCAGACTCCTTTTGAATGGTTAAAAAGGCTGTGTAAAACTGTCCGGAACCGGCTGGATAACTTTTGAATTATCCACAGCCCTGAAATGGAGCAAAATGTGGGAAAAGTTATCCACAGGTTTTCAACCACTTTTCCACGCGAAATTGTGGAAGAAACCTACTGTGGGCTGATCTTTTTCATTAAGATTTCCACGGTATTGCGAAGCGATTCGTTTTTCTCCATATCGGCAGCGATCTTGTCGTGACCGTGGATGATCGTCGTGTGATCCCGACCGCCTAAATATTTGCCGATATTCTGCAGGGAAGTTCCGAGCATCGAACGGCAGATATACATCACGATCTGGCGCGGGAATACGATCTCCTTGTTGCGCTTCTGGGAGGAAATGTCAAGCGGAGTGATACCGAAATGATCGGCAACGACCTGGATGATCAGCTCCGGGGTCACTTCCTTCTCCGCGTTCGGGGAAATGAGATCCTTGAGCGCTTCCTCCGCCAGCTCCGTCGTGATCTCCTTGTTATTTAACTTGGAAAGGGCGACGATCTTGGTGAGGGCGCCCTCGAGCTCACGGATGTTGGACTTGACGTTGGTGGCGATGTACTTGATCACTTCATTATCTATATTGTAGCCCTCGAGTTCCTCTTTTTTGCGGAGGATCGCCATACGGGTTTCATAATCCGGCGACTGGATATCGACGGTCAAGCCCCATTCGAAACGGGAACGAAGCCGTTCTTCCAGCGTCTCGATCTCTTTCGGCGGCTTATCTGAGGAGATAATGATCTGTTTTTTCGCTTCATAGAGTGCGTTGAAGGTATGGAAAAATTCTTCCTGTGTCGATTCCTTACCGATAATAAACTGGATATCATCGATGAGGAGGACGTCGTTGTTTCTGTATTTTTCACGGAACTCCGTGGTGGAAATATTGTTTTTGTTCCGGATCGCATCGATCAGTTCGTTCGTAAACTTCTCACTTGTAACGTAGAGAACCTTCGCTTTTGGATTGTTTTTTAAGATAAAATGTCCGATCGAGTGCATAAGATGCGTTTTTCCCAGACCTACACCCCCGTAAATGAAGAGAGGGTTGTAGATCTCACCCGGAGATTCTGCCACGGCGAGGGAAGCGGCGTGCGCTAAGTTATTGTTTGCGCCGACGACGAAGGTGTCGAATGTGTAGCGCGGATTTAAGTTCGCATCCTGGATGAGCTGGCGGCTGACTTCGGACGGGCGGTTGATCAGATGGCTTTTGTCCGTCTCTTTTTGCGGCTCATCGACCTGTTCGATGGTGACAAAATCGACCTCACACTCGATTCCGGTTAGTTCTTCGATGGTAATCTGGATCAAAAGTCCGTATTTTTTTTTGATATAGCCGAGAAACTGCACATCCGGAACCAGGATCTGAAGGGTGCCGTCTTTCATGGAATAAGGCTGCGTCGGAAGCAGCCATGTTTTGAAAGAAACGTCCGTCAGTTCGTGTTCTTCTTTAATATGGAGGAGAATTTCATCCCATTTTTCCTTAATTTTCTCTATCATACTGTGTCTCCTAAACGTAAAAAGCAGCCAAAACTGCAAAATAACCCAATCTAAGTTCTATTCTACATGATTTGTCCACATTTTTCAATAAAAACCCGCAATGTGAATAAGTGAAATTCAGTTATCCACGTGGAAAAAACGCCGAAAAATAAGGCTTTTTGGTGAATGGGTGTGAACAATCAGAAGCTTATCCAGATCGTATTCCACGGCTTTTCCACAAGTTATCCCCAAAATGTGGATAAGTGGAGGATAAGCTGTGAATAGGTGGCTGGAATGCTGATAAAATAAGGATTTTTTTATCCACAAAATGGAAATGTCCCGGTGTGTATACTGTATATAATAAGGTGCCTCGACAGCAATCGACGATCGATCTGTGGGGACGCAGGATCGAAATGGTGGAAAAACCACAGAAATTCCTTGTTCTATGGGGATTAAAAAGATCAAAATAGTGGTTGACGAATGCGGAATTCTTCTATATAATGGAGAAGATGTTTAATTACAATAGTCTAACTATGTTGAGAAGAATACGGATTTCGGCGTGAGCCGGAGGAAGCGTGGATTTCTCTTACTATATTATGGATGAGGAGGTGTATGCAGACATGAAGATGACATTTCAGCCGAAGAAAAGACAGAGAGCAAAAGTTCATGGATTCCGTGCGAGAATGAGCAGCGCAGGTGGAAGAAAAGTTCTGGCTGCCAGAAGAGCAAAAGGTAGAGCAAAATTATCTGCTTAATGAACGAGGCCGCAATCGAGTTATAGATTGTGGTCTTTCTTAATATTCATAGAAAAAGTTCTATGAAATTAAGAAAAGCTCTGCGATGCACACTCGGTGCAGGGGAAAATGATGCTAATGCAATCGCACCTCGGTGCGTGAATCCGGCGAGCCGGATTCTATTTTATATTATTTATCATTGGTGATTTTAATGAAGCGTTTTAATTCAATTAAGAAGAACAGCGAATTTCAAAAGGTTTACAAGACAGGGAAATCCTATGCCAATAAGCTTCTGGTTATGTACGTGAAGCGGGTGGATGACGGGAAGGAGCCTCGGATCGGTATCTCCGTCAGCAAAAAGGTTGGAAACAGCGTGGTCCGCCATCATGTGACAAGGTTGGTACGGGAGAGCTATCGGTTAAATAAGGACAGAGTCAGACTCGGATTAGACATCGTAGTCGTTGCCAGACCGGCAGCGAAAGAAGCAGACTTCAAAAAAATTGAGAGTGCATACCTGCACTTATGCGGACTGCATAACATTCTGGAGAATCGAAGTGAGAATATTGATTAAGAAGATCTTGATAAAGATGATTCGGGAATATCAGCTCTATATTTCCCCTATGACAGGACCTCACTGCAAGTACACGCCGACGTGCTCGGAGTACGCCATCCAGGCACTTAAAAAGTACGGCGCTGTAAAAGGTATGATTTTGGCATGTAAGCGGATTCTTCGCTGTAATCCATTTGCAGAAGGCGGTTATGATCCAGTTCCGTAAAGGATGAGGAGGTAGTTCATTGGACGTTAGCGTTTTAGTTGCGACAAAGGCAGGTTCGATCATGGGACCGATCGCCAGCGTGTTTGGTTATATCATGGACTTTTTATTCCGGATTACCAGCAGCATGGGGATCATGAATATCGGTCTGTGTATCATCCTGTTTACCATTATCACAAAGTTACTGTTATTTCCTCTGACGATCAAACAGCAGGAATCGTCAAAACTTATGTCGCTTATGAACCCTGAAATCAAGGCGGTTCAGAATAGGTATAAGGGAAAAACCGATCAGGCATCGATGGCTAAACAACAGGTCGAGATGCAGGCAGTCTATGAGAAATATGGCTCGAATCCGATGGCAGGATGTCTGCCGATGGCGATTCAGCTTCCGATTATCTTCGCTTTGTACCGGGTTATCTACAACATTCCGGCATACGTACCGTCAGTACGTGTCTTTTTTGACAACGTAGCGAACCCGCTGATGGGGCAGCCGGATTACATCAACAAGATTTCCGAGCTGGCAAGCGGTGTCGGCATGGCGGTGGACAAGGTAGACTACACCGTGGCAAACAAAGTCGTAGATATGTTATATAAGTTGACACCGGCTGGATGGGATACGCTGGAAAGTTTATTCCCGCAGATCTCTTCGACGATCGCAGAAAATGCGGGCAAGATTGAGCAGATGAACTATTTCTTCGGCATCAATCTGGCAACTCCGCCGTTTACCGGTTTTAACCACATCACGATCGCATGGATCATCCCGATCCTTGCGGGTCTGACCCAGTGGCTCTCCACCAAGCTGATTTCCAATTTACAGCAGGTGGATCAGGACGCGCCGGGCGCGAGCATGATGAACAGCATGATGATCACGATGCCGCTGATGTCCGTATTCTTCTGTTTCTCCCTGCCGTCCGCGATCGGTATCTACTGGGTCGTTCAGGGTGCATTCCAGCTCGTTCAGCAGCTGATCGTAAATGCACATATGAACAAGATCGATGTCGATGATCTGATCCGCCGCAACGTGGAGAAGATGAACAAGAAGAGAGCGAGAAAAGGTCTGCCGCCGGCTAATGTCAGCGAGAAGGCAAGCGTGAATTTAAAGGCGCTGCAGGCACGTGAGGATGCGGAAAGCAAGGCGAAAGAGGACAAGATCTCCCGCAATAAAAAGCAGATGGAGGCGTCTGAAGCATTTTACAATTCCGATCCGAAGCCGGGCAGTCTGGCTTCCAAGGCAAAGATGGTGCAGAAGTACAACGATAAGCACGCGAAAAAATAGAAGGAGGGCGCAGGATGGATATGATTACGGTTACCGCTAAGACAGTCGATGAGGCAGTAACAAAGGCACTGATTGAACTGGAAACCACCAGTGATAAATTAGAGTACGAAGTGGTCGAAAAAGGAAGCGCCGGATTTCTGGGGATCGGCGCGAAACCGGCGATCATCCGTGCTAAGAAGAAAGAGACGCTCGAGGATCGTGCGATCGACTTTTTAAGCCAGGTATTTGATGCGATGAACTTAGATGTGAAGATCGCAGCGGCTTTCAATGAGGAAGAGTGCGAGATGAACATCGACCTCTCCGGCGAGGATATGGGTATTTTGATCGGTAAGAGAGGTCAGACCCTGGATTCTCTCCAGTATCTGGTCAGCCTGGTTGTCAACAAGAAGAGCGAGAATTACGTCCGCGTGAAGCTCGATACCGAGAATTACCGCGAGAGACGGAAAGAGACGCTTGAGACACTGGCAAAGAACATTGCTTACAAGGTAAAGAGAACGAAACGCTCCGTATCTTTGGAGCCGATGAACCCGTATGAGAGACGGATCATTCATGCAGCGCTGCAGAATGACAAGTATGTTACCACCCGCAGCGAGGGTGAGGATCCGTTCCGGCATGTGATTATTTCGCTGAAGCGTGAGGGCAGACGCGAGAGAAGTGACGGGTATGGGAGATATGAGAAGTAAATAAGTGTGACGAAGAAGGTCTGGAGGTATCTAGACCTTCTTTTTTGTGGGGGATCGAGCGCGAGAGGTACAGGATGACAGCCCTGGCTTCTCAGTTTTTCGTTGTTCGCTTGCGATTTGTTCACTCCGTTCACAAAACGGCAAAAATTCATGCAAATTTGTCTTCGACAAAGAATTTTTGCCAATGCAGGCGTGAGTATGTATTACGGACCGCACAGGAAAGTGCAGTCCTATTGTAAAGTGGACTACATCCGTCCCATTCGGACAGATGGCTCAAAATGCGTACAACAGGAATAACTGAAAGCCGGAACTGCCATCCTGCACCTCTCTCGCGCCAAGGTTTATCGTGAAAACATGAAAAAAGAAATAAATATTAGACTAGATTTGTAAATAAAGATGGGAAAATGCTTCCATATGGTATAAAATAAGAAGATAAAAAGTAAGGAAGGATTTATATATATATATGGTATATACAGATACAATCGCCGCGATCGCGACGGCGCTTTCGAGTTCGGGGATTGGGATTATCCGGATTAGCGGTTCGGACGCTGTGGCGGTGGCGGAGCGGATGTTTGAACCGGCGGTGGCGGGGAAGAGGCTTTCAGAGCAGAAAACGTATACGATTCATTATGGATATATTCGGGATGGAGAGGAACGGATCGATGAAGTGCTGCTTCTTTTGATGCGCGGTCCGCACAGTTATACGGCGGAGGACACGGTAGAGATTGACTGTCACGGAGGCGTTCTGGTGATGAAGCGGATTCTGGAGCTGGCGGTAAAATGTGGGGCGCGGCTGGCGGAACCAGGCGAATTTACGAAGCGGGCGTTTTTAAATGGCAGAATTGATCTTTCGCAGGCGGAAGCCGTGATCGATGTGATCCAGTCGAAAAATGAGTATGCGCTGCAGTCTTCGGTCAGCCAGTTGAGCGGTTCAATGTCGCGGAAAGTGCGGGAACTCCGCGAAAAACTAATCTATGAGATCGCCTTTATTGAGTCCGCACTTGATGATCCGGAGCATATTTCCCTGGACGGATACCCGGAGCGCCTTCGGGAGACGCTGCAGCCGATTGAGATGGAACTGGAGGCGTCGATCGGGACGTTTGACAACGGGCGTATCATGACGGAGGGGATCAAAACCGTGATCTTAGGTAAGCCGAATGCAGGAAAATCGTCCCTGATGAATGTACTGCTGGGAGAGGAGCGCGCGATTGTGACAGAGATCGCCGGTACGACACGCGATACGCTGGAGGAAAATATCCGTCTGCGCGGGCTTAGCTTAAATTTGATCGATACGGCGGGCATCCGGGAAACGGAGGATATCGTTGAAAAGATTGGCGTGGAACGGGCGAGAAAGATTGCGGATGAGGCAGATTTGATCTTGTATGTGGTCGATGGATCAAGGGAGCTGGATGAAAATGACCGTCAGATCCTCGATTTGATCCGGGGACGGAAGGTGATCGTCCTCTTAAATAAGACAGATCTGGAACCGGTTCTCACAGAAGAAGCGCTTCGCGAAGCGTGCGGGCAGGAAGTGATTCCGGTATCGGCGAAGGAACAGCAGGGAATTGATCGATTGGAGGAAAAAATTCAGACGATGTTCTTGCAGGGAAACCTGAATTTCAACGATCAGGTCATGCTGACAAACGTCCGTCACAAGACGGCGATGGAGCAGGCGCTGAAAAGCCTGCGTCTGGTCGAGACAAGCATCGACAATGCGATGCCGGAGGATTTTTTCTCGATTGATCTGATGGATGCCTATGAACATCTTGGAACGATCCTTGGGGAATCACTGGAAGAGGATCTGGTGAATGAAATTTTCAGCCATTTTTGTATGGGGAAATAGATCAATTTTTTTGCAAGGTTTCTTTCCTTGTGGTATGATAGGGTGGATCTGAAAACAAGAAAGAATATAAGGCGTTTGATCGAATTGAAATGTGCAGCTGCAGTAAAATCGGCTGCGAAACATACGGCGCATGAGCCGCAGCGTTTATCTCAGTCGAGAAGACTCCCACCTCTTCAGGTGGTGAGTAATAGCAAATTTGTCTCAGTGGAAGCCTTGTCTCCGACTGAGATAAACGCTCCGCGAGGATGCGCA
>NZ_QUFZ01000031.1:0-22205 GCF_003478725.1 Clostridium sp. AF22-10
TTAAAACGATAAAAAGAAAGAGAACTTGTTGATATAAAAAAAATATCATTCTTTTTGCATAAACATATAAAAACTCGAAAAGCGATTGATAAATCACCGAAAATTTGTGGCGAATTTTCTTAATATAGATATTTTAAGGAGGTATTGCGTAAAACAATAGATGTTGTATAAACTCAATAATCTTTTTTGCAGTATATTGCTAAATAGCTAAATGGCAAGCAATGCCTCTGTGGCCACAAGTGGCACAAAGGCGGCTTGTTGGGGCTCGCCCCAAACCCGTATCTTCGGGCCAACATGGCCCGAAGTGTCAGCGTCGCTTTGCTCCTTATTTTCATAACCTTAACGCTCCTTTTCCTGCGTTCGTCCCGGCCCGGTGTAGCCCATCAGAGTGTCAATGTTCGCCTTGATCGTGACGATCTCCTGCATATCCCGTCGTGCCTTCTGGTATTCTCCATAGAGCTGTTTTTTCTTTGCTGTGAGCTTGCGGCCTTCCTCCTTCAGCACATCCATTTTAGGGAGCTTCGCCCCGCCCAGCAGAGAGCGCATTTCCGCTTGTGCAGCCCGGTACAGTTCAAGGTCGGCCTCATGCTCCGCAAGGAATTTCCGGCTGTACTTCGTCGCCTTATACTGCTCAAAGACCGGACGGGTTTTGGCATACTGAACCGTTGCGGCCTTTAGCCCGGCATTGGTTTTCATGGCCTGTTCCGTCTGCTTGATCTGCTCGGAAATGGCATGAAAACGGTCTGCTGCCTCGGTGGCTTTCTGTGCCAACTGCTCATAATCGGTCAGGCCATTGTCCTGTATATAGGCAAGGGCAGCAGCCATCTGCTTAATGTTAAATACCTTCGCCCAGCGTTCATATCCCGGCCCCTTACCGGCAGCCAGCTTCGCTTGAATATCCACCGCCAGACTGATTTTCCGCTCCGAGTGCCCGGGGCGTTTTTCTTTGCCCTCAATGGCGGCCAGAACATCTTGCAAGTCGTAGCCGTCCCCCAGCGTGGAGGCGCGCAGACGGGTGAAGCGTTCCTGTCCCTGCCCGGTCAGCCGGAAGCTGATACCGCCGCCCCGAACCTTCTTGACCTCATATCCGGCCCGCTTCATCAGATTGAGAAATTCGTCCAGATCAGCGGGGCGTTCCGCCAGCGCAGTATCAATGGCAAGGCGCAGTCTGTCCTGATAGGAAAGCGGCCCTTTTCGTTCTTTCTGCCATTCTCCATAATTCCGATACTTGCCCTTGCTCCGGGGCTTCGGGTTCTCTACAATGGACAGCCCGTTTTCAAGGCACAGCCTGTCAGAGAGCCGCCGAAGGGCGAAGCTGGAGCCCCAAAAGTTTCGGAATTTCCGGGTGCAGTCAAGGGTGGTGGAGTTGTAATAAATGTGACAATGGATGTGCTGCTTATCGGTGTGCGTGGTAACGATAAAAGCGTGCCGCCCCTTCGTCCAGCGCATAGCCAGTTCATAGCCGATACGGTTTGCCTCCTTCGGGGGAACCTCGCCCGGATAGAAGGATTGCCGTATCTGATAGCACAGCACATCATTTTCTTTTTTCTGTTCCCGCCCCGTCATGGCGGCATAGCTGGCTTTTGTCAAAAGGAACTCGTCCGCCACAGTGGCCGGATCACATTCATAAGCGGAGATATACTTTCCGCTTTCTGTTTTCTCCGGGTCCTTGCCATAGTCCAGACAATCCCGGATTGCCTCGGCAATCGTTTCGCCTTCGCCCGCATGGCGCTGCAACAAAGTGTGGTAGCCAAAAATCATTCCTCCTTTCCATGAGAAAGGGGCGGCCCATTCAGACCGCCCCGACTTCGGGCCAGTATGGCCCGAGGCTGCTTAACTTGCCAGAAACCGGTACAGAGCGGATTTGCCTCCGTCCAGCGCCCAAAGAAGGGAGCCCGCCGCCGCTTGCAGTCCATACGGCGAAAGAAGGAAGGCAAGAAACAGAAATACAATCCCGCCTATGGGCGTCGGCGTGAAAAAAAGAGCGACGCCCAGCACCGCCAGGATCACAGAGGCAATCGTCAGCAGGACGGCACAAATATCAAACAGGAATACCAGCAGAGCCGCCAGAAGGGACAACGCCAAAGCAAAGGGAGCAACCAATATTTTCAGCAGTATCTTCATCTTCAAAACCTCCTTTATCTATCCTTTCTACCTCTATTTTATCATGCCTGCCCGGGGACATAAATGTTGCGAAAGATTAGTAAATCCTGTCCTAAAACTTCGGGTCATGCTGGCCAGAAGCTTGATGGTTTTATCTAAAAAGTTATGATATAATGAAATCAATATTTTGGTTAGACGAGGTGATGAACATGGGGAACAGCAGAGACGACTTTACTTCAGCAACAAAGGAATTACTGGCAAATCGGGTTGGTAGAAGATGTAGTAATCCTGCTTGCCGAAAGTTGACTTGTGGGGCAAATACCAATCCTGAAAAAATTACAAATATAGGGGTAGCAGCTCATATCTGTGCAGCGGCTCAAGGCGGTCCACGCTATGACGCTTCTATGACACCCGAAGAAAGAAAGTCGTTTGAAAATGGAATTTGGTTATGCCAGTCTTGTTCTAAATTGATTGATACGGATATTACTCGTTATCCTAAAGAACTGCTACAAAGTTGGAAGCAGCTTGCAGAACAGACAGCAATTTTGGAAGTCGAAACTACTTCTTCCACACCTGCCTTTGAAAAAGATAAAGAGCTTGTCCAATTTTATTTGGAGTGCTTTGATCGTCCAGCCTTTCAAGATGACATTTATCAAGAAGGTCGAATGGAGGATTTTGATAAAGCGATTGAAGATACGCTAATTGCCTTGAATACAGGGGTACTAAGAACTCGTGATGGCTCCATATTAAAACAGGCTGATGGAAAATCTTCTGTCCAAAACTCTTTATGGAGAGAAAAACTCTATACTATCACTGATATGCTAACAGCAATTCGCAGACGATTGAAAATAGCCAAAAAGGAAAAAGCCTATTCGACATATGGCACAGGCGAAGATGTCGCTTATTGTTTCTATGATCGTGAGCTTGCTGAATGGCTTAATTCTACACGAGAAGAAATACTAAAAATTCTATCGTCTATTTGTAAAGAGGCTGGACTTCGGGAATTACATTTTCGGAAACATAGATATAGATGGTAAAAAGAACAAGGCGGCAGGTCCCAACATCGGAACCTGCCGCCCTCGTCTTATTTTGCCACCAGCTCGGAAAGCTCCCGCAGCACCTTTGACACCTCGCCCCACAGCTTTTCATAGTCCCGCTTCAATCCGTCGATTTCCTCCGGGTACACGCCATAGGTGTGTGCGTGTACGGCGACCTGATTGAGATTGTTGGAACAGCGCCGTTGCAGAGAGATCAGCTCTTTTACGGGCGCAAGGTCGATGTGCAGGATATACCCATTCAGAGCCATTTTCCGTACATAAGCACCGGCGTTGGAAATGCCCACCTCAGCATCCGTTCATGGATGGCTGCCAGCTCGTCCGGCGTTACCATGACGTGCAGATGGACATTCCGCTTGCGGTTCTCCATCAGCGTTCCAGCTCCCGGCCTTTCCGGCGCTCTTTGGGCTCCTTTACCTTGTCCAGCGGCTTTGCGTCCAGCTCCGGGGGCGTGGGTGGGATGGGCGTATTGTTGGGTACGCCGTCGATCATGTTGCAGTTCTGCTCCGTGGAGAGCTCGGCGGTTTTCAGATAGTTGTCTTTTTCGTGCATGGCGATCCTCCTTTATCGTTCCTCATGGTTTTGATGGCTCCGCTTCTGGCCGGGCTCCTTCAGGGGGTCCTGCCCTCTGGTTCCTTCTTTGAGCCGGGCGGTAATGGATGGGCGCACCCGGTCAGGATTGCCCGGTGCTGGTTTCAGTTCATAATCCTCCATCTGCTTTTCGGTCAGCGGCTTTGCGTAGGTCAGTTCGCCCCATGCCATCAGACTGCCGTCTGCCACAGGACGCCGCCTGTCATCGTCGTAGTTGACGATGGAAAGAGGCTGGTTATCCGGCGGCTTCGGGTAAGTTCCTATGTCCACGGGCCGCTGGGTGGAATAATAGCGGTAAACACCCTCCGGTCCGAGCTCGGTATGCTTGACCGCCGCATGGTAAAGCTGCTGATAGTCGTCCACCCGGCGGTCAAAGTCCCTCTGCGCCCACACCTGACTGGTTCCATAGCGGCCCCAGTAGTAATCCCGATGGCCGTTTTCCCCCTCGGTAAACTGCCAGGTCACAAAGGGGCTCGGCGCTCCCGGATTATGCCCCAGCGCAAAGCCGTGTCCGGTTTCAAAGGTGGCAGCTTTCAAAATTACATATCCTTGTACTGTCTCCAAGAGATTCCTCCTTTCTGTGCCTCGGGCCAACATGACCCGAAGTGCTGGATGTTACGAAATAAGAGGGCAGACCGGGGAGGAATGTAATAAGATATTCCCGCCCCGGAAACACCCTCAAAAAAGCCCGGAATGTCAAGCCTTTGGAGGCGGCAAATCGTAACAGCCGCCCGGCCTTTTCTCCCGCATCTTCCTCATGCGTTCCCGGCTTTTCCGTCGGTTCCCTTCGGCCTTGCAGGCGTCGGAGCAGTAGGCTTGACGCCCCTCGGGCAAAAATGCCTTTCCGCAGACCGCACAGGCCCGCAACTCCGGGGAGATGCCTTCCGTTGTCAGCGCCGCTTGAAGCTCCGGGTTAAGGGGCAGGACAGCCTCACGGAAGTAACGGCAGTACGCCCCTGTCCAGCACTTGTGCAGCATATAGCAGGCACAGTCAAGAGGAAGGCACAGGCCGCTTTCCCGGTCATAGTTGGCGCACATCCCCGTGACCAGAGTGCGGATTTTCTTCTTCTCGTCACGGGTCAGCTCCCGGGCGTCCATTTATGACTTCGGGCCACGATGGCCCGAAGGGCGGGGCTCCACGATCAGCGCCCGGAACTTCTTCCGGCACTGTTTTTTCTTTCCTTTGCACTCCTTGTAATAACGGCATCCCTTACAAGGGTCGTCATTGTCCCAGCCGGGGTGCGGTACTTCCTTCATCATTCGTTCAAAAGGGCTGCTTGTAAAATTCATTCTCATTCCTCCGTATCTTCCTCCCATGGCGGGGTATCTTCGTCCTCGGGTTCCTCTGCGATCTCCTCCAGCTCCCCGTCCTCATATTCGCAGTAATCATCTTCCAAATCCGGGGCTTCATGCTTCGGCTTGTAAATCTTGAAATAGTAACCAATTCCACCGCCAGCCAGCACCACCGCGCCGATCAGGAGCAGAGAGAGAAGGGGACTGTCCTTTTTCTCCGGCTTGGGTTCCGGTACTTCCTCCACCGATTCGGTGGGCTTTGGCTCTGGCTCAGGGGTCACTTCTTTGGGCGGTTCCTTACCCTGTTCAGCAAGAGGCAGAAGGTCGTCTGTGGTAACGGTATTGAGGAAATAGACGTTCTCGCTGGTTTTCTGTTTGTCGATCACCAGATAAAACACGCTCTCGTCTGCTGTGGTGATGGTGTAGAACTCCTTTTCATCCTCGTCGGTGGCGTTGTCCACCA
This sequence comes from Clostridium sp. AF22-10, assembly GCF_003478725.1. NCBI lineage: Bacteria > Bacillati > Bacillota > Clostridia > Eubacteriales > Clostridiaceae > Clostridium > Clostridium sp. AF22-10. The sequence continues at coordinate 5,506 of NZ_QUFZ01000031.1, forward strand.
CGGTTCCCGTCCCGTCCGGGGTAAAGGGGTTCTGGGTTTCCGGCTCTGCTTCGGTTTCTGCCGGGGAGGGAGCTGTCTCCGGCTGCGGCTCGCTGCTCTGTGCATAAGCCGGGACTGTAAAGATCAGGCAACACAAAAGGCTGGCAGCCATCGCCGCCAGCCTGCGAAATTTAGTTTTCTTCATGGGCCGTGTCCTCCTTTTCGGGTGCCTCCGGCTTCGGGTCAGTATGGCCCGAAGCGGTAAGGCTGTTTTTGGGGTCATTCAGAAAAGCCATAAGCTGGGCGGGCGTCAGTTTGAGGGAGCGCACCGCCTGCACGATCTGGCTGTTTTCTTCCTCCTGTTTCTGCTTTTCCAGCTCCCGGATTTTGGCCTGCCATTCGGCGGCCTTCTCCCGGGCTTTTTCCAGTTCCTTATCGAGCTTGTCGATTTTGTTCATGCAAGGACTCCTTTCCTCTGGCTCACAAACGCCCGAAGGCATAGAAATGTGTCTGCCAGTAGCTTGAATTGATGTTTGCGTATTGGATGGGCGAACCACAATGGAGCATCATCCCGTCGCCCACATAAATCCCCACATGGGATACAGGGCCGGGGCTGTCATAGGTTCCCGTGAAAAAGATAATGTCGCCGGGCTTTGCCTCGGAGGGGGAAATGATAGCACACTGATTATAAATGCCCTGCGCCGTGGTACGGGGCAGGTTGTGGACGCCGCTGGCCGTGTACACCCAGCAGACAAAGCCCGAACAGTCAAAGGAGGTGGACGGGCTGGAGCCGCCCCACACATAGGGCCAGCCGATGTACTTTGTGGCTTCTTTCATGAGCGCCGCAAAAGCCGGGTCATCCAGCGCCTCGCCGGGTATCTCATAGCTGGGGCCGGTATCTTCGCCGCCGTTGTAAATCCCTTCCCACAGATAGGGTTTGTTGCCTTTGAGCTGCTGCATAACGGTGTAGATTTCCCGCTGCTGTTCGTTAAGCCTCGGCAGGATCACGGCGGGCAGCGTCTTGTTTGTGAGGGTCACATTGAGAATGTAATACTCATAGGGGACTTCCTCGGTGGTGGTTTCCCCGGTCTCCGGGTCGGTGCTGGTTTCGGTGCGGTAGCGTATCTCAACTTCCTCCGTCAAGGTCAGTTCATACTGTGCCTCGAAAATCTCCCGCAGCTCGTCCTGCACCTGTTCACGGAAATACACATGGTACTTTGCCGAGAGATAGGACGCCAGCTCATAGGGGTTATGGCCGATCTCGTCCACGGAATAGCGGTACTCGTCATAGCCGGGATGGGTGCTTTCGATGTTCGCTACCGTCTGCGCCAGCTCGTTTTCCAGCGCTGTGTAGTCCTCGTCCACCCCCAGCAGGTCCGTATCCTCCGAGGCGTAGGAGGTGCCGGATAACGCATTGGCAAGGCCGCTGCCAAGCGTGGGGAAGATGGAGCTTACCGCCGACACAAGAAAACAGAGCAGCAACAGCAGGAGCAGGACCAGCACCGCCACGGGATGACGGGTCACAAACTGCGCCGCCCGACGGGTCGCAGTTCCCGAAGCGGCAGCGGTTTTCTTTGCGGCCTTTGCACCCTGTTTTGCAGCCGCCTTTGCCTCTTTGGAATACCGGCGTTTCAGTTTCCATTTCTGCTGCACACGGGAAAGCGGATTGCTGGTAAGCTCCGGGTGCTCGGAGGCCATCTTCTGAAAATCCACATTGGCCCGGGCTTTTATGTCCTTCCGTTCCCACTTTGCCACCTTCCGGGCCGGGTGTTCCTGCCAGCGGCGTTTGGCATAGCGGGTCAGTTTCCGGGTTCCGGCCTCTGCGGCCAGCTCGGATTTATGGGCTCCTTCCACACCCACATTTTCATGCTCGACCTCGTGTATCTTGTTGTGGACATAGAACCATGCTTCTGTACGGACTCCCCGGACTGCCTTTTTTGCAAGCCCCGGCGGCTTCTTCGCTGCCCGTTTTGCCTCGGTCTTGTCCAGTTTTTCCCGGGCCTTTCCCAGCTTTCCCCCGGCGTGTTCCGCTTTTGCCTGTGCTTTCTGGTACTTGTCCTTTTTGCTCCCGGCCTTCTCGGCGGAGCCCTCCGGCTCCTGTGCCTTGCCGGTATCCTGCGGCCCGCCCGCTTCATCTTCCTGCCTCATGCGGTCAGAGGGACGGCTTTTGCGGCTGTCCTCTTGAAACTTGCCGCTTTTGGACTTCGGGCCATCGTGGTCCGAAGGACTGTCCTGCCCGGTATCCTCGTCCTCAAACCGCAGGCATCGGGACGGTGCGGGGGAAGGTCCTTCCCGTTCAGCCGGTCCGGGGCGATTGCTCCCGGTATCCTCCGTTGGCCCCGGCCTTTGAAAATTCCGTTTATCCGGTTTCTTTCCGATGATGTATCCCTCCTTTCCAAACCTCGGGCCATCATGGCCCGAAGTGCGTTATGCCCGGTTCATTTCCTGTTTTTTGTCCTCCGGGCGGGTGGTCATAATGGCGTACAGCTCGGTATTCTGCGGGAAGCGGTCAACAAACGGGATGGTGGTATTCCCGAAGAACAGCAGCCCTTCGCCGGAATTGGTATGGGTCACATAGGAAAGCTGGTGGGGGCTGATCCCAAGCTGTTTGGCTAAAATCTGCCGGTCCCCCTGTGCCTGCGAGAGCAGCACAAGGAAGTCTGAGTTTTCAAAGATGTTCTCAATCTCCGGGCTTGCCAGAAAATCCTTTACGTTCTGCGTTAAAGCACTCGGAACGCACCCTTTTTTTCGCAGCATTTTCCAGATTGCCACACAATAGCTTGCCGTCAGACGGTCACGGAGCAGCACATGAAATTCGTCGAAGTAACACCATGTGGCGATACCGCGGAGGAAATTCATGGACACCTGCGAGTTTACCAAGTCCTGCATAATGAGCATGGCAATCGTCCGAAGCCCGGCCCCCAGCTTTTTTAAGTCAAGGCATACCAGACGGCGGTTTAAGTCCACATTGGTTTCATGGTTGAACACGTTAAGGGAACCCGACACATAGATTTCAAGGGCAGTTGCCAGCCGTACCGCCTCGCCCTCCGGCTGGGAACAGAGCAGGTCATACAGGGTTTGGAGGGTCGGCATTTTGCTTGTTTCCGGATCCTGCAAATGTTCCCGGTACATCTGGCGTACACAGCGGTCAATGACGGTCCGCTCCACCGGCTGCAAGCCATCCTTGCCGCCAACGATCAGCTCCATCAGCGACAGGATAAAGTCGGCTTTCAGCGCCATCGGGTTTTCCTCGTCAAAGCTCAGGTCAATGTCCATCGGATTGATGTGGTGGGGGCTGTCCGGGGCAATCTCGATGACCTGTCCGCCCAGCCGCTTGATAAGGGGCGAGTATTCGCCCATCGGGTCCACCACAATGATCCGGTCACGGGTGGCAAGGAACACGTTCACAAGCTCCCGCTTTGCGGCAAAGGATTTGCCGGAGCCCGGCACGCCGAGGAACAGGCCGTTGGGGTTTTTGAGCTTTTTCCGGTTTGCCATGATGACGTTATGGGAAAGTGCGTTGAGCCCGTAATAGACGCTTCGCCATCCATGCGGAGCTCCTGCGTCATAAAGGGAACGAAAATGGCCGTGGAGCTGGTCGTCATGCCGCGCTTGATCTCAATGCCGTTATGGCCCAGCGGAAGGCTGGAAAGAAAACCATCCTCCTGCTGGAAGTCCAGCCGCTTCAAGGTGCAGTTGTATTTCTGGACGATACCGGACACCGTGAACAGGTCATTGTCCAGCTCCCGGCGGGTCGGGGCCATGTTTACCACAAGGAAGGTCAGCAGGAACATTCTTTCATTCCGGCTCTGTAAATCTTCCAGAAGGGTCTTTGCGTCGTTGCTGTATGTTACGAGGTCGGGTGGAAGTATGTCCATGTCGTACCCTGACCGGGCTGCCTTCTTTTGTTCCTCCACCTTCATCTTGTCAATGTCGGAGACTTTGGCCTTGATGGATTTTACGGCGGCGGCCTGATCGACGGTTTGGATATGGAGAGTGATGGTCATTTCCGCATCCATTTCCAAAAGCTCCGCCAGCAGCTTGTCCGAGAGCTCCGAGGCCAAAATCTGCAAGTAGGAGGCGGCACCCCAAGTCGTCCCCACCCGGAACAGACGGCTGAAACGGAAGTCGAAGCTGTCCGGGGCGATAAAGTCTTTGGTGGAAAGCCCGGTTTTGGGGATCATATCCCATGAAAACCGGAAGGGGGAGCCGCTGCCGGGGTGGAGCTGCCCGTGAAGAAGCTCCAGCCGTTCCAGCCCCGAAAGGGAGCGGCACTTGACGCCCAGCTTTTTGAAGTTCCCGCAAATGTCCGCCTCTACACGTTCCAGCCTTGCCCTGGCGGTGGGAAGGTCGTCCACATTCACGCCGAAGGTCAGGAGCTTTGTGCGGACAATGCCGTTGTTGCTTTTGGCGATCTGGTTTTCCAGCATTTCCACATACTCACACCGGACGCTGTTGTAATCATCGTCCTGCATGGGGATGTTCACGCTGTACCGGCTGCCCGGGCGGCTCCGGTGGTTGAGGAAGGAAAGCTGGAACGGAAGGCTGCTGTCAAAGTAGTTGAGGCAGGCGCTCCACCCGTCAAAGATGGCTGCCTGATCTTCGGACTGTGCGAGCTGGTAGTTGATGTCCTCGTATTCAATGGTTTTGGTGTAATAACGGTCCGCTACCCGGCACACCCCGTCCCGGTACATTTCCCGGTAAGGGAGGGTCTGCTGGGCGGTGGTGGGAATGTTCTTTCCTTTCGTGAACAGGCCGGTAAGGCCCTGCTTTTCAGGCTTTCTGCCTGCGGGCTTTCCGGCCCTTCTGCTGTTTCGCAATCGGCTGCGCCTCCTTTCTGACGCTAAGCAGCGCATAGAAGTTTTCGGTTTTGTAAGGCCGCACACGGGGATAGAGAAACCGGGTGCGGATGATATTTTTCAGCACTTTTTCCAGCGGCAGGCCGTCCCGCTCATACATAGCCAGAAAGAAGAACGGGAGCATGAGGCCGATCATTAGGAACATGGCGGCGCTGTTCCCGATACTGCCACGGGAAAACAGGTAAGCCGGGAGGCCCATCGCCGCCGCGCTGGAAAAACAAACAAGCTGGCGCTTCGTTAGGTTGAAGGCCAGCTTTGTCTTGATTTTGGAAAGGTCTTTTGGTACTGGCACATAGGCCATTTTGGTACACCTCCTTTATTGCTTCGGGCCAGCATGGCCCGAGGTTATCTTGCGGCCTCTTTGGCCGGGGCTGTGCTGCGGGCAGCTTCGGCGGCCTCTCGTCCGCTCTGCCTTGCCCGCCAGTATTCGGGGTGATACTGCCGGATGGACTGATTGAGTTTTTCTTCAAACTGTCCTTTGTCCTTAATACGGTCAGGGATGTTCCACAGCTTTTTATCCAGCAGCTCCCGGAGCACTACGCTTTCCTGCGCGTCCTCCTCATAGCAGATATAGCCCCTGTCCTTGAAGCCGCATTTTTTGGCCGCTGGGGAGAGGACGGCGGCTACCTCGTTTGCCACCATCGTTCCGCCGTGGCTGGCGGTAGATACCAAAAACACCCCCGGACAGAGGGTTTCACAATTCTGCACCTCGCCCCACGGGGAGCTTTTCGGCGCATGGAACATTCCGCCCGTCCGGCTCCGGTCTGCCTGCATGAGTGCTGCCTTTTCTAAGATGGCTTTCAGTTCCGGGGAAAAATAGGCATATTCCCGAAGGACACGGGCGGCCTCCCCGCCGCAGGCGTTCATCAACAGGGTATAGGCGTCGCTGTCCGCTTTGGTACAGCGACCCAGCAGTTTTCCGTCGTAATAGCAGGCCGCGTCATAGCCCGTCCGTTTGCGTGGCATGGTTCCCGCCTCCTTTCTGCTTCGTGCCAGCATGGCCCGAGGTCAACGCTCTGCACTGCGGCTGGGCTTTTCCTTCGGAGGCCGCTCTGCCTTTGCCTGTTCGGCAGCCGCTTTTCCGGCTTTGAGTTGGTCGCTAATGGACGCACGCCCCACAGAGCCGCGCTCCGCCATCTGTTCCAGCTTTGTCTCATAGGCTTGCAGAACAGCGGTATTGAGCTGTTCCCGGAACTCCTTTGTGACAGGGTAGGCCATATCCCGGTAGCCGCCTTTGCCGTCCGGCTGACTGGGCATCCCAAGAAAGAGGCCCTTGCTGCCCTGCACGATTTTCAGATTTTCCACCACAAAGCAGTCATTGAATTTCACGCTGGCAAAGCCCATGAGGTTTTTCACAGGTTCGATGACCCGCACGCTTACATCCAGCTTTATAGGGGCGGCTGGTGTTCCGCCCGCAGTTTTTTCCTGCATGGATTTCTCCTTTCCGCTTCGGGTCATCATGGCCCGAAGTCTCTTAATGGCAGCCGAAGATGGATTTTGCAAGACTGCCTGTTTTGAATAAGGTAAAACACAGCAACACCGTATATCCCACACAGCCCCAGATCGCCCCGATGGGGTCGCCGTCGGTGGCGATACTCTGGATCAGCACCGCATAGATGGCGACACAGACCAAGATCAACAGACCTTGAAAGCCCACCGCAAAGAGGGAGCGGAAATAGTTCTGCCCCATGTGTCCGGTTTCCCTGTTGGGGACTGTGGCAAACGGGATAGGCGCTAAACTTGTGAGTAAATAAATTTCAATCATACGGCCATATACGATGACGAAGATCACGATGTTTAAGGCAATCATGGTAAGCTGGATCAGGAAGGATTGTAGCCAGAGTCCGAACAGAGGACCTAACTCCATCGCCTCAAGCTCTGTCCGCAAACTGTCCAGCACATCCGGCGTGATCTCTGTCCCGTTCTGGATAATGCCCGCTGACTGCTGTATCACATGCTGGCTCACATCAAAGACCGCCAGCACGATATTGAAGGTGTTCGTCAGGATCATCACAGCCACAAAGGTTTTGAACACCCACTTAAAAAACATCCATGTATCAATTTCATGGAGGTTGTTGCGTTCTATGAGCATCTGTATCAGCTCATAGGTCATTACAAAAGTGAGGATGACCCCGGCGATTGGCAGAATGGCAGTTTCAGAGATCTGTCGTATCATGGAAAAGACCCCGGCGTTCCAGTCCGCCGGGGTCGTGCCTACCTGTGTGGCGATCTCGCCAACGCTCTGATTGACGTTATCGAAAAGGCCATCCAGATTTCCCATGATACCATCGACAAGCAGACCTTTCAGCCATTCAACGATTGCGTCGATGATAAAGTCCATACATCAGCTCCTTTTCTGGAAAAAGGGACAACGGGTGACACTTAGCTGAACAGCCCGGACAGCAGAGGGATAAGCTGAAGGCCGATCAGAACGACACCGCCACCAGCCATGAGCTGCTTAATGCCCTGTGATTTTGCTTATGTGTGATAAAGAAGTAATAGAAGTGTAAAAAATTTTGCCGTTCCTATCCGGCACATGAGGTATGTCGGATAGGTCGGGCGGTTAGGTGTCGGGCAGTTCTACCTTGCCGACAAAAGAATAATAGATTTCGATTTCCTGTCTGCGTAACTTGCCCCGGCGTTTCCCGTCAAGGGCAACGCTTTCATGGACAACGATTTTCTCCACAAACTCCCGCAGCAGAGTAGGGGTAAGTTCTCAATGGTAGTGTGCCTGCGTACCACATTCATAAACTTTTCAGCGTTTGCGGTGGCTTCCTGCGCTTTGGAAAGTTCTTCCCGCAGTCTGGCGGCACGTTCTTTCAGTTCTTTCTGCTCGGCTTCATAGTCTGCCGACAGCTCTGTGAAACGCTCGTCCGATATGCGCCCGGTTACGCTGTCCTCATACAGCCGCTTGAAGATAGCAGATAACTCGGCTATGCGTTTCTCGGCGGCTTCCAGCTCCTTTTTCTTGGCGGCGTTCCTGCGTCTGTCCCCGTCCTCATTCTGCTCGATTAAAAGCTTCATAAACCGGGCTTCATGCTTTGCCGCATAGCTGGTAACTTTCCGCAGATTGGAGAGTACGCCAGCGGTCAAGAGGTCAGTGCGGATAAAGTGCGCTGTGCAGTCGGCGGTGCGTTTCTTGTAGCTTCCGCAGATATAACAGTCCTGCTTGCGCTTGTCCGTCTGGTATCGCTGCTGGTACATGACGCTGCCGCAGTCGGCACAAAAGAGTATGCCGGAGAACAAGCCCACTTCGTCATAACGGTTGGGGCGTTTGCGCTGCTTGCGTAACTCCTGCACCCGTTCCCACGTTTCCCGGTCAATGATAGGCTCATGGTGGTTCTCAAAAACCGCCTGCTTTTCCGGGGGATTTTCTATGCTGTGTTTCAGCTTGTAGGACGGCTTCTCGGTCTTAAAGTTTACCAGACAGCCCGTATATTCCCGGTTTTCCAGCAGATGAACCACGGTATTGGTCGCCCACTTGCACTCATAGCCGGGGTGGTAGCGGCGGGTGCTGCCCGTCCTGCGGTATTCCAGCGTCCCCGGCGTGGGGATTTGCTGCTCGGTCAGCATACGGGCTATCTTGGTCGGACCGTTCCCGGCAAGGCAAAGGCTGTAAATCTGCCGTACCACCGGGGCGGCTTCCTCGTCAATGATAAAGTTTTCGTCCTCGTCCATGAGGTAGCCATAGACGGGCTTGCTTGTGATGGGCTTTCCGCTCATGCCCTTAGAGCGTTTTACTGCCTTGATTTTCTTGCTCGTATCTCTCACCAGCCATTCGTTAAAAATGTTCCGCAGCGGGGCAAAATCATTTTCCCCCTGTGCGCTGTCCACTCCGTCATTGATAGCGATGAAGCGGACACCTTTCTGTGGGAAAATCATTTCTGTGTACATTCCCACCTGTAAGTAGTTTCGCCCTAACCTCGACATATCCTTGACGATAACTGTCCCGACTTTCCCTGCTTCAATGTCTGCAAGCATGGCTTGAAATCCGGGTCTTTGAAAGTTCGCACCGGAATAACCGTCGTCGGTGTACCAGCGCAGATTAGAAAATCCATTCTGTTTGGCATAGGTTTCCAAAATCCTCTTTTGGTTGGAAATGGAATTGCTCTCGCCTTGCAGCTCGTCCTCATGGGACAGTCTTGGGTAAAGGGCGGTAATGAGTTGCTGGGTGGTCTGTCTTAACATAAATTCCTCCGTTTCCGACAGCCAGCCCCACTATTCCGTACCTTGATTGTACCACATGGGGCGGCTGTCTGTATAGCGGCAAAAGCGTCAAATCTGCTTCTTTACGGTCGGTAAAAATGACGGTTTTTCAATCAGGCTTATCACAGGTCAAATATCCGGCGGCGGCTTCTGCTTCCAGCACTTTCATCATCTTGTCAGCGGCGGTGTCGGTCGCCCCCTCCTTGAAAAAGCCAGACACCACAAGGATTGTGTTGCCTATCCTCGTTTCGGTCACGCAGTCCGGGCGGCGGGCAGGGCGTTTGTTTCTCTGGGTGTCGGTCATAGGCAAATCTCCTTTCCGGCAAGCAGCCGTTTCAGCTGTTCCATTTTTCCCTGTGCGGCGGCTTTCCTCAAATTCTCCCCGGTAAAGCAGAGAGGGGAACACATTTCAAGCAGGCGGTCATAAATCCGGGCGTGGGCGGTGTCCTCCGGGTGCTGCAATTCCTCCAGCGTGAGGTTGGTCGTCACAATCAGCGGCTTCCTGCTCCGGTAGCGGCTGTCAATCACATTGTAGACCTGTTCCAGACCGTATTCTGTGCCACGCTCCATTCCAAAATCGTCAATGATGAGCAGGGGGAAGCTGCAAAGGCGGGAAATATATTCGTTCCTGCCCGCAAAGCTGGCGGCAAGGTCGTTTAATATTGCTGCAAAGTTTGTCATGCACACCGGGACTTCCTGCTCCATGAGGGCGTTTGCAATACACCCGGCAAAATAGCTTTTCCCAGTGCCTACCCTGCCCCACAAGAGCAGCCCGTAGTTCCCGTCCTTTATCTGTTCCCAGCGTGCCACATATCCGGCGGCGTTCTTCATCTGCGGGCAGCTGCCGTTATCGTTGGCAAATGTCCAGTCCTGCATGGTCTTGTCTGTAAAGCCCTGCCGTTTCAGCCGTTCCACCGTTTCAAGGTGGCTGCGCCGCTTCTCGGCGGCTTCCCGTTCCTTACGGGCTGCCCGCTGGCAGTCGCACTCTGACGGGTGGCGGTCACGCCCGAAAAAGGTCTTGCCCTCCGGGAAATAGGCTTCTTTGGGTTTCCGGCATTTGCCGCAGTATAAAAGCCCGTCCTCCCCGGTGTAATCCTCCGGCTCGGCTGTGGTGTCGGTCATAGGCAGTATGGTGTTGTGGATTGTATCGGTCATAGGCTTTCTCCCTCCTTGAATGAATAGTCCGGTATGCCTTTCTTTGGCTTCTCTTTGGCAGCGTCCTCCTGCGCCCACTTGTAAATGGTGGCTGCATGGCTCTGGTACTGCTTCCCGGTGGAAGCGATGTGGCAGGAAAGGCGGTCAAGGTAATACTCCCACTTGCCGGGGAAGTCCTGTTCCAGCTCCAAAAGTTCTGTGTCAGAAAGAAATACATTTTTATATCTGCCATAAGCGGCGGGGGGCTGCCCCTCACTCGCTCCTTTTGTTTGGCTCTCTATTAGGTTGTTTATATTAGTTTGGTTAGGGGACGGTTTTCCGACCGTCATAAGGTCAGTTTTCCGGCTGTCAGTTGGTCGGTTTCCCGCCCTTATGAGGGGCGGTTTTCCGTCCGTCAGTTGGTCGGAAAACTGTACCACTGGGATAGGCGGCACTTTCACATACAGACGGTTGGCGGCAGAAAAGCCCGTCCGTCTGCGTTCCAGCAGCCCGGCAGCGTCCAGTTCGTTCAGTGCGCCCTTTATGGTGGTGCAGCCTTTATCCAGCATTTCCGCTATCTCTGCTATGGGGTAGACAATGTATGTCCGTCCCTCGCTGTCCTGCCAGCCGTTCTTCTGCGAAAGGGTGGAACGGTCTAACAGCAGCGCATATAACTCTCTTGCGGTGTGGGATAGGTCTGTTTCCAGCAGGAAACGGGGGTAAGGCAGGTAAGCGGGCAGCTCCGTTCCTGCGGTCATATAATCAGCGATAGGGTTCACCTCCTTGTGGTGTCTGTCTGTGGGTTCTGTTACGCTTTTAGGGGGCGTTTTTAAGGGAAAAGGATAAATGTATCACGCACCCTTTGACACCCTCCAAAAAAGCCTTGATTTATGCGGGTTTGAAATGCCCTAAAGCGTGACATTTCTCCCTTTGTTTCCGCTTCCGTTTGGCGGCGTTTATCCGCTTCATGCGTCCGGCGCAGTCCGGGCAGTATTTCCCCCGGTTGGATTTTGGGAAGAAGAACGCCCCGCAGACAGCGCAGCGTTTCCGGCTTCCCCGGCGCAAGAGGGCGGCTTCCAGTGCTTCATCAAGGGGCAGGACAGCGGCGGTAAACCAGCGGCAGAGCAGCGAATAGCTGATACTCTGTACACACACGCAAGGCTCGCCGTCCTCCAACAGCAGGCAGTTCCCGCTGTCATAGTTGCAGCACTCATGCACAAGGCGGCGGGCTGCCCGGTACTGGCGGTAGTCCATGCGGGGGATATTACCGTTCATGGCTCTGCTCCTTTCTGCGCTGCGGCTCGCTCCGGCGTAAAATCTGGTCGATATTGCCCTTGACAGTCTGCAAGCGGCGGTACTCCTCCCGTTTTGCCCGGTAATCGTTGTAGCCGCTGTTTTTCTCTTTGATAAGGCTTTCAATCTCTGCTTGCAGGGATTTATAGCTCGGCAGCTTGGAAATGCCGTTCTCCCTGAAATAGCGGGCGGCTGCGTCTGCTATGATAAAGTCACTTTCATGCTTCTGACGGTAGGCTGCTTTTGCTTTGGCGTTTTTCTGCTGTTTCAGCCCGTCCCGGACAGGGCGGGTCTTGGAATAGGCAAGCACCTGCCGTTGCAGCTCCTTTTTCCCGTTCAGCGTCTTTTCCACCTGCTTCAACCACGCAAGGCTTTCCTGCATGGCGGCATAGGCGGCAGAACAGGCTTCGTCCAGTTCCTCCGGGGAGGAAAAGCCGTACTGCTGATAGGCGGTAACGGTAGCTGCCATTTGCTTTAGGTTGTGCTTTGCCGCCCAGCGGTCATAGCCCACGCCCTTGCCCTCGGCTCGCTTGGCTTCCCGGTCAACCATGCGCTGCAAGGTGTTGTCTGCCGGGGTGGTTTTTGCAGCTTTTTCCCCTTGTAACGGCTTTTTAACTGCGGCAGGGTATTCGGGTATGGCTTTGGTCTGTTCGGCAGCTCTGTGGGCGTTCTGCGTGAGCAGGGCAAGGACAGCAGCCTTGTCAAAATCGTCCCCCAGCTTTCGGGCTGTGATAGGCTTTGTCCTGTCCGGCGTGAGGTAGGAAAGCCGCCCCCGGCTCTCCTTGACGGTCACACCCTCCCGCAGCAAAAGGGAAGAAAACTCGTCAAAGCTGCCAGCTTGGGAAAGTGCCTGCCGTATCGTCCGGCGCAGCTTCGCCTTGTCCGTTTCAAACTTGGTGGGCTTGGTCGGCTGTCCGGCGGCTTCTCTGGCGGCGTTCTCTTTGTCAAGGGCAAGCTGCCCTTTCTTTGCCGCCCAGTATTCCCGTTCGGTTATCCGTTCCTTGCTGCCGTTCAAGAGGTCGATTTGGTAAAGCCCCTCCCGGTGGCACATTTCCATGACTTCGCTCTTGAAATATTCCATAGCGGCGTTGGTGCAGCGGTGCTTGCAGCCCTCCAGCGTGTCGGCTGGTCTGTCCATGTAGGGCAGAAGCGGGACTTCGTAAATCCGCAGGGAGTTGATGACGATATGCACATGGATATTCCCGCTGTGGTTATGCCCGTCCGGGTGGGTGCAGATTAGGCTTGGTGTCCGGGGAAATGCTCCTTGCAGAACTGCTCGCCCAGCTCCTGCGCCCGGTCTACGGTCAAGCCGTTGTCTGTCCCGTCCCGTGGGTCAAAGCTGATGATATAGTGGTGGCTTTTCACATCTTCCCGTTTTTGGTTTTTCTCATAGCGGAGATTGGCTCGCATACAGGCAACAGCGAAATCCTCGCCCCCGCAGTTGAGGGAAGAAATGCGGTAATCCTCCCTCGGTATCAGCCGCCCGTTTTCATCAAGGGTGGCTTTCATGGTAAACTCGTCATGCTCAAATGTGAGATAGGCTTCCGCTGCGCCATAGTCGGCGTTTTTAGAGCTGATATGTTTGAATGTTGCCAACAGCGTCACCCACTTTCTGCAAGACTTCAAACTTTAGGGCAGCAAGGTCGGAAACCGCCGCCCGTACCTCCCCGGCAAGCTGCGGATAGGGACTGTGCCACTCGTTCAGCGTCCGGGCTATCTGGTTTAAGTTGCCGCCGATCCTCCCGTATTCGGCGGTCAGCTTCCCGACAGCGGCAAGCAGCTCGTCATTGATGGGGGAAACGGTTATGATGGGGCGTATGGCTGCCCCGGTTATGGCTTGCCGGATAAACTCGGCTTGGCTCATGTGGTAAGCAGAAAGCCGCTGGGCAAACTCGGCGTATTCTTCCTCGGTCATGCGTGTTTTGACTACCCGGCTGCGGTGCGGCGTGTTGTATCGTTTCATAGGTGGTTGACCTCCTTTCTGTGCGTGGTGTCCTCTCACTAATAGGAGAAAAACAGGGTGTGAAGCGGAACTGTTTTTGAAAAATCCGAAAAATATTTTGAGGGGTTTTTCAGCGGCGCAAGCCGCATAAGCAGGGTTTGGGGAAGGCACTCCCCAACAAGATTCCCGCAGGGGCAAAATGAGCGATAAGCGAATTTTGGCACCTCGGTAGAATCTTGCTCTAAGAAACTGCCGGCCTGCCGTTCACTTGCTACTGCCACTTTTTCAGAAAATCTATAACCAGCTTTTTTTATAAAAGGCTGCGGGCTGGCGTTTTTCCCTTACTCCCTACAAACCACAAAAGAGCAGAATGGACGGACTTTCCGGCAAGAACTTTTCCGGCGGCTCGGTCTTTCCCGACAATAAGGCGTTTCGGAAGCTGCGTTTTGCCCGCTGTCTGAAAAAAATGGCAGCCTTTTTTGGTTTCACTGTCTAATACGGAACTTTTGGAAATTTGCCAAAAATGGACGCAAAAAAAGCAGCAAATCTTTTTCGGATTTACTGCTTCATGTGCCGCTGCGGTGCGGCGGGATGGATATTCAGTTGAAATAAAAGAGGATGGTGGTACTTTAGTCTATCGACTCTTTACTAACTATTAGGTAATCTTGAAAGATTTTCCTTGAATTTATCTAAAGAATGTTCATTGTTTCCCGCAAAAATAAGTGGAATTGTATATTCATATGATATGCCATTTTCATAGTCCGATAATTGTATTTTTATAGTATCATCCCTCTCATCTTTAGGTGCTATATATATGAATGAATTTTTATTTATATCAGATATTTTCCCTTTTTCAGAAGAAACAGTATAACCCCAGTCTGTTAAATTTGTCTTTATTGTAACTTCTGTTTCTGTTTCTTTTCTAGTCTGCAATGCTGTTTTATCGATTTGGATATCAAAAGGAGTCGAACCTAACAATTCACTGTTTATATTTACAAGTTCTTCTCCATTTGTTTTAGAAATATTAGATTCATCTTCATAATTTTGTTGAGATTCATCTTTTGGTGTTTCTCTGTTACATCCTAATAAAAAGCATAAAATAATTAGTACTAATACAGAAAGTTGTTTTTTTGCATTTATTTCTCCTTTCATATTATCAAAGAAAGCACTGAGAGTACTTTCAAGAAATTTTGAAATATTCTCAATGCTTTCTATTTTTTGATCATAAACTTGCCGGTAATGATACTATGTTAATTTATCTCTTTCGCGTAACCTTTGTTGCAATATACACATGCACCATTCACCCATTTGTGAGACATTTCAATCGTCTCAACTTCATAAATGCTTACTTCTCCACAAATTACACATTGTTTGTAATTATATACATGACGTGTCGCACATTTATCCCAGTCATCATATATACCAGGCATTTCATCTTCATATCCATAGTACTGGGGAGAACCCCAACTATGAGTATGAGCGGCAAATACAGTCATTGGAGCAGCTACAATTCCAGCTACTACTGAAAGTGCTAAAATAGATTTTCTTAAATTCATAAGTTCCTCCCTTTCCTTAAAAATACATAGCTCTTTGTTACATTGTCATTTTAACATAATAATTGGTAAAATGCAATAATTTATTTTCTATTTACGAGAAAATACTGTGCATATTATCTTATTTAGGAATAGTTAAGGCGGCTACCTAAATCTTTTTATTACTTTACCGCACATGAGCATTTGCCGCAGGGTTGTCCGACCCGTAACCTTCCAGAAGGTTGATGACGCCCCACACCGCCAGACCGGCGCCAAGAGCCATGACCAGAATTTTAAGAATGTCGATTGCCTGATTGAAAAATTCCATATACGTTCCTCCATTTTGTTTGTTTGATGGTTTTGGGTACAAAAAAAGCCGCCCACATCGGCGGCGCTTCGGGTCATCATGGCCCGAAGTTACACGAACTCGTCGCTGTCCAGATCATCGAAGTTCAACAGGTCAGCTTCTTCGTCTGTGTCGGAGCCGTCCACTTCGTACACCGTGTATTCGTCCTCCGGCTTTAGTCTCAATGGCCGGTGGCGGAACAGGCTTTCCAAGCGGAAGGCGTTTTTCTTTTTATCAAATTCGGCTGTGTACTTGTAATTCGGGTGCTTTTTCAAGTCATACTTCGGGGACAGGAAGGGCGGGAGCCCCCGAAGCTGCAAGATACATTTATCCCCGGGCATGGTGGTGATCTCGCTGGTGGTCATCAGCTCCCGGCCAAGCCGCTGCATATTCTGGCTGTAACTTTCAGACTGTCCACGGCTCCGGCCCTCGGTCTGCATAGAGATGGTGGCCTTGCCCAGCCAGTTTTCCGAAATATCCTTTAGGGTGGAAGCCTCCCGGCCTCCGAGGAATACGATACTGTCCATGTTGCCCATGATGGTTTCGGAATGGTCTTTGTACAATGCCTTGCACTGGCTCATTGCCTGATAAAAAAGCGTCAGGCTGATCTCACGGGAGCGGATGACGGCCACGATCTTTTCCAGCCCCGGCACCTGTCCGGTATTGGCTGCCTCGTCCCACAGCACCCGCACATGATAGGGCAGACGCCCGCCATAGGTGTTGTCAGCCCGTTCACACAGAAGGTTGAACATCTGCGAAAAAGCGAGGGCAACCAAAAAATTGTAGGTGGTGTCCGTGTCGCTGATAAGAAAGAACAGCGCCGATTTTTCATCCCCCAGCTTATCCAGCTCCAGCTCGTCATAAGACATGATCTCCCGAAGTTGGGGAATATCAAAGGGAGCCAGCCTTGCACCGCAGGAAATCAAGATGCTTTTGGCTGTCTTGCCAGAGACGAAAAGTCAAGGACTTTTTCATCAAATTCACAAAGAAGTCACATTTTGAGGACTTCCTCACGGAGCAGACGCTTGATTTTGTCCTCCATCGTCTCTTTTGCGGTCTGGCTGAAATGGACACGGACGATATAGGTGGTCTTGCCGATCTGCTTTCTGACAGTCGGGCAAGGGGTGTTGGTGGTGGTGCTGTGGGTTGCGGTATTGTTCATTCAAAATCCTCCTGTAAATGAAAAATGCCCGGTGACTGTTCATCATCGGGCGGTGTCGGTATGAGGGAACAAGGCAAGGCGGCAACATTAAGGTATCTATAAAACCTTTGCCGTCTTTGCCACGCTTGCCGTGTTCCCGTTGTCAGTCTCGGAGATAGCAGACCCATGCTGTGCCGTCTTTCTCGGTCACAAGTCTGTCCCCGATACGGCTCTTTGCCGTTCTCATGGTGCGTGAGGAAATCCCACG
>NZ_QUFZ01000032.1:0-17201 GCF_003478725.1 Clostridium sp. AF22-10
GTGCAAAGCTCTATTAAGATGAGAAACTGAGCCTTGCGGCGGTGTGCGCTTGCGAACACGACATAAGGCGAAAAACGCACGGAGACGCCAGTCGACGTGATGTAAAGATGTACCGTTTTACCGAATAGACGGGACGTACTTCATTTAGAATAAAAAACTAAAAAAACAGCGATTTA
Source organism: Clostridium sp. AF22-10 (assembly GCF_003478725.1). Classification (NCBI taxonomy): domain Bacteria; kingdom Bacillati; phylum Bacillota; class Clostridia; order Eubacteriales; family Clostridiaceae; genus Clostridium; species Clostridium sp. AF22-10. The sequence goes on from NZ_QUFZ01000032.1 coordinate 177, forward strand.
CATCAAACTTACATCAATTGATGCAGAAATCGGTGCAAGCAAGAAAAAATCGCATAATTAGTGCAATGAGTGGGCAATTCCAATCGGAGTTGCCCATTTTTAAAACAAACAGAAATACAAATCGGAAGTTGGAGGATACACGCATGAAAATTGTAATCATTAATGGAAGTGCCAGAAAAGGAAATACGCTGGCAGCAATCAATGCATTTATAAAAGGAGCGTCAGAAAAGAATAAAATTGAAATCATTGAACCCGACAAACTCAACATTGCACCATGCAAGGGATGTGGTGTCTGTCAATGCTCTAAGGGATGCGTCGACAAGGATGATACAAATTCTACAATTGATAAAATTGCTGCCGCAGATATGATTCTTTTTGCTACACCAGTTTATTGGTGGGGAATGTCAGCACAATTGAAACTTATCATTGATAAGTGCTACTGCCGTGGATTGCAGTTAAAAAACAAAAAAGTTGGCACAATTGTTGTAGGTGGTTCTCCCGTAGGCAGTATCCAGTATGAGCTGATTGATAAGCAGTTTGACTGTATGGCAAAATATCTTTCATGGGATATGCTTTTCAAAAAATCATATTACGCAACAGCCAGAGATGAACTTGAAAAAAATAAGGATTCCATGAACGAACTTGAGTGGATCGGAAAAAATTTATAAAGCACACACCAAATTCCAGTTTGCCAACTTGCCCTTTGAGAGAGGAGAAATCCTTTTCTCAAAGGGTTTTTTCTATTTATACGGATATTCGCAAACTACAAGATAAAGCCAAAACTTCATATACTCTAAGCACAAGGAGGTTGAGGTTTGGCTATGAATAACAGTTTAGCAGAAGTACACCCGGAGCTTGTTTCGGAGTGGTCGGAGAAGAACTTACCGCTTACACCTGATACTTAAATGAAGAAGAACGAAGCCCAGTGATACAATCACTCATTGCACTGAAGAACAATTTAGCAGCTCAGGGACGATACACCGATGCAGTAGATGATGTTCTATGTAAAGTGCTTGAAGCAAAGAAAAAGAAATTGAAAATTGAATACATTTAGAACGTGTTTTGTCGTCTGTTTCCTAACCGGAGCAGGCGGCTTTTTTTATTTCGAAAAATTTTTTGAAAAGCAGCGATTTTGGGTGTGCATTTCATACCCCTTTCTCCAAATGGGTGAAGTCTTTCAGGAAGCAGGTGGACAGTTAGAGCGTTCTGAAATTAGAGACAGAATTAGTGAGTTAGATGAGCATATTGCTGAATTTGAACAGAAACTATATACATCTAATAAAACAGGAAATCAGTACAAAAAATTTGATTTTAAGTTTAATTTTGCTATTAAAGAGCTTAGTTATGTCGGACTCATCTGCCACCTGCCGTCTGTCTGCCGGTGCATGAATACTTTCAAGTATCAGGAGTAAGTAAAAGTAGATTGACAGATAATATAGAAAAGCGTATTATAATAATAAGAGGTGGGATTTCCCACACAAATGCTTGCGTAGGAGGTGTTGGTAATGGAAGCGATGAAAGATTATGTTGCCCATCTGGATAACAAAAAAAGAATTACGCTCAGAGGAGCTGCTTATCAGTATTACAATGTAAAAGAATACGGAAATGGCTGCATTATTCTGGAACCTCGGGAACTGGCAGTGCCAGAGAGCATTTCAGCCAGAACTCTGGCAGATATGGATCGTGCAGTAAGTAACTTTAAGAGAGGCGATGTTTCCCCGGCTATTGACCTGTCAGATTTTTAAAAGGAATAAGAGATGAATTTTAATATATGAATGGGAATTCCTGAAATGCAGGAACTTTGGTTAGATCTGCAGGAGAAATATCGTTCCGGTAATATAAAAAAGAAGGAAGAACAGTTGTATAAAAAATGGGGAAAGGCTTTAAAGCTGTTGTCGGCTGATCCGGGTTATCCGAGTCTTCAAACCCATGAAATAGAGCCATTATCCAGACGTTATGGAATGAAAGTGTGGCAATCATATCTGGAAAATAAAACCAGTGGCGCAATGAGAATGTACTGGGTTTATGGACCAGACCAGAAAGATATTACAATTATCGGACTGGAACCACATCCGGAAGATAAGAAAAATGGCGCATACGACCGAAGTTCACTGTCGGATTTGTAGAATAAAACTGAATATGGAACTAAAATACGAGCAGTTAGTCTATGAAAAATAGGTTAGCTGCTTTTTTCATGCAAAAAGGTGAATCACAGAGACGTTCAGACGGAAGATATGTATATACTTATACGGATCCTCTCGGAAGACGTAAATATGTTTATGCACAAGACCTTGTAACGCTTCGGGAAAAAGAAGCACAGCTCATGAAAGATCAGATGGACGGTCTGGATATATAATCTAACGTATTATCCGGTAGGAGAAGACCGGGCATCGGAAAATCACATTTCAACGCCGAAAACAGAAGCCGGAATGCGTACGATTCCCATGTTGGATACAGTGAAAGATGCTTTTGAAATGATCTGGGAAGAGCAGAAAGAAAATGGCTGGACAGATGCAGAGATTGATGGGATGACAGGCTTTGTTTTCTGTAACCGTTATGGAAATATAATGAATGCCCAGTCAGTTAATCGGGCAATCAAGAGAATCTCATCTGCTTATAACGCAACAGAAGAAATAGAGGCAAAAAAGAGCACCGGGAGCCGGTGCTCTTGCCGGATTTTTCAGCGCACAGCTTGAGACACACATTTTGCACAAGGCTTTGTGAAAGAGAAACGAACCTGAAAATAATCCAGTCGATCATGGGGCATAAGGATATTCAGACCACTGTGGATATCTATGCAGAAGCGACAGAGAAGAAAAAACAGGAAACATTTGAACATTTGGCTGCAACAATGGATGTATTTTAAGAAGGGCTTATGAACCCTTTCATCTGACAACAGAAATAACCAAATGAGATCAAATTGACAACAGATATGATTTTACAATGATTCATCATGAATGGTAATGAAGAGAAGACAATTTAATAGAAATAGCACAGCGAAGCATCACGAAGGGTAATGAAGAAAAATTAAAAAAATTCCCGACGATGAAGAGTTGGAGAAATAAAATGCCGAAAACAGGGCGTTTTCAAGCAATTTAAGAGGCTTAAATTTGTATTTTACGACAGAGTTACGACAAATGATGAGCCATGATATAGTAAAAAATATTTCTAAACTTAAAAAACAGGTTGCTAAATTCAGAGAAACTGTATATACTAAAGATAGAAGTAAATGTTTGCCGCTTGCTGATGGTGCGGGGTATAAATAATTCAGTTCGTAAATGAAGCCACTTGCTATACAGGTGGGATAAAAATAGTATAGTTTGTAAATGTTCCCCATCAGTGAATTCTGATGGGGAATTTTATCACATAGGAAAGGTTATTTATGGAGATACAACAGGGATATTCGTATCATATCAAGGATGAATTTTTTGACTTGGTTCAGGATAAATATTTGATGAGTAATAAGGAACAGGGGAACTATCGTCCTCATTACTATGCAATTCAGGATAGAAAAATTCAAAATTGTATTGGATGATACCAATTAGCTCACAAGCTGAGAAATACAAGGAAATCGTTGAAAAGAAAAAGAAACGATATGGTAAATGCAATACGATAGTGATTGGATTATTTGCAGGGAAAGAAAATGCTTTTTTGATACAGAATACATTTTCTGTTATTGAAAAATATTTTGACCATGTTCATACGATTCAGGAACAGCCTGTAACGATACATAAAAAGTTGGATAAGGTACTTGTTGAAAATCTGAATGAAGTACTGGCTATGTATAATCGTGGAATAAAATTGACTTTTACGGATATTAAAGCGATTAGGAATATTATGGAAGAAGAACTTGGAAAATAGAGAGGACACCATGCTTATGCAAATGTAAGTAATGGTGTCCTTTTGTATGAGCAATGTTTATAAACCCACTGTAATTCCAACAAGAAAGGATTCCTCACCGGGAACAAGATCGAGATCACCGCCATGGCTTTCAATGATTTTTCGGACAGAGGAAAGCCCGATTCCATGATCAGCAGATGTACCCTTTCGGGAGAGGAATGTTTTTCCTTCTTGCAAGGCCAGACCGTCGTAAGTGTTTTCAATCTTCAAAAAATACATATTGCCTCTGGTTTCGCCTGCAATGAAAACGCGGCGCACCCCTTGCTTTTGGCGGCTGCACGCCTCAACGGCATTGTCCAAAAGATTGCCCAGCACCGTACACAGTTCCACATCGGTAAGCGGCATCTGATCGGGAAGATCGAGCCGCACCTGAAATTCTGTCCCTTGTGTCTGCGCCATGCCGTAGTAGTATTCAATCAGCGCATTTACGACGGGATTTTTGCAGAACTGGGCAGGGGAGTGACCCGATGATGCCGCAACCTGTTCCTCTACCTGTAACAGGAAGGAGCAGATCTCCGTCTGCCCACGTTCAGAGGCCATGCGGTCTATGGTGCGCAGATGGTGTTTGATGTCGTGGATCAGCCTTCTGTTTTCTGCCGCTGCCTCTGAAACCTGACGGCTGTATTCGGTCTGCATAGAAAGCTGACGGATGACCTGCTTGCGTTCTTCCTGAAAAATCAGGCTGTTTCCATATCCTTCTATCACATCGCGCCAGAGGGAATAACCGATGGCTGCTGCTATGAAAAAGCTGCCCCATTCCAAAAACCAACCGCCGATAACCGGCTCATAAACCGGCAGAAGGCGATCCCATATAAAGGCGCAGGTTGCGGCTGCCGCAGCATAGAAGATCGGCCTGCTCCGTTTTTCTCCTCTGTGAATGGCAAGCACAGCGATGATAAGCAGATAGAGCGCAGATGCCGCCTTATAACAAAAGACCGATGCAGAGAAGAAACGAATCGCTCCAAGGGAGAGATGGGAAGCCATCATGCCATACACAAACGCATATACCAGGAAGGCAGCGCCCATCCAATTACTGATGGCCGCAGGAAGGAAGCCCGGCCTGCATATCCGGTTTTGCAGAACTACGATCAGCCAGGTAACCAGATAGATACAGAACAGTTCAATCGTGTACCAGGGGAATACGGGAACCGCAGCCAGCATATGAAGCACAGGATAGGATGACAGGCCGCACATGGCAAGGCAGATTAGTCCGAACAGGAATGTATTTTTCTGTTTCATCCGGCGGCTGAAATAAAAGGACAGCAGCGCACAGACAAAGGTAACTGTACAGCTGAACAGGCAGAATGCAAACCGGATTCCTCTGGTTGTATTGACCGCCAGCATCGTTCCGAAAGCAGGCGGATAGACAATCCCTCCGTAAAAGTGGTCATAGTTGCTGACCGCTATGGTGAGTGTGACCGGTTTTCCGCCATGAAAAGTGACCATGCGGTTTTGAACCAATGGTGTCCCCTGTGCCGGTTCCCCCATTTGCAGGATCAGGTCATGATCCAGATAAAGGTTGTAAGCAGAAAACACTTCCGGGATTTCCAGCGCATATGTTTCCTTCCGTTCCGGCAGAAAGAATGTCATCTGATAAGTCCCGCAGCCATAGGGAGAAGGGTTTGCAGGGCTGGAGAAATTGGTCTGCTCTCCGATGGAAAGGTAGCGCATATAATGGCTTTCATCCCGTATTTCTTCCGGGGTCAAAAGCGCGTCAGGATAAAATGCCCAGCCGGATACCAGAAAGCGCACCGGTGACTTTTGAAGTTCTTCCTCAGAAAGCGCCAGAATCCCATTTGCCGCCTGGATTGTGTTCTGGCTATATTTATTATTGAACTGATACAGGCCAAGAAAAAACAGGGATGAGCACAGGCAGACCATACATAAGGCAGCATATTTTTTTACTGCAGAAGATACCATCTTATTTTCGCCTCCTCCTTAGGAAAAACACACCGGCAGACAGAAGAAGCAGACAGGCCGGAATCAAAAGGAGTATGGGTGACCGGCTATGCTCTGTGTCGGCGGCCTGTGCCAGGGAAACGGCATCTTCCTTTCCCACAATGGTGTATGCCCCTGTATGGCTGATCTGAAAGGAGACGGCTTTTGCCGCATTGTCATAACCGGTCATGGGAATTTCCACACCGCTTTCATCACAGAGGAACCATGTGCCGGCTGCCGGGTCATTTGGACAGGGCAGCATGACAGAAACATCCGGCAGGGAGCTGAGCGCAGTTCCATTGATGGAAAACGAAAAAGAAAAACCGCCGTCCGTATCCTTTTGGATGATGACTTCAATCTGATCTTCGTTTTGGATGCCCTCCGGCAAGGCGTCTTTTGGTATGCTGATGGTGATTCCTTGTTTGGAAAAGACGGCTCTTTGCTCCCCTGTTTGCAGCATCATCAAAAAGCGCATGCCGGAAATCCGGTCGGTGGTTTCATCGAAGAACTCTGAAAAATCAGGGCTTTTGGAATCCGCATCTTCCTCTGTATCACCGTTTGCCTGTTCCGATGGGAAATCGTCTTTATCTATATCTATGGAATCATCCTTTCCCTCCAAGGATGGCTCGGAAGACTTGTGGGATGGTTCATGATCCGCAGGATCATTTTCTTCACTGACAGGTGGTGTTTTTTCAGAATCGTTGGAATCCACTCTGCCGCCATTTGTTGCAGGCGGTTTTGGAGGCTTTGTGGAGGGCCTGTCTGCGAAACCGTCATCCTGATCGTCGGTATCTTCAGGAGGCGGTTGAATGATGGTATCGGGTGGATTCCCGCCTGCATCCCCTCCATCCCGGTCGCCTTCATGATACCCTTCAAGGACAATTTCATCTGCGTAGGTAAAGGACAGGATGCCGGTCTGTCCGCCGTCATAATCAACCTGAAGGCGGTAGCTGCTGCCCGGTGCCAGCAGACGGGTGGCAATCGAGAGCATTTCCTGACCCACATAAACGCCACTTTCCAGACGGTTCCATGAACCGTTGTTTTCGGACAGCCATATACTGACCTTGTCCAGATTCCCCGGAGGTGTAACCCAGGGAAAATAAAGGCTTCCTCTGCGAACCAGGAAGCAGTTGATGTCTGGGCTGCCCGGAGCCTGAACAGAAACAGGAATTGAAATTTCAGGGAAATCGACACGATCCGCAAATATGGTATTTTCCGGTGCAGTCAGCCTTCCTGCTGCATGGTACAGTCCCACAGTATTCAAATCAATACCAGAAAAATCCCATTCCACCACAGCGGTGTAGCTGGTTCCATTTTCCGCATAGCATTCCAGATAGTAAGGGGAAAAGGAAAACAAATTTTCCAGCGTTTCGGTTTCGCTGCCCTGTTGAACCGCAAACGCGTCCGTATAAGGATACCACTTCTCTATGGAGGTAATGACAGCAGGCGGCATTTCTTTCACCCGGACGGAAATCTGAAGCTCCTGCAAGACAGCTTCACCAAAGGCATACCCCTCCGGCAGTTCAATCCGGCCTGCTGCGGTATATTCGCCTGGAGTGGTCTGGTCAATGGCCGAAAAATCCCATGCGACAGAAAATGTTTCCTGCCGGATTTCTTCACCTGCTGTTACCGTGGCGCAGACGGTTTGATACCGAAGGGCCAGCTGATAAATTTCCTCCAGGTCATCATCAGACGGTGTGGTTCTAAGGGGCAGGGTGAAATCTGGCAGGGAGAGCAGTTCGTCTTCATTTTGTATTTCTGTGACAAGGACGAGGGATACTTCTTCCGATGCTTCCGGGGTTTTGCTCTCCAGTGTCCCCGGAGCATCGCTTTCTAAATCCGGCAAAATCTCCCTTCTTTCATCGGCATTGGATGGGGTTGCAGTTTCGGCGGCAAATGCTGGGATACTGCAGGTGAAGCAGAGGAGACAGGCCAGACAGCCCTCCAGAATACGCCTGTGCATTTGCTTCATTCTCATACGATACCCCCCATTCCAGAGAAAACATATTGACGGTAGGATTCCCGCAGCTGTTTTCCATTGCGGAGGGCAATCGGAAGTTCCTCCCCGTTTATCAAACGGAAGGTCTGACTGTCAACCTGGCTGATGTAATCCATGTTGATTAAAATGCCCCGGTAGCAGGGCAAAAAACGCTTGTCCTTCTGCAATGCGGCAGTAACCTCCTGAAAGCCTCCGCTTACCGGTATCACGCGTTCCGCCGTATGAATCCGTGTCATACGGTTTTGATAATCTATGTATAGAATCTTCTCTGTGGGAAGTTCCAGCTTTTGACGGTCAGCCATAACCGAAAGTGTCATCACTTCATAGGGCGGTTTTAGCTGGCACAGCTCCATCGCTTCTTCAAAATCTGCCTGATGGAGCGAAAGCGGCTTCAGCAGATAATAGCTGGCGGACAGGCTATACCCCATCCGGGCATAATCTTCTGTAATGGTCAGAAAAACAATCTTACAAAGCCTGTTTTTCTGGCGCAGCCTTCTGGCGGCCTCTATTCCATCCATGTTCTCCATATAGATGTCCATAAAGACAAGCTGAAAATTGACCTGGGCGGCAGCTTTCAGAAAATTCTCTCCGTCCTCAAATTCTGTCAGCGTATAGTCCAGCTGATGCTTTTTCATATAATTTTCCAGGCAGGCAGACAGTTCTGCTCTGTCCTCTGCTCTGTCATCCACAATCGCAATCTGCATCGTGCCATCTCCTTTGCACAATAATCCAATATTAGTATAACATAAAACCGCAGGAAAAAACTTGCGTCTTAAACAGGAAACCTGCGTCTTAAACAAAGTCGGTTGCATTTCCCTTGACAAGATGCTACTCTAATTATACTACCAGACTTTCCGATGAGAAGGTCTGTTTTTTTATGTGACAGGAAATTCCGAAGAATTCCCTGTCACATAAAAAAGGCACTAACGTGCCAAAGATGCGCACTTGCGCGAAGATGTAGATTGTCGCAAGCGACCGCGCAAGGCACATTCTTTCTTGTTTTTCTTTTCAGGAAAGGAGGCTCAGCATGAAAATCGCACTTTGTACGGAATTAAGGAATGCAGAATGGTTTGAGAGCAGGCTGCGCTCCCTTTTTGCTGGGGACGGACAGCTTGTCATCGACGAGCTATGGAATGAGAAGCAGCTATCTCAGGCACTGCGGCGGAGCCGATATCATGCGGTTGTCATCGCAATGACCGGGGCAAGGGGATTGGAGGCTGCCATTCAGGCAAAGCAGCTGGCACCGGAAACACCGCTTGTCTGGTGGAGCGATGATAAAAACTTCGCCCTGATCGCGTATCAGCTTCGTATCCCGGCATTCCTCTCCATAGATTGTAGTGATCAGGAGCTATATGAGGCGATGGAGCCCATCAGGAAACGGAGGTATGGAAATGCGAATTGCGCTGTGCAGTTATAGCCAGAAAGAAAAAGAAACCGCTTTGCTGATGAAGCTGGGCAAAGTAGACCGCTTTGATAATGGTGTGTTTTGTACCTATGCCATGCAGCGGGATGGGCCTTATGATGCTGTGGTGGTCATGGAGGACGGAGCCAGGGGAATGAATTTCTGCATGAGCATACGAGGGTACAGCAAGGATGTCCCTCTCCTGTGGATCAGCGACCAGGCAGAGTTTGAACCCCAAAGCCGCAGGATGCAGGCGGACACCTTTTTGGTAAAGCCTGTGACAGAATATCAGCTGCGGGAGGCGGTATCCCAGCTGCTTCAGAAAACAACGAGAAGGAACGAACCGCGTGAGGAGGATGAATAAATGATATGGAAATGGAAACGGCCGGCCGCGTTTTTACTGGCGGCGGCAATGATTTTACGATGCCGGGAGTTCCGGCATCTGCGGTGGAAGCGGGTGTATCCGCCGTCCATACGGGGTTGTGCAAGCATCACCCGGAACATACAGAGGACTGCGGATATACGGAAGGAGCCGAAGGGGCAGCCTGTGAACATGAGCATACTGAGGATTGCTACACCCTTGTGAAGAAGTGTATCCATGAACATGACGAAAGCTGTTACCCTGTTTTGGAAGGCAGCGTATCAGAAAATACGGCGACCTCATCTGAAGTAGAGGAGGCCCAGCCGACCGAGTGTACCCATAAATGCAGTAAGGAAAGCGGCTGTATCACAAAAAAATTAAGCTGTCCTCATGAACGCGGCGAGCATGACGATAGCTGCGGCTACATCCCGGCCACAGAGGGGACGCCCTGCGGGTATACCTGTGAACTGTGCAATTCTCAGGACAACGGGCTTGTTCCCGGCGTGTCCGGGAATGCTCCGGCGGAGTGTATCTGCGAAACCCGCTGTGAGCAGGGGGCGGTCAATCCCGACTGTCCGGTCTGCTCTGCGGAAGATGCGGATCTCTCTGCCTGCAAGGGAACAGAGCAGGCAACGCCCCTGATGGCAGCTGCAGCAGACGATGAAACCATCTCCGGCAATGTTATCTGGGAGAACAGAAACATAACTACCCCGGTGACGGTGAAGGGCGACACAACAATCACGCTGAAAGGCGAGAATACCATTACGATTACCGATACCGCATATACCGCCGCTCTGGATATGTATTCCGCCAATCTGACCATTCAGGGAAGCGGCAGTCTGACGGTCAATGTTCCTAGCGGGAAAGATGGTATTGCGGACGGCAGTTGGAGCGACACCGCCGGCGGGACGCTTACCATAAAAGACGGGGTAAAGATAACCACCAACGGCGGTTTGTGCGGCTTGAGCGCTAAAACCATCGTGATTGAGAATGGAAAGCTGAATCTAAATTCCGGTTGGGGTATTAACACTGCATCCCTGACCATGAAGGGAGGAACCCTTTACGCCACCGGAAAATATGGTGCGATTTCGAATAGTAGGTATGGAAACGCCCGAAACATCAACAAAAACCTGACCATTCTGTATTCGGAAAGTCAGAATGCAAAAACAGACGATATGTCGGTCGGCACAGCGGCCGATACGACAAGAGAAGGGGACGTCAAGACCATCTATATCGCCAAGATGGCGCCCCGCGCAAGCCTGACCGTCGGCGCGCAGCAGGGAACCCTGCAGGAAGGCTCAGGCAGTCAGACGGCGACCTTCTCCGTTACCGGCAGCAAGGTCCAGATGAATACCCTGAACGTGGAATGGGTGGGCGACCACACCGGTCTGACGGCGGCAAAATCCGCTGACAACCAGACCATCACCGTTACCGCGGACAACAATGTCAAGGAGGGCCGCTATAAGCTGAAGCTGACCGCAAACAGCGAAGCAGGATACTCTCCTGCCAAGCGACCGCCACCGCAACGGTCACCGTCGCCGCCGCGCCCAAAAACCCCATTACCATAAGAACGCAGCCGCAGGTCGTATATGAGAAATTAGATGGGGAAAGTGTAGCGGTTGTCGATGTCAGCGCCTCTCTGGCAAGCGGTCAGTCCGGTAATATTACCTATCAGTGGTATGTGAACGGAAAAGAATTTCAGGGCACAGGCAGCGGCAGTTATAATAAAATCGTCCTGACCAAGTCCAACCTGACCCCAGTGGAGGGCAGGGACTGGGAGTACAGCGGCCAGGTCTACTGCAAGCTGTCCTATAATAACTATACCGTAGATACAAAAACTGTCACCGTTACCATTAACACCTGCACCCATGCAAAATACACCCACGATGCAAATGCCAACAGTGCGGCGAACCGTGTCGCAAGGAAGTGCTCTTTATTGACGAAGATGGTATCCCCTATTCGTCTGAACTCGGGAACAATCAAGCCATGGTTGGGAGCAGGCTGATTTCCGGCGGAACCTTTTATTTTGTGCGGGATATTGACGCAATCTTGCGTGCGGGAGGAGGTGATGGGACCAACAAAAAGGACCTTACGCTGGACCTGCAGGGCCACAAGGTCAAGGCGCTGGATTTGCAAGATTGCCCGTACAACAGCGTCACCATCAAAAACGGCACGATAGAGGGCATTGGAGAGGTCATTGCCACCAAAGGCCCCACGGTATTGATATTAGACAGCGTTACAACAGGCGGGGGTGTCGTTAATAACCTGTTTACCCTGACGGTAAAGGGCGACTGCGTGTTTCAGCATCAGGTGAAATTCCTTGGGAAAACCCAGCTCCAGGGCGGCACGTTCCAATGTGGAATCAATGCAGAACTTGGTGAGGAGGCCCTGGCTCTGCTGGCGGACGGATATGCCTTTGCAGACGCTGATAGCGACGAAATTTTGAACGTTTCCAATGTAGATATTCCGGATAGAGCGGTCAAGGTGGTCGAGCATACCGACCAATATCATAACGGCAAATGCGCCTGCGGCAGAGTCTGCGACCATGCGGGCAAGGTGGACAGCGCCGGTTACTGCACCCGCTGCCATATGCTGGTGGAGGCATTTGAAACCGGCGGCAAGCGATACACCAGTCTGGAAAACGCGCTGACTGCCGCGCAGGACGGTGACACTATCACGCTGCGGGGGCCTTTGGACATCGAGAACGCAGAGCCTATCGAAATCAGCAAAAATATTATACTGAACTTGAATGGACACACCCTGAGTAAATCCGCTGAGAATGCGCTTCTACGCATCCTCGGCTCCAATGTAGCCATCATGAACGGCAAGGTGCTAAGCACCTGCACCAGCAAGCCCGCTACCGCGGTGGAAGTTGGAAAATTTGACCACACAGGCGCAAAGCTGACGCTGGACAATGTCACCCTGGAGGGCAGCGTAGGCGGCGGAATTGGTTCCGGTGGAACTGGGCTTTCCATTGTACCGGGAACGAAGCTGTGGTAACGAGCGGCACGTTCCCCGGCGGCATCTACACGGAGGGAGCGCTGACCATGTCCGGCGGCAGTGTGGCTCGGCTGGAATTGGGTGCGCTCGAGGGTATTCCAGTGCCCCTGTCCGGCGGCTCCTTTGGCAGCATCCAAATCGAGAATGGCGCAAAGTATCAATCCCTGCTGGAAAAGGGCTATGCCTATCAGAAGCAAGGCGGCGCATTGGTCAGGCTGTCGGAGATGAATGAGAATACTGCCGTAACCGTTGTGAAGTGCAGTCACCCGGATGACCCTTCCGGCGGGAATGTTTGCCCCTACTGCGGCTATGCCGCTGCGGCGACAAAGACGGACGGCAGCATTTCCTACTATCTGACGGCAGACGCGGCCATCGCCGCAGCCGACGGCGGTACGGTGAAGCTGCTGGCAAATGCAGGCGAGATCACCATCGGCAGCCCGCTCAAGCTGGATCTGAACGGTAAGACGGCGGCAAAACTGACCGTTACCGGAAATGTTACGCTGGCATCCCTGCTGCCGGAGGGTTACGTGTTTAAGAGCGGCAGTACCTGGATAACCGATCTTACCGGCAAGGAGCTGACCAATGTTTCTATGGCCAAGATCCCCATCAAGAGCATGGACTATCCGAACAAGATGAGCATGACTTATGGCGGTACGGGGACGCTTCTTGTCAATGTAAATAAGGAAAGCGGCACAGGCGCTGTGAGCTTCCAGTGGTACAAGGTGGAGAACGGCAAAGAGACAGCGGTTGACAACGCAACAAAGAATCAATTTGATCTTTCTACGCAAAAGCTACCCGCAGACCAGCACACCTTCCGCTTTTTGGCCACCTGCGACGGCTACAAGAAGATGAGCCAGGATATTGTTGTAACGGTACAAAAGGCCGACATCAGGTCAAGCCTCATCACGCCTCCCACAGCACAGGAAAACCTGACCTATACCGGCCAGGAGCAGGCGCTGATTACCGCAGGCAGCGTGACCAGCGGTGGCACCATGCAGTACAGCCTGACCGAGAACGGTACATACAGCCTGGGCATCCCTACCGGCACCGATGCCGGAACGTATACCGTGTGGTATCGGGTGATTGGCGATGCAAACCACAATGATACCGCACCCGCCAGCGTGGAGGTCAGCATTGGAAAGAAACCGCTGACGATCAGCGGGGTAACGGCTGTGTCCAAGCCCTATGATGGCACGACAGACGCAGGCATTACCAGCGTAACCTTCGACGGCATGAACTTGAACCGAGGCACAGACTAAACCGTGGCCGCCAGCTTTGACGATGCCGGCGTGGGCAACGGCAAGAACGTCACTGCCACAGTGACCCTGATGGGGCAGGCCGCGAAGAATTACTCCCTGGAGCAGAGCAGCTTCCCTACGACTGCCAGCATCGCCAAGGCCGCTGCGCCTGACTTCGTCAAGGAAACTGCGCTTACCATTGTAAACGGCCACGAAAAGACCTACACTGTGACGCTCCCCGCCCTGCCCAAGCTGGAAACGCCCAAAGAGTACGGTGCACCCACCTATGAGCTGGGCGAGATCAAACTCAATGACGGCTACTACACCAGCGGCGCGAAGGTGGAAAACGGCAAGCTGACCCTGCCGATTCAGAAAAATGACGTGGAAACCACCGGCTCTGTGGGCACAGTGACCGTAGTGATCAAGAGCACGAACTATAAGGACATCACGCTGACCGTCAATGTCAATGCGACCAACAAGCTTGTCCCCACTGTTACGGCACCTACGGTCAATACACTGACCTACAATGGTGCAGAACAGGCTCTGGTTACAGCGGGCAAGACCACTGGCGGCGCAATGCTCTACCGGCTTGGCGATTCTGAGTGGAGTGAGCAGATCCCCACAGCGAAAAACGCGGGGGAATACACTGTTTGGTATAAGGTTCAGGGAAACGCAGAGTACGCAGATGTGGCAGAACAGAACGTGACTGTGACCGTAGCGAAGAAATCGGTCACAGTTACGGCGCTTGACAAGAGCGCCTACACCGGCAGCACCGCGCCCGATCTGAGCAGCCCGGAAGCAGATAAGGATTACAAGGTGGAAGGTCTGGTTGGTGCAGATACCCTGAGCGGCACGGTAACGCTGGACTACGCACAGACACCGGATATGAGCAAAACCGGCAAAACTGCGATCAACATTACTGGTACGCTGTCAAATGACAATTATGCGATCACCTATGTTTCTGGAACGTTGACTGTTTCCAAGCAATCTTCCAGCGACGGCGGTTCCTCCTCTGGTGGTTCGGGCAGCGGTGGAGGCTCATCCTCCGGCGGTTCTAACGGTTCCGGAAGCAATGATAACACCAACCAGCCGGAAGCCCCTGTCACCGGTGAAACCAAACCCATACAGCCGGATAAAAACGGCAATGCGGCAGTGGATAACAGCTCTGTCCAGTCCGCCATCGACAAGGCCAAACAGGATGCGAAAAAGAACGGCACCACAGAGAACGGGATTGGCGTTACTGTTCCCATCATCCCGGCGGCAGGCCAGACCTCTCTTAACGTGACCATCAAGGCGCAGACACTGGATCTGCTGGTTAAAGAAAACGTCCGGCAGTTTACCGTAGCAACAGACCATCTGGTTTCGGTTAATATCGGCCTGGATACTCTGAAGCAGCTGGATACCGCCTACGCTGGCGGGGACATCATTCTCCGGGCAGATAAGGTGGATGCACTGCGTTCCACCGAGGCCAAAGCCACCATCGGCACAAGATCGGCCTATGACCTGTCACTGGTCTACCTCTCCGGCGGCAAAGAAACACCGATTGCCAACTTAAATGGTCACACTATATCGGTGCGTTTGCCCTACACACCGGCAAATGGTGAGCAGACAGGTAATCTCTATGCAGTCTATGTAGATGACGCTGGCAAGGTGGAATGGATCACCAAATCCAGCTACAATGCCAGCCTGAAAGCGGTGGTTTTTGAAACCGGTCATTTCAGCGTTTACGGCGTGGGCTACAAGAACCCTGCCCCGGTCTTTACCGACATTACCGGCCACTGGGCAGCAGATAACATCCTCTTTGCAGCCAGCCGGGGACTGCTCTCCGGCACCAGCGACACCACCTTTAGCCCGGACACCGGCATGACCAGAGGAATGTTTGTGACAGCTCTGGGGCGGTTGGCGGGCATCAACCCGGACAGTTACCAGACCGGGAAATTCACCGATGTGAAAGCCGACGCTTACTATGCTCCCTATGTGAACTGGGCGGCACAGACCGGTATTGTGGAAGGCATTACCGCCACCACCTTTGCACCGGACACCAACATCAACCGGGAACAGATGGCGGTGATTATGAAAAATTACGCTGCAAAGCTGGGCTATGACCTGCCCCAGACCTTGAAGGCTGTGACCTTTGCGGACAACACACAGATCAGCAGCTGGGCAAAGGATGCGGTCAAGTCCATGCAGCAGGCGGGCATCCTGGCCGGGAAGAATGAAAATAAGTTTGACCCCAAGGGAACCGCCACCCGCGCCGAGGTCGCCACGGTTCTGCGGCGGTTTGTGGAAATCGTCATTGACCCGCAGGCCGCAAACGGCTGGCAGCAGAATGACAGCGGCCAGTGGAACTATTACAGAAACGGGGAGTCAGTGAAAGGCTGGCTCTCCGAGGATCAGAAGTGGTACTGGCTGGACAAGGTCACCGGAATGATGTTTGCCGGAGGCTGGAAGCAGATCGATGGTAAGTGGTACTACTTCTATGCAGACGGGACGATGGCGGTGAATACCGCATCCGACAGATGAAAAATGAACCCGTAATGTAATGCAAAAATAATATCAATAAAGAGGGATGTGAACAATATGGGCAAGTTTCTAATACTGTCGCTTACCGACCATGAAGAATATATACTCAGTAGAATTATGGAGATTATTGCGGTTGAGCCAGGATTTGACCATATTGTGACATCCCACCCTTGTAACACTCTTGTTTTTCCGGGCTTGGAGCTTCGGCTGAAGGAGAGAACAGCATACCGAAACGGTGAGTTGATTTCTATGACTCGTCGGGAATTTGAAACATTGGTATACTTGGCAAAACATCCATCCTGGGTATTTTCTGCCGGACAGATCTATGAAGAAGTATGGGGAGGATGGTGAAAATTGCGGAACGGCTGTTGCCTTCGTACCGAAAATCAATGCGAATCCGGTGTATAACGGAGGGTGAAGCCTGCTATATGTATGTAGCAATCATTATGATAACATAAAAGGCACGGCATAAAGAAATCTGATGTAAAATCTATCAGAATAATTTATGCCGTGTCTCTTTTTAATTTGATTGAAAAACGGCACACCGCATTCTCATTACTTTAGCCTGCAAATAAAAAGTCAAGACTTAATGGGGAAAAAAATATAAAATTTTACATGGTTAAAATTAGGCACTAAAATAAGACCACCACAAGCAGTGCTGGTC
>NZ_QUFZ01000033.1:0-17140 GCF_003478725.1 Clostridium sp. AF22-10
AAAATATATTTTTATGTGGTTCGTATTTAATATTTCATTTAATGTAATTAATTTTATATTTGTTTTCATAATATCTATGATTGTTGTTCTATGTTGTCCTAAAGAAAAATCTTATTATACATTCAATATTAATTCATTAAAGGACAATTTAGTTACAAGTGGAGAAATTCATGGCGGTGTTTTTTGTGAGAGAGGGGCTATTGACGGAGAGATTAGTTATTTCTTTTCAAGAACAACAGATAAAGGAGAAGCTATTGGACATATACCAGCAGATAAATCTTACATAAAATATGATGATAATAAAAAGCCTTGTATTGAAGTTCATCAAGAAAATCATAAGATACCAGAAATTGTAGAAAGGTTATTATTTACAAAATGGGTTGATGATAAGAGTGTAGATTATTATGTAATTATTGCTCCTAATGGGACAATATCAACAACGGGGACATACGAGATAGATATGGAATGATAAGAAAGAAGCATTTCTTTTGGATTTAGAGGTAAGTAAATGAGTAAATTTTCAATTGTTAAAGAAGTAGATGAAAGTGTTTTAAGAAAAAATATGTACTAACAGCAAGAAACTATAAGAAATAACATAGGCGATGAAAGTTATTGTCCGTACATATTTGCCAATAAAGATACCATTAATAGGTTAGTAGACCAGTGTAAAGTATCGGTATTTGAAAATGTAAAAATATCAGGTGGATTAGTTGGATATTATCTTGGCAATAAAGTATTTGAAGATAATACATTAAAATTCGGTGAAGTTGAGCTGCGATAAGAGAATATATCCATAGAAAGAGGTGATTGTTATAAAAGTTATTCATAATAATTTTAGTCAAAATGATTTGAATAAAAAAGTAGAAGTAAAGCCTAAATTCGTACATACATTTTGCGATAATTGCGATTCTGAGTTAGAAATATCTGAAGAAGATACCCATATTGGATGGCTTGGTGCGTCGTTTGTTAAATGTCCTTGTTGTGGACAAGAATCAATGGTTGATGAATTAGAAGGAATCACATTAACAAAAGACAATATTGATTATCCTATACATTTTAATAGAACTAATAAGGATTTAAAAAATGTTGTAGAAATACAAAAAGATGAAGTAATTAAGGAAATCCAAAGAGGTATTGATTATTTTAGGACAAATAAAGACGAGTTTTGTTGGTATACATATTATGGAGATTTATTCGTGATTATATTCAGGTATGAAGGTGATGAGGAATATTTTGTCTTAGTGACAAGAGATTTTTACGAGACATATATTCCGTTTGAAAAGGGGGATTATAATGACTGATTTTGAAACTTGGTTACATGATTTTGGATATGATCATATTCTTCGCATGTTAGAAATTCGTAGACCAGGACAATATACTCCTTATGAAATAGATAAGAAGTTTGAAGATGAATCGTTATACATAGACAATCATTTTAGACATATTCAGATTAAAGAAGCTATTGAACTTCCTGATAAAGATATTCTGATTGGATTTAGAGAAATATATGATAGCGAAAGTTTTGAGAAAGATTGGGATGAATCGGTTGTTTATTATAAAAAACTGAGTGAGATTGAACTTACGTATTTTCCTTGTGATGACAATATTGAGAATTGGGAGTGAGATTATGAGTAGCATTTCAGTTGGTGAATTGAAATCAATTCTTAACACATTTCCAGACGATTATGAAGTGATTATGAATATTAAGCATAAATATCCGATCTCTAAGAAAGAAGGTGTTAGAGGTTGGTGTGCTTATATCAATGGAATAAAAGTGGATAATGATTTTCGAGAGATTAAGTTGATGAATTAGGAGAATAATTATGGGGTTATTAGAAAAACATAATTGTATTTTTTGCAAATATAGAAAACTTAACAAGAATCATGATTATGCTTGTAAGGACAGTTGGGAAAAAGATGAATCTGATTATCCAATTGGTAAATGTAACTCATTATCAAATATATATTATGGTAAAATCATCAGGCTTTTCCCATTCAAGCAAATTGATTATTGGCGTACTGAGAGAACATATAAAAAAGAAGAAAAATACAATAAAGCAATGGATAAGAAATATGGAGATTGTAGCGTGGAGACAGATGATTGGAAATTCATTTGGGGGATAACAAGTTGGGACGATTTATCTGGTCATGAAGCTAATATGTATACCATGAATGATATAGATATTACATATGACAAGCAGAAAAAAGAATATATGCTTGGAGTAGAAACGGCATATATGTTTGAAACATATGCTTCGGCGTGTAATTATTTAAGAACATGCTTGGATGTATTTTCAAAATATATGGACGCTAATGGATTAGATAAGAACAAGCAGTATAGTTTATTCATGAGCAATCCTTGTACAAGTATGGTAGCTGATTCGATTGAAGAATTATATACCAATTTTAAAATTTTTGTTGATGGATTTTGCAGTCAGAATACTACAGAAAATAAAAAGGATGGAGAATAAATATGTGTAATCGTTGTAATTATAATTCACCTGACAATCAGATATATTTAGATCCATTGACGAATGAATATTATTTAGACATAGAAACTTCTGAATGGGATGATTATGAAGATGGATTTGCTCATCAGCGAGAATATATTGCGTTTTGTCCTTGGTGTGGAAGAAAATTAGAAGAATTGAATTGTAAGTAGAGGAGAATATTAAAATGGCTGTATTTAAAAATTTCAAAGATGATGAGTTGATAGTAAGTTGCAAGTGTGGTTGTGATGAAGGTATTCATTTTAAGATTCATGATTATGGAGATGGCGACTATGCTTTCTTAACATATACAAATGGTAATTTCTACACTCAGCAAAGACCGTTCTTTGAAAAGTTGAAGAAAATTTGGGCGATTATTAGGAATAAGGATTTCTATTATTCGGATATTGTGCTTACAAAAGATGATTTTAACGAGTTTAAGAAATGGATTAATAAAGAGTAAAGGAGATTTATGAGATCAGAGATTAAAAGACGACAATTTTCTGAAAATCATCAATCTTGGTTCTCCCATGATTATGCTTGTTGGGCAAATAATCACAATGGTTGGAGAAAAATGAAAAAGAAGAATCGTAGATTATTTAAAAAGAAGTATAGAAGAGAAGTTGAGAAAGATATTAATGAAGAATTAAATGATATGCAATAACAGTAAATTCAGGTTTCCTTTGGTTACAAAGAGAGAATATATAAACAAGGAGGTAAGAAAAAATGTCATATTGGACTTATATCAATGGTATCGTAACCGTACACCCTATGGGTAGGACACAGCCTGAGAAGAGATATATTCTTGAAACAGTGCTAAATCATCTGCCAAGAGTAACAGGTTCTGAGGGCGACATGAATACATATATCATTCAGAAAAATGGTTATAACAGTTCGTGTTCATGTGATGAATTTGGCGAGGTGACAAATAATTTAACTGATAGATACGGATATAAGAGTCGTAACAGAGGATGGTTACAAACACAGAACGAATATATCCTTGTTGTAAATGCAGCTTTAAGAGATAGAGAGTTTGAACAAACTTATAGAGAATTTATGAAATGGTTTGTAAGACTCTGCAAGAGAGTAGGTTGTGAAGATGTTCTTGTAGAAATAAAAGGATACGACAAATCGACTGTTATTAAAGATAGAAATATTCAGAAAGAAAAGTATTCTTGGAAGAGTGTTTTTGATGGCTTATTTGAAGATCCAAGCTGGTGTAATAACAATAAAAATGGATATAAAGAACCGAATTGGTGCGAATTTATGATGTGGGATAGAGCAAAAGATTCAAATTATCCTATGACTCTTGCTTATAAATATTTCAATGATGAAGAAAATGACAAGGAAGTTGAGAGAAGAATGAATTATAGATAGCTTCGTAAGATAACTTAGATTTTGAGAGAATAAAACATTAGAGGTGAAAACATGAGAATCATAAATCGTGGACGTGGTACTGGCAAGACAGCAATGCTTATCTCAACAGCATATGTAACAGGAAAGCCAATTATTACATCTACAAAGAGTAATAAAAATAGTCTTATGGATATGGCGAAAACAATGTGTATGTCAAACAATATAGAAGTTTATACAATAAATGAATGGTTAGAATTTCATAGATCATATACACCAAATAATGAAATACTCATAGATGATGTAGATTTGATACTTGGTGAAGTTTTATCAAAGTTTCTCAATGTAAATGTTATAGCAGGAACGATGACAGTTCCAATGGATGATGTAAAAAATGATATAAAAGAAACTGACAAAAAGCATGGCTATTGGCTTGCATTGGATGAATGTGCAAATGAAGGTGTATATTGCTCAGTTTGTAATAAGAAGGTATATAAGTTGAACTATGCGAATCAGAAGTTGAAATCAAAATATTGTCCTAATTGTGGTGCAATTATGGATGGAAAAGAGGCTACTGAGACTGATAAAAATGATGATAGACCACAATGCTGCATAGATCATGATAAGTATTTTTCAACATGTGACACTTGTGAATTTGGAGAATAATATATTGGAGGTGAAATTATGTATCAGAATTGTTGTAAGAAATGCGGAAGTATTTCACTACATACAGAAGTAAAAGGTAATAACACAGGACTTTATTGTGATGATTGCGGTGCATGGATCAAATGGCTTGGAAAAGATGAGTTAAGAGCTTTCGAGTATGTAAAACAGACAGAAAAACAAATAGAAAAGAAAACATACACAACAAACAGCTATGGATTTCAAGATAATAAAGCAGACATTGAACTTGGTAAATTATGTTGTTTTAAGCCATTGGATAAAGATGAGATTTATTTTGGTCATATGGCTGGAAAAGTTGTTGATGATTTTGGAAACATGACTTTTATGTATGTTTTAAATATTGATAATAGATATTTCTTTTCTCGAAATGTAATCATAAAACCAGAAGATGTACATACATCTAACGATGCAAAGAAATATTTCTAAGCAAACCAATCTTTCATTGGATTGGTAATTTAAGGAGAAATATATATGTCTTTACTATTTTTACACATCTTATTGGTAATTCTTTGTGCGGCTAATGTAATTGCCAATGAGAATAAAGTGTCTAAATTTCTTTGGTCTTGTTCAGGATTATGTTGGCTGATTCTCAGCATAATAGAAATCACAGAAATGATGTAACTAAAAAGAGAATATACAAGTACGAAAGGAGCAATAAGTACCGGCTTAAACTTGCAAGGCTTCTATTAGTAAAATGAATAAAAAATATAATATTATTTATGCTGATCCACCTTGGGATTATGGAAATACCAAAAATCTCAACGGAGAATTTTGGGGAATGGCAGATAAACATTATAATGTAATGAAATTTAAAGATTTATGTAATTTACCAATCGGTAATATTGCAGCAGATGATTGTTTTTTATTTTTATGGGTTACATCGCCATTCCTTGAAAAAGGATTTGAACTTATAAAATCATGGGGATTTAAATATGCAACTGTTGGTTTTGTATGGGTAAAGATGAAAAATGATATGTCAGAAGTTAGAAAAGATGGATTGGGCAAATATACTATCTCAAATGCAGAATATTGTCTAATAGCACGAAAAGGTAAATACTGGCGTGAAGCGAGAAATGTACACCAGATTATAGAATATCCCAAAACAGAACATTCTGAAAAGCCAAAAGAAATAAGAGACAGAATAGTATCTTTATGTGGTGATTTGCCAAGAGTAGAATTATTTGCAAGAGATTTATGTGAAGGTTGGGATTCTATTGGCAATGAAATTGACGGAAGAGATATTAGAGATGTAATTAAGTAACAAGAAATTTTTCTTGTTTGGGAGGCGATTAATATATTTCATATAGAGAGAATTAAAGTCGAAAATGGATGCGATTGCTGGGGAAGACCAGAGTATGATGATGTATATGAAGTTTATTATAATGATGAATTTGTATGTCGTATGTCAAGTGATCCGACAGTATTGGTGGATAAGATGAATGATATTTTAATTGCAGAGGGATGACACTATGAATAATGGAGTAAATTACACAATCATAAGTAGACCTTCTTATATCACTTTTGAGTGTCCATTTTGTCATGAAGAAGTCGAAGTGAATTTTGATGAAGTAGATTTTAAAACTGATTATTGGGGTGATGGTGCTTGGTGCGATTGTCCTGAATGTGGAAAAGAAGTGGAGCTTGATGACTATGAGTATGATTAGGAGAATAACATTATGAAGGTATATTTAGTAGAACGACCTGCAAGTGGTTGGTGTCAAGACTATGCAATGGTAATTATCGCAGAAGATGAACGACATGCTGAAAGAAAAACAAGAGTAAGTTCAGGTGACTTCAAGAAGTGTCAAGAGATTACTGTTACAGAGATTGATATGAATGAAGAACAGTGCGTTTTAAGAGCGAATACAGGTGCATAGGAGAATAACGTCATGAGAACAGAGAATATAGAAGTGACATTTAAAATTCCAATTCCAGTTGATAAGCCCGATTTGAACGGTGTGATATATTCCAAAGAAGCAATTAGAAACGCCTATAAAAATGTAAAGAATATTCCAATTGAGATACCAAACAATGATGGTGAGTTTTTTCCTATTGGAGTAGCACAAGAAGTTGAATTGATTGAAGATGAAAATGGTATGTATATTACAGGCATTGGTCTTGTTTGGCATGGTGGCACAGAAGAAAGCGTTGAAATTGAAGATGGTAAGGTGACTAGCTTTAAAGTAAATGGCATTGGAATTGCAAAAGAGTAGGAGGATAACTATATGGCAGATAGACAGATCAAAACTATACAGTGGACAATAAATCTTCCAATGGACTTTCCTTCAAAGTGGGATAACGACATGATTGAATTTCATCTTAGTGAATCAAGTTGGTGTTGTAGCAATCTTATTAGTAAACTTAAAAAATACGATGAAGAAAATGGCTGTATTTGTGGTATATGTGAAGCAAAAGTGGCTGAGAAGGAGGCGTGAATAAAATGCCAACAAAATATGATCTGGGTGGTGGTAACTTGACTTTGTTCGATGTTACGACTGGCATGGAATTAAGTAATCTGGATAATGTTCATTTGGATTCTTGTGAAGTCGAAAAAGGAACTCAATTTGGTAACTGGATGGGACAAAATGCATCAATAACAATGGAGTTTACAACAGAAGAAACAGCAGACATTAATAAAATATTAGGATTGGATATTGTTCAAATGCCAGATTCTTATGATATTCAATATGTAAAGATTGTTCAAGCAAGAAAGCATAAGAAAAAGAGAATAAATAAGAAGTGGCTTAAACGTTATGGTTACAAAAAAGTAATTGTCAATAGTAAAGGTTGGAATATAAAAACGCACACTGATGGAACTGTTGAATTTGTGAAATAAGAGAATGAATATATGGGACAGTTAATTGATAAAACAGTATTACGAAAAGAATTATCTAAGCTGCCATCTGAAATGGGATTTGTAAGAAAGTCTGATGTAATGCAAACTCTTGGCAGTCAGAAATGTGCTTACAATATAAAAGAAGAGAAGAATAAAACACTTGATGAAGTTCTAAAGGCTTGTGACATAGAATGTGGATTTTACAGTGGCGATGTTAAGAATCTTACAAGACACGTTTTGATGAGAGTATTGGATGGATTGAGAGAATAATAGATAGGAGATGACACTATGAATAATTTAACACACAGAGAAGAAGTAAATCTTTATGAAGCAATTCAAAAATCGTTCCCTAAAATTCTTATTAAGGATCTGACAGAACATGAAAGAATTTGTCCTGTCTGCAATGGTCTTGGAATGAGAATTGCAGACAATGTTTATGGGATTGAAGGCGACAACTCTGAAGCTGGTAGAAAATATCTTTTTCCATACAAACATCAGGCTCTTTCGTTCTGTCAGAGCTGTTATAACGGAGTACAGCGGTTATGCCCGTATTGTGGACAGCCTTATAAAAATCAAGCTTATTTACATTGCGACTGTGAAGGACAGAAGAAAGTCGATGAAGAAGAGAGAATAAAGAAGCGGAATGAGAAAGTCTCCAAAGCAGTATCGGTTGATGAAAAAGATGTAGACACAATGCTGTACTGTGAAGAGTTTGATGAGTGTTACGATACCGTTGGTGATTTCTTTGACGATTATGCAACGAACTATATGGATGAGGAAGTATACACAAAACCTGTGCGATTATGGGTATGTGGCGTAGAGAAGATTCATATTGATGCTGATAATGTAGTTGACAATGCTTGCGAAGAGTTACATGAAGATGCTTATGAACAGTGTGATATTGGTGGTCTGCAAAATTTGTTAGATACCTGGTGTAAAGATCAGACAGGAGCGACTACATATTATCCTTGTTTTAAGCAGTATGTTTTGATTAATTGGGATGAGTTTGAAAGAGAATAATATTATGAAGAAACAGAGAAAACCAAGATGGGGTTATCAAATTGATAAATGTCCTATCTGTAAAGCAAAAACATTTGAGTATTGTTCTTATTCTGAATTCGGATTTGGAACAGTAGAGCAGCATGGATGTTGCAGCAGATGTGGATTTATAGTTGAGCAAGCATACTCACCAACATTTTGTTGTTTTTGGGATATTGAGAAAGGGTTTAAACATCCAAACGGAACATATTATGCTAAAAATGTTAAAAAGCATAAAAGAATAAGAAGAAAACTTGGTATCAAAAATATAGATTATGAGATTAACCCAGAGTGGCTTAACTACGTTTAAAGGATGACAAGAATCCTGTCTTTCGTTGGCTCGTAAAAATTAAGTAGAGAATATATAAGTGGAGGCGAAAATGGATAACTTTGCAAGACGTGAATATGATGGAGAGATTGATTACAAAGTAAAAGAAGAACTTCAAATAGCAAATATACCTGTATTCAGATTACCATATTATATGAACACAGAAGTCAAGACAAAATATATTGGCATTTTAAATGGTTTTGTGTTTTATAGAGCGTGGAATTATTGGATTTGTCATGGCGACATGCCTCTTGATATAGCAAATGAAATGTATAAGAAGTACAAAGAATTAAATATTAGAGCAGGTGGGCATTATGGTAATGAGCCTCCAATTACTCAATCATACAATCCAATTTATAAAAAAGAAATGGAAGAATATAGTAACAAAGTTGGTATCGAAGAATTTATTAGAACATACAAAGATATAATTCACGATGATGAAACTCAGCCACGATTTGTTGGCACATATCATATTGATACTCAACTTGGTTTATGTAAGTTGGCAGAAACGATAATAAATAAAAATGTTACTTGTGAGATGAAAAATCTGGAATAAGAGAATAAAAGAGGTGAGAAGTAAATAATGGAGATTTTAGGCGGTAACTTAAAGAAATTTTTCGACGCAGTAGATAATCCACCAAATGATGCTGAAATCACATATGCAGGTAATGAGTATGAAGTGTGGGAAGTGTCAGACGAATTACATAAAAAGATGTGTGACATGTCAGAGGAAGAATTTGTTGAATTAGCAGGTGAAGATGCTTGGTGGCGCAGTTGTAAAGGTAGTGTGTTAGGTATTCCTGATACAAGATTTATTGTAAACCATCATTATCTTATCGGATGGGATAGATTACATTGTAAGCGAAGAAAATATACAAATCTTACAGAGTATTTATGTGAGTGTGTAGGTGCTTCAACTGGCAAGAATGTATGTGCTTGTGCAATGGATCTTGCTAAGTATAATGATATGACTATGGCAAAATTGTTTGAGAAGTATGGAGGTTGAGTAATTGGGATTTTATTATAATTTCTATTCACCAAAAACAGGTCAGAAAATTGACGATGGAAAATATGTAGGAATGCCATTTTTCTTCACCGAGTTTGGGGCATTAGGTCATAAATGTGCAGTCAAATGGGATAATGATTACAAGAATATCGAAGCATGGACAATAGATACTGAATCTGACTTTTATAAGGAATATTGTTCAGATGATATTTATGGTTGGGATTGGATTATTTTGTATTATACAAAAGATGAGATTCTAAAAATGCAAAAGTCGATGACCTGTAATGAAACATTATTAGAAGAACTTTTGGAGAATAATAATTTAGATGGATTAATTGTTATTATAAATTGAAAAATAACAATCCAATGAAGCCGACACTTCATTTGGAGGTGGAAAAATGGATAATCAAGCAGAATATAAACTAAGAAAATGTCATTGTGGCGGAGAAGTTGAATTATTTCCATCAAAACCTTGGTCACAAGATCCTGAAATTCATTGTAAGAAATGTGGTGGAACTTGGAGATTTGGAACATATTCAGATTATTTGACTGTTAAAGAATGGAATGAAGAATAATATGATAACACCGCCAGCAATACAAAGATTAACAAACGAAAATACAATGTTGACAAGTGCTTCTATAGAAGATTTAGAAGAGTATAAGAAAAATGCTTGTAAAATTCTTAGAAGCCAGACGCGGTGTGCTACTGCAAAAATCGTAGAAGAATTGATTAACCAGGAAACTATGAACAGAAGAATTATTGAAGAATGGAATAAAATCTATAAACAATTTCCTGAATATGTTGGAATGTAGGTGTGCGAATTATGGCAACAAAACTTATTAAAACAATAGAAGCGATTGAGATTGAGGAAATTCTCGCAGAATATCTTCATGTTTTTGATTGTGCATTAAAAATCATAGACACCAAAAATGGACAATCTGTTGTAGCAGAAGTTTATGAACGAGTAGAGAATAATATATCAGGAGAAAGTATAAATGAAGATAACTAATCCAAAACAAATTGAAGAAAATCTTAAAACTGTACTCACATTAGAATATATGGGAATTCATATCGAGGACACAAAAGAGAAAGGTTTTAAGCAGTTGTATTATTTCTCAGTACCAGAAAGATCAACACTAAAAGTAGAATCAGCAAAAGAGCAAGCCGAGACAGCAGATGATTTAATTAAAGTTGCGAAAGCTACTTTGACAGAAATGATTCTTGATTTGTGCAAATCTGAATTTGACGATGATGAGGAAAACGAAAAATTTTACAAAGATGTAGAGAATAATATCTCAGACTATGTTTTGTTTTTTGCAAAAGTTAGAAGAGGCGAAGTGTGGGATAAGAAAATGGGTAAAGCTGCCGTTAATAAAGTAGTTGAACCGTTAAAAAATCTATCGTACAAACAAGTTTAGAAGGAGGATGAATAAATGACTTGCAAGTACCCAATAACTAGCAAAAGTTATAAATTTTGCTTAGGATGTAGCGATGTAGATTGTTGTGAAGATGCAGCTACTTTCAATATACCTATGCCAGAAGTTAAGCTACCAAAGAATATTATTTCGCTTGCGTTAGAAGCAAATAAGATGACAAATCATGCAATTGATAACTGCACGACACAGCAATTAACTGAATTATCTAAATTAATTAGAGATGCGATTGCAGATGGCAAATTTTCAATCAGTGAAGATGGTTGTTTAAAACCTGAAACACGAAAGAAATTAGAGGAACTTGGTTATAAGATTGAAACAGGTACTCAATATAATGAACCATATTATAGTATTAGTTGGAGAGAAACGAAGTAAATTTCGATTTCTTGCGAGGAGGTGAAATCTTGGAGAAAGTAATTAAATATAGATGTTCTGAATGTGGAGAATTATTTGATACACCTGAAAAAGCATTAGCACATGAAATAAGACATGAAAGAATTGAGAAGGCTAATGAGATGCTTAATGAAAGATGCACATTAAAGCAAATCAATGACGAGTGTGAGATTTGGAGTTCTGTGCCAGAACATTTAAAGAATGTAAATAAGGATAACTGCTTCAAAATCAGTTATTGGCAATGTTGTGATAAACCTGCATATCGAATTACTAATATCTTTTTTGATGGAAAGGTAAATGTAAGAGGTTGTGGTTCATGGAATGGGTATTATGGCAATCCACTTAGATTAGATAGTAGCGATTTAAAAAATCCAAGACCAAAAGAAGAGTTATTTATAGATAGTAAATATACAAACAGATGGTAATTATATTTGGAGAATAATATATTGAAAGAGAGGTGCATATATGCCAGTACATGATGATTTAGGCGTTAGGATGAAAACATTTTATGAACAAATTCCTAAGACAAAATTAATGAGAAGGTGTCCAGTCGCTATCCGTATTGACGGAAAGGCGTTCCACACATTCGCAAGAGGATTTCAGAAGCCATTTGATGAAGTGTTAATTAAGTCAATGCAGGAAACAATGAAATACTTATGTGAGAATATTCAGGGCTGTGTTCTTGGTTACACGCAGTCAGATGAGATTACATTGATTCTTGTTGATTATAAGAAACTTACATCTTCAGCTTGGTTTGATTATGAAGTTCAGAAGATTTGTAGTATTGCAGCAAGCATGGCTACGATGGTATTTAATGAATCATTTTCTAAAATTTATAGTAAACTCTATAGAGATAAAATAGAACATAGAGAGAATGTTGATGAATTAGTAAAAACATATGCTTTTAAAGCTGGTAAAGCAATGTTTGATTGTCGTTGTTTTAATATCCCAAAAGAAGAAGTGACAAACTTGATCTACTGGAGACAATTAGACGCTTCTCGTAACTCAATTCAGATGGTTGGTCAAGCCAATTTCTCACACAAAGAATTACAGAATAAGTCATGTAATGATATTCAGGATATGCTTATGACTCAGAAAGGTATTAACTGGAATGATTTACCGACTTATCAGAAGAGAGGAAGTTGCTGCATTAAAGAAGAGTATGCTGTTAATGACAATGGCGAAGGAGTAGAAGTTGATTGTGTAACAGATGTGGATGAACCGGTAGAGAGCGTTGCATTTAGAAGTCGTTGGATTATTGATACAAATATTCCTATTTTTCGTGATGAAGGTAGGGAATATATTGATAGATTAGTATTTGTTGGTGAGGAATAAATAATATACTATATATAGTGATTATAAAATACTATAAACACCATATATAGTATAAAAATCAAGACCGAAGGAAACTTCAATTTCCTGTTACTGCATATGTAAAAGAAAATGGATATTTAGGTATCGTTAGTTATGATGAATACAATGACGATTTATTTATTGCGAGCAAGTCTACTATTGATAGTCAGTTCGCAGAATGGTTAAAAGAGGCTCTTTATAGAGAACTTACGCCTGAGAACAGAGAAAAGATGAAGCTGTATGCGAAAGATAATAATGTCTCATTTGTGTTTGAAAATGTTGATATGGAGCATGATCCTCATGTTATTAGATATCCTGTAAATAAATTGCTTTTATTGGATATTGTTTATAATCAGATGGATTTTAAGAAATATGAATATGAAACAATGTGCGATGTTGCTCATCAGTTAGGTTTAACACCTAAAGAAAAAGCATATGAGATTGCAAATTGGCAGGATTTTTATGAATGGTATTTTGATGTTACAGAGGATAATTATCAATATAATGGTAAAAACATCGAAGGATTTGTAATCGAAGACAACTCTGGATATATGGTAAAGTTAAAACTTGCATATTATAAATTCTGGAAATTTATGCGTTCTATTTCTCATGAAGCTATCAAAAATGGTTATACTAAAAAGATTGCTGCTCTAACAACTTCACTTGCTAATGAATATTATTCATGGGTCAAACAATTACATAATGCCGAGGATATTGACTCACTTCCAAAAGACATTTGTACTTTAAGAAAATTATTTTATAGAAATAAATTTTTAAAATAATATAAATTAAGAGGGCATAGAATATGAAGTGGAATTATGATATGAATTTGTGTCCATTGAATACAAAAGTAAAATTACTTTCAAGTGATGATTGTTTACTTCTTCCTCAGAGAGAATATATAGGTGAGATAATCAATAATGGCAAATATTTAACTAGAGGAAAGCTTTATTCTGGTGATCCAGAGTATTTCTATAGAAGTGCAATTGTCGCTTGGAAAATATTAGAATAGAAGAATATTAATACGACAAAATATTTTAGTTGTATGAGGTTCAGGAATGATAAAACGGATATTTCTTATCCCTGTATGACTCAGATGGAAAATTTCAGAGAAAAGTAACCATCGCTGTAAAGGACGATTATAAAGTAGTTCTTTCAAATGATAAATAAGGAGAATATATAAATGAGTAGTACAAAAAGAAGTAATTCAAGAGATGGACATATTGCTGATTATTACACTACACCAGTAAAAGATGTTGAACTATTCCTAAAAGCATTTAATGATAAAATTCCATTCGACTGGAATAATTCAATTATCGTAGATTCTACAGCAGGTGGAAATTTAAAGACAGATAAAGAAGCATATCATCCAATGAGTTATCCTGTTGCTATTAAAAATGTATTTGGTGAATGTGATGTTCGTACATATGATATTAGAGAAGATAGTTTGGCTGAACACAAATGTGATTATCTAAAAATAAATCTTGGTTATACACCAAAAATGATTATCTCTAATCCACCTTTCTTTAATTCAATCCCAATTATTGAAAAAGCAATTGAAGATGTAGACGATGATGGTTATGTGGTTATGCTGCTACGTTTAAATTTCTTTGGTGGTCAGAATAAAGAAGAATTCTTCAATAAATATATGCCTGAATGGTGTTTTGTGCATCACAAAAGAATTAGTTTTACAGATAAAAAAGATGCTGCTGGCTTTACTATTTATGATAAGAATGGTGTACCAAAACGAGGTGGAACAGATTCTATCGAGTATATGCACGCTGTTTGGCGTAAATCGAATCTTAAACCAAAGTATACAAAACTTGTTTTGATTTGATAAGTGAATATATAAGTGGATTAAATAAAATAGGATGGTGAAGAAAATGATTGGATATGTAACAGGACAGAGAAGCTACGGATTCATGAGTTATGATAAAGGAATAGAATCTTATAGATGGGGACGAGAAGAAAATTGGAAAAGTGCCAAAGAAAAAGCTTCAAAGAGAGTAAAATGTCTAAATGATGGTCTGGAGTTCAGTTCAATTACAGAAGCTTCAAAATTCTGCAAAATTCCATTTCATGCGATCTCCGAAAATCTCAATAAACACAAGGAAATTTGCAGATCGGAAGATCAGATGAAATTTAGTTTTCAACTGCTATAAAAGTGACAATAGATACGGATGATTATGTGAATCTCTTGGAAAATGTTGAAGAGTAAAATAGAGATGCTGAGTAATTGAGGGTAAAATGTTCACAATAAAGAAAAATAAAGTCGAAAATGGATGCGATTGTTGGGGAAGAAGTGAATTCGATGATGTATATGATGTTTATCACAATGACGAATTTATATGTCGTATGATGAGCGATCCAACGGAATTGATTTATAAAGTTAATAGCCTCATAAAAGGAGAATATATAAATGAAAATTGACTTAGTAAAAATTAAGCTTTCTCAATGTAATAAATACAAATATAAACCTATAAAATGGTGTTGCGATGAAATGAAAAATAATCCTATGACATTATTCACTAATGATGATTTGACGCGAATTGAGGGTTGGGATTATCAAGGACATCCTCAGATGTGTTTGAATTTTGATTATGTGGAGGATTATGAAGATGATTACGAAATAATTAAAAATTATCCAATTAAATACTGCCCTTGGTGTGGAGAAAAAATTGATATTAATGTAGTAGATGAATTGGACATGATTTCAAGAGAACGAAAAATATTCAATGAGCTTGAGAAATTACATGAGAAAAGAAATAAAAGTGATAGTATTAGCGAAAGAACTAGGTTGTCTAAAAAAGAAGAGTTGTTACGTGACGAGATTGATAAAATGTATGATTTAGATGAATGGACAGGAGAGAATATGTAAATGGGAGATGAAATTGTTAAAATTCTAAATGCTTTATGTGAGAAGTTCGGAATTGTAATGAATTGGTCTTCTCAGAATGTTGTTCCTTATATTCAATTATTGAGTAAACGATGTGTCAATTATGAAATTGGAACAAGTATCATGTGGTTGGTAATTGGTGTAGTTATGTTGTATACATCATATTGGTTGTTTAAAAATGTGTGTCTTGGTAAAGAACCAGAGGGTATTTTTGATTTTGATGAATGGGATACTATACAAATTATATCGTGGATTACCGCATTTATATTTGTATTATTTGCACCATTTATTATTGGTAAACAGATATATGATATTATCACTTGCTTTACTTTTCCAGAAAAGATTATATTCAATCAGATAACAAATATATATAAATCTCTAAAATAAAAAGAGCGAATATATAAATGAAGGTGGTATTAACCACCTCTGGCGGATTAGTGTAACGGTTTAGCACACTAGAGTTTGATTCTAGGAATATTGGTTCAAATCCAGTATCCGCTGCTTGTCCCAATTGTTTAGCTGCAAGGTTGGGACAGAACAAAATGTTTCGTTTTCATTTTGTTTCACCTCCTAAGTATATAGGCTGTTTATTGGTGTAATAGGAAGCACAGTGGTAGACCCACAAACCTTGGTTCGAGTCCAAGATAAACAATTTTATGGATCGTTAGCTCAGTTGGTTAGAGTAGTCGGCTCATAACCGATCGGTCATAGGTTCAAGTCCTATACGATCCATTATTAAAAAAAGGAGAATATAGTTATGAAAGAAGTAAAACATTATATTTGCGAAATCTGTGGAATAGAATATCATGACAAACAGAAGTGTCAAGAATGTGAGAAAAATCATAAACAGATTAAGAAAATTATTTCTACAAAATATCAAAGTTTATCTATGAATGTAAAAGGATACCCTGTTTCAATTACTGTGGAGATGGATGACGGAAAAGAGCTTACATTCAAACGATAAAGATTTGTTAAGAAGGGAGAATATATAGATGAAAGAGTTTATAAATACCCAAGATAATTCTCAGATTGCTCAAGTGATCATTGTAGAAAAACGGCGATGTATACGTGATAATTCATTCATGATTGTAGAAGATAATGTTTTACTTGATTCAATTGATGTTAAAAGTATAGATGAAAAAACTGGTAAAACATATGAGGTGGATTTCTCATTTTAATTTTTTTTATTAATGAGTTTGGAGAACGTTATCATCCGATAATTCATGGTAAAACATATGAGGTGGATTTCTCATTTTAATTTTTTTTATTAATGAGTTTGGAGAACGTTATCATCCGATAATTCATATAAAAACAAATTCTGTATCTGATA
>NZ_QUFZ01000034.1:0-16079 GCF_003478725.1 Clostridium sp. AF22-10
CCCGGACAGGTCATCGAAAGTTGCTTTGGGTTTTCCAGAGCATTTTTTCAAATTAAAATGCTTCCTTGGCTCAGTTGGTAGAGCGACGCATTCGTAATGCGTAGGTCGCCGGTTCAAGTCCGGCAGGGAGCTGATGAGTGGAAACCCTTGTAAATCAAGGGTTTTTCTTATGCCCGGATATAAAAAATTCTGTCCGCAAAGAGCGGATTTTTGCAATCTTATCGACCACTTATCGACCATCCAGAAAAGTTAGGCTTTGTTCGTCAGAACATTTTCCAGAGTATCAGCAGCTTTTCGGTCGAGTTCTTTTAGAGCATGGCTGTAAATATTTAGTGTTGTAGTTACGTCGGCATGTCCTAATCGGCTTGAAACCGTGCGAATATCAACATTTGAACCGATCAGCAGGGTGGCGGCGGTGTGCCTGAGCCCGTGGAGAGGAATAAGCGGTAGTCTGGCGCTTTCATCTGTCTGGGCGGCGTTGTAATTGTTGATAACGCGGTGTAAAATCTGGTAAGGCGTTTCAAGTCCCATCATTTCCCCATTCCAGCGGGTAAAGATATAACCGCCGTCTTTCCATTGGGAGCCAATCGAAAGCCTGTAATATGCCTGTTCTTTCTTCCATTCCCGCGCCAGTGAGAGAACGATCGCCGGAAGCGAGATAAGGCGGGCGGACTTTTTCGTCTTAGTGCTCTTCACGATGAGTTTTTTCTTTACGCGGCAAACGCTTTTCATTATGCTGACAGTTGCCTTTTCGAAGTTCAGATCATCCCATGTGAGGGCGATGAGTTCTCCTCGCCTGCATCCGGTAAAAATTGCCAGGTAAAAGAAAAACTTATATTGTGTCATGCTGCGTCGGTTTGCCCTGAGATCATCGAGGCGCTGCGCCGTGGTGTTGAGCGGGTGTGCCAGCCTTCCGGATGCAGTGTAATAGGCTGGATTATTCAGAGCTTCGAGAAAGTGTTCAGCTTCCGGTTGCGAGAAGAACACGATCTTCTCGTCTTCCGGCGTGTCCGGTGCTTTTATCTGTACGCGCTCCATCGGGTTCGCGGTTAGAAGATTCCAGCGGACAGCCTGCGAGAGCATAGCAGACAGAACTGCGGCTTTACGCTTGACCGTACCACATGAGAGCGTTTCCCCGGAACCGTCCGACTTTTTACGCTTCAGCAGAGTATTTACATATTCCTGCAAATAGAGCGGCGTGAGGTTTTCCAGCGTCATATATCCGAACGCGCTTATAAATTCATTGATAGCTGATTGAGTAGATTGTAGCGTTCGCGGTGCCTGGTTCTCTTCGGCGTATTCTGCCAGATACTTGGCGGCGTACTTCTCAAATGTCATAGTTTGCCCGTCTGTGTACTGCCCCGTTAATATCTTGCGTTCAAAGTCGGCTGCAAATGCATTGACTTCTCGTTCTATGACAGTTCTGGCTTTTTGCTTGCCTGTTTTCGTCAACAATTCAGGTGTGAATGTCACAGATCGGGTTATTTTCTTACCGACTGAATTACGCCCACAGCTGACAGTTATCAGGTAGGCAGATTCACTTTTCTTTTTAATGTATGCCATAATCAATCCTCCTTTTTGATTTAGAACAGTTAAAAACGGCGCCTTAGAACAGTCTAAGACGCCATATTACGGTTAAAGAAAAGGCAACTCAAACCATAACATAACCGTTCTTTTATAAAAATTGTACCACACCACGGACGGCATTAATAGATGTATAAAAAAATTTAGAATAATTTAATTTTTCCCTGTCGAACCAATTCCTCCCCTGTCGAGGTTGCCTAAATCTTCTACTTTCTGAAATTCAATTTCCGGTTGATGCTTTACAATTCTGAACTGACAAATACGGTCATTGATATGAATTACCGTGTCTCGCATCGCGTATGCTGGGAAATGCCATTGATCGTTATCTCCACGATATGATTCATCAATAACGCCCATGCTGTTAGTCTGGATAATGCCAAAATGTTTAAATGTACTACTACGTGGAACCATCAGAGCCTCATATCCTTCTGGAAGCTGCATTGCCACTCCTAAAGGAATCAGAGCAAATTCACCGCCTTTCAAAACAGTTTCTTTGGCACATCTAAGGTCGATCCAATCGCCTACAGAAATTTTGTTCAGTTTCTCAATATCATCACTCAGATATTTAATTTTGATAGTATTCATTGTTCATTTGTTCCTTTCGTGTAACTGTTTCCATTTTTTTACAATTCATAATCTGGATATACTGCCGCCCATACGTTTTTATGATAAGTATTGACTTCACCATAATTGGCATCAAATACCTTTTTGACTTCATATCCAAGGCGTTCTCCGGCAGCTTTTAGTTTTCGCCATTTGAATGTTTTCCAGTTGACACCATTTAATGCCGCCACACGTTTGATGGAATACCAGTCTTTGCTAACATCAAGCTGACGTTTCAGCTCTTCTTCACGGTCAAGGCTTTCAAGGAGTTGAGCAATAGCATCCCGATATGTAACCGGTGTGCCATCATCGTTTTTCTTCTGGAAATAGCTGTCTACCAGGCGATCATAGACTTCCCATGCTGTATCAGTATTGAGGGATTTGGCGTGCATAAAAGCACCTTTTTCAGTCCAGAGATATAATTTATTAATCCTAGACGATTCGTGAATTTCCAGATTTGTTTTATAACGCTTCAATTCATCACCTGTTAAGCATATAAAATGTTTACCTTCAATGTATCTTGAACGATTATAATTAAAATTGTATGAGATTGTCTTGCTGTCTGTTCCATATACTTCCGCCAACTGTTGGCTTGTCAGAACACGTTTTCCTCTATATTCAAT
Organism: Clostridium sp. AF22-10; assembly: GCF_003478725.1. Classification (NCBI taxonomy): domain Bacteria; kingdom Bacillati; phylum Bacillota; class Clostridia; order Eubacteriales; family Clostridiaceae; genus Clostridium; species Clostridium sp. AF22-10. The sequence continues at coordinate 2,811 of NZ_QUFZ01000034.1, forward strand.
TACCTGTAAGTTATTCAATATTTATCCCCTCCCGGCTATTTCTCATAATATCCGCAAGCATATCCACAGCACTTTCAAAGTCCCTGATATTTTCGATAAAATAATCCCACGAATTATTTTCCTCATATGTTTTAAACTGCGAATTTTCGCTTATTCTGCGTTCTTCAAAGTTCTTGTCGCTACGTTTTATCGCGCGTTCTAAGGCGATTTTATATGGAGTAGATATATAAATCTGGACAAATCTATATGATTCTCCGGCATTCTGTATTAAATTTTCAATTCCATTTGGATCAATTACATATACATCAGATTGACTTAAAATATCAGATGTCACAAAATACTCATAGCCGTTAATGCGAGTATACGCCACGATATCTTGACGAAACTGTTCAACTTCTTCTGGCGTAATGAAAATATGATCCGATGTTTCTGAATCTTCATTGGGGCGCATCGGTCTGGTAGTATATGATTTTACCATTTTCAGCCCCAGGCGTTTACACACTTCTCTGGCAAGGCTACTTTTCCGACAGCGCTGCGGCCGGCAATCAAGAAGATAGTTTTTTTGTTTTTTCTGGATTCCATGAGCTCCAGACTGTCCAAAAACTGTTTCATCCAAACATTCTTGTCGGCAGCATCTTTCATAGATTTACCCCATTGTTTGTAAGTTCGGTCTACCTTCATTTCAGCCCATTGTTTTTGTTCTTCGACGTATGCCTTTACTACCTCAACGCTGGTATTAAGTGCTGCATCGATGTTGGCTTGCAGGTTGTCAATGGATTGTTGAGAATGCATAGCATAATTTAACTGACTTAAAGCAAACTTTTTCAGATTTTCGTGCTGCGGAGTAGGAGCGATCCAGAATTCAACTTCGTGCAAGATTTTCTGGAATTTCTGATTTTCTAATTTCCAATCTATAAGAGTTTTCTTTTTTGACTCTAAATCATTTTCATGCTGCTGTACCATGATTTTTCTTGCTTCATCAAGAGAAATTTTTTGCCATTTAGCCCATTCTTTGGAAGCCTTATCGTAATTCTTTTTATAGAATTCGTCTGCTTCAAAATGCTCTGGAATGGGAGAAGTAAGAGGGGCATCTCTCATATTTGAACAAATTTCAAATTCTCGGCAACAAATCTTTAGGAATCCTGTGCCAGATGTAATTGTTCCATTTTTAATAAGTTCTGTATAAGCACTTGTCATATTCGACCCGCCTTTCGTCTTTCTTAATTTAATTTCATGTGGGCATGGATTTGCACCATGCACAGTTCCGCTCACACTTCTTACTTTCCCATACTAGATTCGAGACATTTCCATCGCTACTACGGAACCCCTCCCCGCGTGTCTACCTATTCCACCACCACATGAGATGCCGTTATTTTGTAAGATGAGTGATGAGATTGAAAATGTTCATAAGAACGCACAAAAGCAGTAAGCCTCGCCATATAAAGAACCGGTTCCAAGAGTTTCTTGACATTTTGATTTTCGATAAATTGGATATCCAACAAGCCATGCCACCCATAAGGCTGTCATAACCCAAAATCCACTTGCGGACACATAGTAAATAAATGTTTTCATGCGATCTCCTCCTTTCTGTTCAACTTCTGTTCGATAATCCCACTGATATCAATGCATTCGTTCCGGCAGAGAGCAACAGCAGTAGTGACAGCATTCTGCAATTCAGAATCATCCAGCATATCTAACGTTTTAGGCTTCTGCTTACTATTGGAATTATTCAGATGATTTGTAATTCTAGCATTAATGTTGATTCCATATCGATACAGCAACTCTTTCTTAAAGTCCCGCCATCCCTGCGAAAAATCATCGATTCCATAACCGTAAGCACGAACCAATGCATTAATCAACGGACGGTCCGCCCATTCTAATGCTTCCTGGGTAAGCAGATCATTTTCGTTTTGAAGAAGAGTTGCTTGCTGTTCAGCTTTTGCCCTAGCTGCACGTTCCTCTTTCAGTTTAGTGAACATTTCGATTCCCAAGTCTGGATTTTCCAGAATCTGATTGATGATGTTCTCGGTTGCATAGATACCATTCTTTCTGATGGACGGAAGAACTTCTGATGTAACCCAGTCGGTAAATCGTTCGGCAGAAGGTTTTCTGCTTTGAAAGATTGTCTTGTACAGATTTGGTTCATTGATAAATGTGGCACACTGTTTTCTGCCTATGCTATCGATGACCTCGGCAGTAGCGACCCCATCTTCTTTTAAACGTTTCTTTACATCTGTAACGTGTGAAATATCTAATGCTTTACACACATCTGCCAAACAAAACATGGGTTCAGAGTTCAAAACAAGTGTTCTGATTTCCCCAAAATCAGCTGATTTAAAAAGCTGTACTGTTTGCATAATAAAATCCTCCTTATTAAAATGTGTATGTTAGTTTGAACTTTTAGATGCTATTGACTATCAGTTGGAAATCTGATTCAAATACCCCTCCAGCATCTGATTACATTCCTCTAGTAGCTGATTCATCGCTTCAATATGGCGATTCTCATTCTCCAGGTGATCGCTCAAACGCTCCCCAAGCTGAATCACATCTTGGCTCTGATGAACCAAAGCCTTCCAAATCTTCTGGTTCATCTGCCACATCTGGCTCACTGTCAGGATCTGAATAATTGCTAATAGAAGGATCCATTTTTTCCAAGGCTGCGGAACTTTCTTTTGGTTGGTGTCCTGTTCGATCCTCATCGCACTCCTCCCTTCATTGTTGGAATATGTATAATGTGTCAATTTGTTCCACGCAAGTAGAAATATTGTATTTTTTCATGTACAATCCGATGTCTATTTCCAAATTTTGGCAGGTGTGTTGATGTCTTTGAATTATGTATATACAAAAATAGTTCAGATCCCTTGAATTATGTATATACATAATTTATAATATATACGTACGCAAGCATATTAATATTGGGAGGTGGTAGAAAAGTGAGTGCAAAGCGTGGCAGGCCGACTAGCAATCCGAAGAAAGAATATATAGTAGTCAGAGCCACCCGGCAGGATAAAGAATTACTCAAGGCATGTTGCCAGCAGCTGGATCAAACTCAATACGAGGTTGTCATGGACGGAATTAGGATGGTATATTCAAACATTCAAAAATTTGGAAAGTGAGAGGGGAGAAGTAATGGAACACAATATTATATTTGATTTAGTAAAAGCCGATCAAAAATATGTAAAACAGTATCAAGATGATTGCGTGTTTAATGCTTCAATTAAGTTATTAATGGAGGGAAGTTTTTCCATTCCGACTGTTATTGAGGTGGTTTCAAAATTATGCCAACTTAATGAAGAGCGGGAAAAACAGCTTGCAGACCTTCAAGAAACTACTATGCCGATGGATTTGCTGATTAAACTTATGGAATCAGCTCGAAACCAAAGTAAAGATACCATTTAAAATATATTTTGATTTTTTTTGAAATTAGGGGTTGACAGAATGTGGCTACATTCATATAATTGCATTGTGGCTACACTGAAAGGAGGAAAGGAATGAGCCAACAAAAACAAAGCATAGCTAGTAACGTAAAAAGCGTTACGATTAGATGCAGAGTTTCTAAAGAATTTGATGATACTTTGGAAGAGTATTGCAAGATTCATAACGTGACTAAATCGTATGTAATGATTGAGGGCATCAAGGCTATGTTGGATGCAGAAAAAGAGTAGAAAAAGCAGTGCTTTGGTCGGCTTGGCTTTTCTACTCTCCATCCCACAATGAAAGTGGTAGTGTAAGTAAATATCTTACACTGCTTATACTACCATCTCCAGGCGGGAATTTCAAGTGTTTGAAAGGAGATTTCACGGAAATGGATTACAAGAAAAACATCAATAAAATGCTGGAGGACATCGACGACCCGAAGATCCTGAGATACATTCACATCATTGTGGAGGATATTCACAAGGACCACAAGAGGACACATTGACCCGTTTTTGGGGCATAAAGTGCTTGAAAATAAAGGCTTTCGGAGTTTCGCTAAAATTTTAGCGAAACTAAAAGTTACTCAAATTAGGGTATATCTTTGGACAGAAAAGGGGGCATTTCCATGTCAGATGATTTCAGAGTAATTGAGAACGCTCTTGTTCCAGTATATGTGACAGATACAGGCGAGAAGGTAGTGTATGGGTCGGAGCTTCATGAAGTTTTAGGCGTAAAAAGTAATTATCGTGATTGGATAAAAAATCGCTTAAACGAGTGCGATGCAGTAGAAAAAGAGGATTATCAGAGTTTTTCACAAAATTGTGAAAAACCTACTGGTGGTAGGCCAAAGCTAGAATACGTCATCAAACTCGACACCGCCAAGGAAATGGCGATGCTTGAGCGCAACGAGAAAGGCAAGCAGGTTCGCAGATACTTTATCGAAGTAGAAGAGAAGTATAAGGAGAGCAGAACGGGGGCATTTGATTATTCTAATTTGTCTCCAGAATTGCAGAGGGTCTGGGCGATAGTTAATGCTCAGACGAAGATCGAACTGGAGCAGAAACGGCAGGCAGATAAGATTGACAAGGTGGAAACCACAGTTCAAAATATGAAAGAAATTTTCACGGAGCCGATTGCTGACTGGAAAGCAGAGATCAATGCGCGGGTCCGGGAGATTTCCATCAAGAGCGGGATCGAGTACCGGGAACTCTGGTCGAAACTGTACGGGGAACTGGAGGTTACGGCTCACACTAACCTGAGCCGGTTGCAGCAGAACAAAATCAAGCGTATGGAGAGAGCCGGAAACACAAAGGCGGCTATCCAGAGCGAAACAACAAAGCTGGCGATCATCTTTGCGAAGCCTAAGCACAAGGCAATTTTCGAGCACATCGTGAAAATGTACGCCATGAGATATTGCGCCTAGTATTTACATGGGGAGTTTTGGCATCAGTGCCAGGGCTCCCTTTTAAGTTTCGCTAAGTTTCGCATCAGAATAGATGCCAGTGTCGAATTTTCGACAGTGGTAATTTCTGCACATTAGTTCAGTGGCTTTTTGATTGCGGGCGAGTTGACAACCATGTTATAATATAAATAAAAGAGAGGAGGAGAAATCATGGCAAATGTATTTGATACAGCTAAATACATCTTAGAGAAGTCTGGTTCTATGTCAACAATGAAGCTTCAGAAGCTATGTTATTATTCTCAGGCATGGGCACTTGTTTGGGATGATGCTCCTTTATTTAATGAGGATTTTCAGGCATGGGCCAATGGTCCGGTTTGTCCTGAGTTGTTTATAAAACACAGGGAAACTATTCTGCAAGTGCGAGCGATGAAACCGGAGGCATAGGCGACTTGTCCGAGGACCAGAAAGATACAATTGATAAGGTACTTGAACATTATGGTAGTCATGATGCACAGTGGTTAAGTCAGCTTACCCACATGGAGGATCCTTGGATTAACGCAAGAAAAGGCGTACCATCTGGAGCAGGCTGTAATCATGTGATTACTAAAGAAAGCATGGCGTTGTATTATGGCGGGCTCTAAGAAAAATAAGCAAGTAAGGCAAAAAGAAATTCCGAAAGGTAAAAGCATTGCTCAAGGTGGAGATCCTGCACAATATTATTCGCAGACGCCGGCATGGTCATTTGCGAATTCAGATACTGAAATGTGGGCTTTTTCGCAAGGACACATGGGTAAATTGATCTGGACAGAAATATTACCAAGGCTGAAAGCATTTGAAACACAAACTTGGAGTGAAATACTTGTTAAGGACAAAAAACAAAATCATTCTTTGGATTTGGATGATTTAAACAAGATTGCACAAGATAGATTGGCTGAAAAGTATATAGAGGCTGAAGCGCTGATTTCTTTGCGGATAACGGGTAATCATAGATTGTACGGATACATGACAGGCAGTGTTTTCAATGTGTTGTGGTATGATGACGACCATGGAGATAATAGTAAATGTGTTTGTCGTTCGTACCTTAAGCATACTTAGAATTAACACATCCTTGACATTCCCATAGTTATTCCATATAATAAAATCGCAGCTAGAGATAGACTGTATACGCTTGGTAGCTGATACTATGTATTAAGCGTATTTATAAGTACGCCAGTCAAGTGGGGAGAGCAATCATTAATTTGGTTGCTCTTTTTGATTTTCCCAGAAAAATTTCAAAAAAAATTTTTTCCGCCACCATGATCGGGCTACTTTTGATACCCCCCTACCCCCTAAATATGTCTAGAAATTTCGTTTTGAAGTGCGATTTTTTTCGATTTTTGACACCGACTCCAGAAATCGACCCAATTCATTCTGGAAGCCTGTTGGATTTCCGTTGAGTCGTTGATGGATGAGACGATCGGAGACTGCATCCAGAGCATCGCCGGAAATATTGGAAGCGATGCCAGAAGAAGCGGAACGGCTCAAAGGCTAACAGCCTGCGGAAACCTTGCGTCGGAATAGACGATCGGCGTAGCATCCGCAGGATGGCAGAAGATTACAGCACAGCCGATCACAGCGACAGGAACAAGCCACATTATACAACGCATAAACCGGATTCGTGGCAACAACCAAAACGGCGATGAAATACTATATAAACATATACATACAAAGCACCAGAACGCCCAGAATCGTTTTGAATAGTATTATGCTTATAAGTGTACGACAGAATCGAAAAACGGCTTTAATTGGCTTTTAAACGCGTTAAACATAGTACAACAAAACCCGCAGCAGGGCGCGGAATCTATCCATACAACTACCGCCAGTATATCAGCAGTATAATCCACGGATCGCACTAAGTCAACCCCGGGAAATCTGCGGATCGCCCAAATCATGGGGACGAAAGCAGACCACAGAACACCAGGAAGACCCCAGAACAGCGGAAATGCTGCCAATAAGCAGCAGAAGCGGGTCCGTTGCCAAGATATCACAAAACCGCCCAGAATCAGCCTAGAGCCGTCAGAGCGATCAGAAAAAGAGGGATCGAATAGATCCCCCGTCAGTTATCCAGAATAAGCGGCTGAATGCCTAAAGCTGTAAAGAATGCGGAAAAGCTGGAATCATCCATAAACTGAGATGAAGCGATCGATCCGTCCGGTCGCACCTGCTGAACCATATAACCAGATACACCCTCAAAAACTGCACGCGATGCCGTAAATTGCATAGATTGCCTTTCTGCCCTTGACCCTGGGCGCTAGGAAATTTTGAAAAATCCGGGCGGAATCGAACCGCCCAAAGGCAGGCACCAGCCGCCGGATCTAAATTATGCCATCATTGCCGCCTACATCCGCTTGGCGCGCTCAGTCGCCCAGAACAGAATTATAGCGTCGGAAACCTCACGATCATATTTATCCAGCCTAGCCGCATCAAATACCGACAGCACCCGGAACGAATAGATCCCATAGCTGCGGATCGGCTTGACATCATAAGCACGGCATCGGCTCATATGCTGCAAAAACGCCGCTTTTTTACTGGATGCATCCGGATCATGCCATCCATCAAACGACACCAGGAGACCAAACACCCGGCAATTCTTCCGATCGTCCTCAAAATACGATCCGCCCCATTCAGCTACCCGGAATTCGATCCCGGAATTCTCCAAGAACTGTTTTATTTTTTTCATGGTTTTATACCTCCATTTTCTGATTTTTTGGAAAAGGCAACCGGGGAAACGATCCCCGGTAAAAGTCCAACTTGACTAAATTTTAAAGATCATCGGTCCGGAAGAAGTCAACCAAGAGCCGGAATCCGTAGCCACCGGCGAAAACCGCCAGAACATAAACAAAATCAAACATACAAAATCCCCCTTTTTAACTCAATCGTTTACAATCTCCAGAACCCGATCATCATCTGCGACATCCGGCAAGAACGAGCCAAGAGCATCAATCGGAATAAATAAGTTGTATCCGTCAAAGCTCTGGAAGTGTGCCAGGCAATCATCATTTGCCAAGTAAACATATTCCCGGCCATCATCAGCATTCTTATAGATTTCGCCGATCTGGTAGTAGCTTGCCGCCTCCCGCGCTGTCGTTGTCTTCAGTTCCTCGAATGTAATATTCAGCTTTCCGTCTGCGTCTCTAAATCTCTTCATTTTTTATTCTCCTTTTCTTTTTTTATATTTTGTCATTAGCTTCAGCGCGGAGAATTTCCAGCGCTTCATCTTGGTTGTTTTTAAATCTCTTTGTTATGTACATAATTATATATTGTTATGTACATAATTACTATTGACATTTTGCATAATATTATGTACATAACTTTGTAAAATATTGATATGTACATAACTTGATTTTTGTGATAGAATTATGTTAGCGGTGGAAAGGGGGCTTTTTTATGGTAATGTCTCAAGAAAGAAAAAATTATCTATATGACTACCAAAAGAAAAAATTGAAGCGCGTCCCGCTCGATCTAAAACTGGAAGATTACGATAATCTAAAATCAGCAGCAGAGCAAGCCGGGCAAACCGTGAACGGCTACATCAAGCAGGCGATCGCGGAAAAGATGGAGAGAGAAGCGGGAGAATAACCCGCCTCTTTTTTTATGCCATCCCCAGAACCACAGCCGGATCGAAGCGGAAGAGGAAACCATGCAGAAACTTGCTGTAGTAAGCTCCACGGGCTTTCATCGCTTTATTTTCCGCGATGTATCCAGCCCGATCTAGTTCTTCAGCGATTCGGACGATCCAAAGGTCCGATCCGTCTCTGGTATCCTGTCCGCGGGTGATCTTGTAGGTATAGCCAGATTTTTCCGCGATTTTCTCCGGTTCTTCGGTTGCCTGCGGTTCCTGTGCTGTTTTGGTGGACTTGCGGATCGCTGGATCAGCTTTTGGATTTTTGAGCCGTGCCGTTTTTGGTACGATCGCGATGCTTTCGCCGTTATTCTGGCAGCATCCGAAATAATAAAAATCAACATCAAAATAATCGATCATCCCGTCACAATCCTCATAGTTATAGGACTTTACAAACGCATCCACGTCATCAATAACCGCCTGCGTTGCCTCATTTAATACTTTGTAAAAATTGCCATGCTCAGCGGTGATCCGGTTGTATTCTGCGGTAAAATCCTCATCATTCCAGGTGTCCAGAGTCCAAAGGTTATTCCGGTTTGCTTTGCGTAAAAATGCGATTTTATCATCATTGGTCAGCTCATCAACAGTCTTGTAAATCTCGATCGGGCTTTCTTTCAAAGCAACATGTAATTCTTGACACATGGACGCGTAGGACGTTCTAACGCTAAATTTATAAGTCGGATATTTTTCTTTCACATATGCCCGGACGATCTGAGCTACTTCTTTAAGTGAGCGATCCCAACTATGATTTGATCCCTTCCATCCGAATTCGGTATAAAATTCTGAACGGGTGCCCGATGCTGTTTCATGGATTGTTTCGCCCGTCTTTTCTTCCTGGCGATTCTTCCAGATTGCGAAAAGTGCATCATACTGGATGTTAATTTCTTTCATGGTCTCCTCGTTGCCGCCGTTATCCGGATGATTCGCTTTCAGTAAGCCTCTATACTGATTTTTCAGATCCTCATAAGATGTTACATTTTTAAAGTATTTCATATATACCGCCCTTCTTAATCGAAAATGATTATTTCATTTGTTTGATAATGCTATTATAATCAAAAATGATTATAAAGTCAATAGTAAAGCATAATTAATAATGATTATATTTTTTTGCCCTTGCTTTTTTTCTAATCAAATGCTATTATTTCCATAAAGTGAGGTGATAGCATGGGAGCAAGTAAGCAAATCAAACAAGTAATGATCGAGAAAAATATAAAAGTTTCTGAATTAGCCGAAAAAATCGGGATGAAGCCGCAGCCACTCAGCAATAAACTTTTTCGAGATTCGATGAGTTATTCAGATGTTGAAAAAATCGCTGAAGCCCTTGAATGCGATGTGAAAATCATCGACCGCGCAACCGGGAAGGAGTTCTAAACCCTCCCGGCTTTTTGCTTGCGTTTTATTTATATGAATGCTATGCTGTTAATATTGGGAAAATTCGAAAATACTTCCAGAAAATAGAATATAGTGTACTTAACCGGGGAGCCGGGGGACGAGCGGCACCGCTCCGAGCATATACGGAGGTGGTGCAAATGAGCACATACGAGAAAATAATGCTTGCTATTGCTATTGCCGGATTAATTCTTGATATACTCAAATAGACATAAAAAATAGCCGTCCTGTACTTTGGCGAGTCACGTGACAGCTATTTTTTAATAGTTTCTTATTCGCCGGGGCGGGAAAAATGCTTTTCTTTCCGGCTTTCCTGTTAAGTATATTATAGCTGTTGGCTTCTCTGTTTTCAAGTGGTATTTTCGAATTTTCGGGCATCCCGGGGAAAAATCCCCGTTTTTTATCTCTCCCAATAATAACCGTCGCCGGAATCAATAACGATCATCGCGCCCTCGTCGCTTGTCTGGATGTCCACGACGCGATTCATGTCGACCATGTTATAATGAGCATACGCGCCCAGAACCGCCGCCGTCATTGCTACACCTAGTAAAAATCCAATAATCATTTTTTTCATAATTTCCAACCTTTCTGCCCCGCTTGGGGGCTGTGTGAATGTTTTTTGTTTATGGCTAAAGTATAACAGATATAAGGCACAAAAAACAATATGCATAGTATACAAATACAAGGCACAAAATAAAGTGAAAATTATAAAGAATATATAAGGTGCTTATAATCATTGACAATATAAGGCACTTATACTATAATGATATTAAAGGAGGTGCAAAAATGCCGGGAATAGACAAGATTCTCCTAGATGTAAAAAGTGGCACAAAAGATAAAAATATCAAATTCTCGGATTTGCAAAAATTGTTAGATTCACTTGGGTTTAAATGCCGGATCAAAGGCGATCACTTTATTTATTATAAAGTTGGAGTTGCTGAAATTATCAATATTCAACCGGACGGAAACAAGGCGAAAGCGTACCAAGTGAAGCAAATCCGGGGCTTGATTATCCAGTATAAAATGGAGGTGTAAAGATGTATAAGTACGAAATGATCTTTTATTGGTCAAATGAAGACGAATGTTACATTGTGGAAATTCCAGAGCTTCCAGGCTGCAAGGCTGACGGAAAAACAGCAGCCGAAGCGCTAAAAAATGCTGAGCAGGTGATCCGAGAATGGATCGAAACTGCCGAAATGCTAGGACGAGAGATCCCGCAGCCTAAAGGGCGTTTAATGTATGCATAAAGGAGAGAAAATCATGGAAACATTAAAAACAACAGAGGCACAGCGCAAAGCCATATATAAATATGATGATAAATTTGAGCGTGTCAACTGCCGTTTTGAGTCTGGCACAAAAGAGCGGATCGAAAAAGCTGGATATAAAAGTATAAACAATTTTATCAAGTTAGCAGTGGCAGAAAAACTTGAAAGGGAAGAGAAAATTTTGAAATAAGGCACAAAGTAACACTTGACATATAAGGCACAAAATGATATAATAATACTTGTAAGGAAGAGAACTTACAAATAACCGCAGAGCCGGAGAAAGGAGAACAGGATGCAGGACATGGGAATGACTGATAAACAGTTTAACGGCTTTATTCGTTTTCTGATTGATGATCTGGCAGAAGCCAAGGAAGAGACAGACAGCGAAAAGAAAAACGCAAAGCTCCAGAAGATTCTGGAAACTTACAAAGCACGTTAGAGGACTAAACCACCAGGGGCGGGCAACCGCCCCACCAATATTTTATAAATAGCATAAACAATTCAAATAATTTCGGATCGCTATTGCAGGCGGTCCGATTTTTTGTTCCGGTATCGGATGCATCCGGACGCCGCAAGTATATTTTTGCGTGAAATATTTAACGATACTCCAATTTTAATTATTAAATTTATATAAAACTTTTCTTAAAATTCTATGTTTGATGATTCCAATAAAAGCCGGGTAGATTCTGCCGGAATGGCGATCTGATTCCAAGCTGATGCAGTAGATAGAACGGCTTTATTTGATTATATTAGTTTAAAATTCTAATTTTGGCTTTTAAATCGCCTAGGCGGTAAAGTCTCCATAAAGCATTTTAAAATGGCAAATTGATGTAAAAATCATTTAGTGTATATATGATTCCAAGTAGAGCAGGGGGCGATCCTTTTTCTAAAATTTTAGATTTACCCTTGGAGGTTGCGATCTGCTGGACTGCTGCCAGGGATTCCAAGGCAAGCGATCAATCTGGTTTATTGAGTGACGTTATTTTAAAATCTTAATTTGCCTTTAAAAATCAGCAAGTCGATAAAATACCCACTTGATAGATTAAAATGCAAAATCACGTCAGATTTTATTTGATAGTTATATAAATCCAGGCAAGCCAAAAGCCGCCGCACTTCTGCGGATGATTCCAACGAGAGAAAAGCAGGGGATAGCGATCGAGTTTTGGACTGGATGCACACCCGGAAGAGCACCAGAGCCCCGAAGATGACGAACGGGATTCCAACAAGAGCAGATAGGGCAGTAACAGCGCAAAAAGCAAAAAATAACTTTCCCGAACGGTGGCAGGTCGAAGAAAAAAGGGTTTTCCCCTTAGTTTTCCTTTTCTTCCTTCTTCCTCTTCTTCTCCCCCGTACCCCCTTAATAACTCTATTATCTATTATATCTTTTAATCACCCTTTTACTAAAAAAGAATATTAATCTCTGTATATAATTTATATATAATAATATACTGTGTCGCTAGCCAAGTCCAAAGGAGGGCGTCCCTCGCCCCCCTCTGGACTCCCCCTCGGCTTTCGTGCAGAGCCCGAAAGATGGCGTTTTTTTATTTTTTTGCGGTAATGATTCGCTAAAGCCCTATGTTTTCGCTGTCGGTAGCGATCGGATCTCACGCCAGAGGCTAAACTTGACTTTTTAGATTACCTATAGCCAGAGATCAGATCACCTCATACAACCGATCCGGTAAGCGTTCGACCGCTGGACGTTTAGATCCTTGCGGTCGTGTAGCGACGATCCCGATAGTAACCTACATACCACTACGATCCCGATCTAAACCTCTAAACTACCAACCAAGTAGATCGGCGGTGCCGCCGATAAATTAAATATAACCACAGTAACCTAAATACTGCCAATAAATAACGCTTTAAACTAGTAAAGTAAATATAACAATAATACGCTACATACTACCACGATCCCCGATCGGCTTTGCCGCCAGTAAATTATATATAACCGCCATAAACTAAAACTATATAATACATTAAATCGTAAGCCAATAAATTATATATAGCGATCCAATAATAAACAGACTGGATTATATTTATAAATCTTAAATTCCCAGATAATCATAAAAATATTTTTAAAATTTATATCTTGACTTTTTGTGTTATTATTCCGTATAATCCGATCAGCTTAATATTTA
>NZ_QUFZ01000035.1:0-15564 GCF_003478725.1 Clostridium sp. AF22-10
AAGCCGCACACAGCTGCTTTTGTGTAAACACAACGCTTCTATGGATCACTTCTTTCTAGTCCGCAGTGCAGCAGCTCGAAAAAACTTCGTTTTTCCTCGCTGTCGGGCATTCGCCCTATGAAAAAAAGAAGCCACACACAGCCGCTTTTGTGTAAACACAACGCTTCTGTGTGTGGCTTCTTTTTTTCGCACTGCTCTTTGCTTACGCAAGTTTGGACTTAGCCAGCTCTGCCAGTTTTGCGAAACCTTCTGCATCGTTGATAGCCATGTCAGAAAGGATCTTGCGGTTCATCTCAACACCAGCCTGCTTTAAGCCGTACATGAACTTGCTGTAGGACAGACCATTGATACGTGCTGCTGCGTTGATACGAGCGATCCACAGCTGTCTGAACTGTCTCTTTCTCTCTTTACGACCAGCGTAGGAGCTTGTAAGAGCTCTCATTACGGACTGCTTAGCTACACGGTACTGTTTGGAACGTGCGCCTCTGTAACCCTTTGCCAGCTTTAATACTCTATTGTGTTTCTTTTTAGCGTTTAATCCGCCTTTTACTCTTGCCATCGGTTATTTCCTCCTTCTTAATCCTCGAATCTTATAAGTACGGTAAAATCTTCTTCATTACCTTGCTGTTTGTAGCATCAGTAACGATGTCTTTTCTAAGATTTCTTTTTCTCTTTGTAGATTTCTTAGTTAAGATGTGGGATTTGTAAGCTTTATTTCTTACTAACTTTCCGGTTCCGGTTGTTTTAAAACGTTTAGCAGCTGCTCTGCTTGTTTTCATTTTAGGCATGGTGTAGTCCTCCTTAATAATAGTTATGTCCTTATATCTAGCGTTTCGCAGAAAGGAACAGTACAATACTTCTTCCTTCTACTTTTGCCGGTTTATCAACGGCTGCGATATCGGCAAGCTTCTCTGCAAAATCGTCAAGGATATACTTTGTCTTTGACATATGTGCCATCTCACGACCTCTGAAACGAAGTGTAACCTTTACTTTATTGCCTTTTTCCAGGAATTTTCTCGCATTGTTCATCTTGGTATTCAGGTCATTTTCATCGATATTCGGGGAAAGACGAACTTCCTTGATCTCGATTACCTTCTGTTTCTTCTTAGCTTCTTTTTCTTTTCTTGCAAGCTCGTATCTGTATTTACCGTAATCGATAATCTTGCAGACCGGCGGCTTTGCAGTCGGAGCAATCTTTACTAAATCCAGTTCCGCTTCTTTCGCTAACTTGTAAGCATCCTTTGCGGACATGATTCCAAGCTGCTCTCCATTTTCGCCAATCAAACGAACCTCTCTGTCTCTAATCTGTTCGTTAATCATTAACTCGCTAATAGTCGTGCACCCCCATGATATGTGATGATTTTGGTTGATTCAGTGTCAAAAAAAAAATAAGTGAACAGTACAGACCATCCACTTACTCATAATAGGAAATCCAATATAGGAAATTTCTCAAATTTATGAACCCACAGTCACTTGCTCGTGCTGAGGTGAGGTAGATAACCTGCTTTCCTGTCTTCGTGAAGTTGTTTCCTCACAACTTTTGTTAGTATACTATGGTTTCTTTGGAATGTCAACCGGTTTTTTCGAGATTTTTGAGAAGATTTTTGAGAAGATTTACAAATGATTTTTAAATATGGTTCACGCGTTGCGCGAATGACGGCAACGTACGCAAATACATTTACGGACATACTAAAAACTACCGCCGGATATCATTACCTCTGCCCGGTTTTGCTTCCTTCCTGACAGAATTTTCCATATCCGGCGGCATTTTTTATTTCGAATATTTATGCAGTCTTTCTTCTATTAAAAAAGAAAACCGCATCAGTCACCGTTTCTGGAAACTCGAACATTCCGTCTGCATAGAAACTGTCGCATTGCCTCCGGTAATTCCGATGTGTTCCGCGCTGCACCGGCGGTCTGTATTATAAACACAGTTCGTTGCCTCGCACTCTACTTCGAGACGGCTCTCCGGTGTTTTAAAAAGGTTGCGGAATGTGCCGCCTTTCTTCTCGTCGAAGCTGCCACAGCAGGTATCGCATTTATCCTGCGCCGTCTTTCCTTCTACCAGAATGGTATTTTTACAGCAGCAGTTTTCCGCATTGTGCATACATCCGGTTACACTACAATCCAGTTTTGTCATGATTTTTCCTCCTGTTTTCTGACATGCATCACCGAAAGTCTCCTCCGGCATCCAGCCGTCAAACTTTTCAGCGATACACTTTTCAATGTGTCATGGTTTTCGTTGCTGTTCACACATGTATGACCAGTAACGGGATTTTGCCGATACTTCGCATTCCAAATCGGCAAAATCTGCAACCAGAACTGTATCGTACGGAACTTTCAGTTCAGAAAATTCCTGCCTGTGAACAGTTACTGGTTTTTAGATTCAGGAGTAGTATCTGCTTCTTTTTTGGATTTATTCGTGCAAACTAAAACAAACGCATCCATGATTTTATCTCACAGATGCGTCTGCCTGATTTTTTAATTTTTCAAAATTATTTAGCTTCGTCTGCTTTCACAGTCTCACGCAGGTTTTTCTCTTCGATCTCCTTCTGGATAGACTCGATGAAGCTCTCTACACTGCTTGCGCCCTCGTCACCCGCAAAACGGCTGCGGACGGAAACGGTCTTCTCTTCTTCCTCTTTCTGTCCAACAACCAGCATGTACGGGATCTTCTGGGTCTGTGCCTCGCGGATCTTGTAGCCGATCTTCTCGGAACGTGTATCCATCTCTGCACGGATGCCAGCCTCGGTCAGCTTGTCCAGAACTTCCTTGCTGTAATCTGCGTATTTGTCAGAGATCGGAAGAATCTTTACCTGTACCGGTGCCAGCCAGGTTGGGAATGCACCTGCGAAGTGCTCGATCAGGATACCGATGAAACGCTCGATGGAACCAAATACAACACGGTGAATCATGATCGGACGATGTTTCTCGCCGTCTGCTCCGGTGTACTCTAATTCAAATCGCTGTGGAAGCTGGAAGTCAAGCTGGATGGTACCACACTGCCAGGTTCTTCCGATAGAATCTTCCAGATGGAAGTCGATCTTCGGTCCATAGAATGCGCCATCGCCCTCGTTTACCACATACGGCAGTCCCAGCTCTTCCAGAGCGGAACGCAAGCCTTCGGTTGCCATCTCCCAATCTTCATCACTTCCCATGCTGTCTTCCGGACGGGTGGACAGCTCTACGTGATATTTGAACCCAAACAGGGAATATACCTGGTTGATCAGGTGTACAACGCCCTTGATCTCGTCCTTGATCTGCTCCGGTGTCATGAAGATATGTGCATCATCCTGTGTGAAACAGCGTACACGCATCAGACCATGAAGCTGACCAGATTTCTCATGACGATGAACGATACCAAGCTCACCCATACGCAGCGGCAGATCACGGTAGGAACGTGGCTCAGAAGCGTATACTAAAACGCCGCCCGGACAGTTCATTGGTTTAATTGCGTAATCCTCTTCATCGATCACAGTTGTATACATGTTGTTTTTGTAATGATCCCAGTGTCCGGAAGTCTCCCAGAGCTTGCGATTCAGGATGATCGGAGTGGAAATCTCTACATAACCAGCTTTTTTATGGATTTCTCTCCAGTAATCAAGCAGGGTATTTTTCAGTACCATGCCCTTCGGCAGGAAGAACGGGAAACCCGGACCTGCATCGTGCATCATGAACAGGCCAAGTTCTTTGCCCAGTTTACGATGGTCACGTTTCTTTGCCTCTTCCATCATTGTGATGTATGCTTCCAGATCCTCTTTGGTTGCAAATGCGGTCGCATAGATACGGGTCAGCATTTTGTTCTTCTCGCTGCCTCTCCAGTATGCGCCTGCCAGATTCATCAGCTTAAATGCCTTACCAACACCCTTGGTGTTCATCATGTGAGGTCCTGCACATAAGTCAGTAAAATCACCCTGACGGTAGAAGCTAATCTCTGCATCCTCCGGCAGATCCTCGATTAATTCTACCTTGTACGGCTCCTCTTTCTCCTTCATGAACTCGATCGCTTCATTTCTCGGCAGAGTAAAGCGCTCCAGTGGAAGTGCTTCTTTGATGATTTTCTTCATCTCTGCTCGATCTTCGGCAGATCCTCTGCAGTCAGAGGGGTAGCCGGATCGACATCATAGTAGAAACCGTCTGCGATGGACGGTCCAATCGCAAGTTTTGTCTCCGGGTAAAGGCGTTTTACAGCCTGTGCCATTACATGGCTGGCGGTATGGCGCAGAGCTGCCAGACCTTTCTCATCCTTTGCAGTCAGGATATTTAACTGACAGTCATGGTCGATCACGGTACGGAGATCTTCTTCCTCACCGTCAACCTCACCCAGACATGCCACTCTCGCCAGGCCTTCGCTGATGTCTTTTGCAATGTCGATGATGGACATCGGGCTCGCATATTCTTTGACAGAGCCATCTTTTAATGTGATCTTCATCTTTTTTCTCCTTTTCGTTCTGAAATAATAAAAGCTTCCTGACCAGAAGAACCAAAAAAGTCCCTTAGCCAGATGTTTCTGACTAAGGGACGATAAATCGCGGTTCCACCCTTATTGAATCGATCGTTCGGATCGATTCCACTTCATTCTGATGATAACGGAATCACCGTTCCCGATTAAGGGACATTCAAAGCTGGTATTCAGATTTGTTTTCCTGTCCGACGCTTCCACCCACAGCCACCTGCCTCTGTTATTTCAGGCTTTTCCTGCGACGCCGTTCTCTGTCCAGTTCCACAATCCTACTGGTCTTCTCAACACTTTCTTTATATAGATAAACCCGTTTCTGGTTCATCATTACAGTCTCGATTATATCAGCTGTTTCTATTTTGTCAAGATATTTTTCTCTTGAGTTTTCACTACATTGACAGACCGCCTCTTTCATGGTATGATAATAAGGATCTAAATATAAGGGCCAGTACCGGTTTCGACAGGGATCATGAAGCTGGTGAAGCTATCCGCATGCGATGCGTTAAATGGCAAACTTAAAATTAAACGCTAACAACAAATTAGCATACGCTGCCTAATTTGGCAGTTGTCAGCCTTAGAGCACTCACACTTTAAGAATCTGGCATCGAATATGTGAGAAACGATGACAGGCGGGTTCCGGACTGTCAGGCGTATCAGGAACTACTGAAGTTCTGAGGATGTTCGTTTCCGCAGGATAGAGGGAATGTCAAAGAACGGACTATGATAGTAGAAGAACAGGGAATTGGTTTTTGGACACGGGTTCAACTCCCGTCTGGTCCACTAAAAAGAACTGCCGCCCAGCAAATCATTTGCTGATGCGGCAGTTCTTTTTCTTATCTATTTTTATTCTGCATCTTTTACCGATTCTGGAATATCTCAATAATCGCCTTCACGATCGCCACCAGCACATTCCACATTCGTTTTAACGGACCTTCTTCACTGCTGCCGTCTGCCTCCTGATCGGAGATATCGGTTGATTCATCATCATCGCTGATCTCATCGGTCCGCAGGACGATCTGCACGCTGTTCGGGGACGGATTTTTCGAGGAGGTAAAGGAAATTTTCTCCGCCTCCGGATCTATGTTCAGGAAGTTGTTCTCATCCTCAAACTTATCGATCTGCTCATCGAGCGTACTCTTCATGTCTTCCCCCGCTTCCCGAACCGCCGCAAGCTGATCGATCATGGTCAGGTTCTTATCAAGAATCTTCTCCATGCCCTGCAGCGTTGCCTTGGTTCCGGCATCCAGCGAATCACCTGCCGAAATCAGCGTGTCATTCAAAAGACTGAGCATATCATGTGTGGTATAAAGTGCCCTGGTCAGCCGGTTCATCAGTTCTTCAGAATCAGACAGGGAATCCAGCATCGTCGGCACATATTTATCCGTTGTGTCAATCAGGACCCGCATATCATCCAGCAAATTAATCAGTTCATCGGTCGAACTTCTGAGCGCCGATAAAGTCGAACCCGTCTTGCCAGTAATATCTCCCGCCGTCTTGAACGCACCATTCACTTTATTCACAATCGTTTTCGCAGTTTTCTGCGCCTGCTCCACTTTCTGGAAAATGCCCTTCGTCTCTTCCACCAGACTTGCAGCATCCGCAGAATAAGTAGTCGCTGACAGAGACTCCAGCGCCTCCTCTACATCATCTTCTGCATTGCCAATCTCATCTTCCCAGCTCGCATCATTGACACCGCCGCTTCCCGGCTCGCCGGACGGTCCGGCTGTCAGGGCTCCCGCAGAAACCTCGGTTCCAAATGCATTCACCGCTGCATCCTGACCCGAGGAGTTGTCTTCCGAAGCGGAACCCGAATTCTTAGCAGAATCCGTCTCTGCCTTGTCTGCCGTCGAAGCAGGATTCTTCTCTTCCGTCTTTGTCGCTGATTCAGCCGCTTTTTCCGCCTGGTTACCAGCTGCACCAGACGCTGAGCCTGCACCCGCTGCTTCCTGTTCAGCCGAATCTTTACTTTCTGTTCCTGCTAAGCCAGAGGCCGAAGTGCCTGCTGCCATTTCCGCGTCATCCGTGGTATTTGCAGAACCCGTAGTTTTTGCATGATCGGCGGCACCTGCAGAATCCGTGATATCTGCGCTGCCTGCCGCCCCCGCTGTCTGACCATTTCCGTTTCCAGATGCCGCCTCCGACGATACAGATGTCTCTTCCTTCTCCGCACTCTTCATCTTGCGGATCCGTTTCAGCTTCATGCCGTCTAACGTGGCTAAACTCTGATTCAGGCTTCCAATTCCCTGTTCTGTCACCGCCAGGGAGGTATTTCCCTGTCCCAGAAGTTTATCGAGTTCTTCCAAAATTTTCTGGACTTCCGCCGTCCGCTGGACAATATCTTTCTCGATCGCATCCTGCGTCTGCTGGCTGACAAGACCCTTATTTAATTCATCCGAAGCCGACCGGAGCGATTTGCTCAGACTTCCCAGGCGGTCATACAGGCGATCCAGTTCATCCTGCATATCTTCCATCGTATTGGAAAGCGCCTGTGTGTTGCTGTTAATATCCGTCACCGCATCGCGCGCCGTCTGTAAATACGGAATCATGACCGTCGTCTGATCCGTGACCGCCTGCAGATCGGCAAGCGCCTGTGTCGAGAGCGCCTCGATCTGTTTCCGGTTCGCACCGACGGTTCCACGCGCCTGATCGAGATTTGCCAGACCGCCCTTCACGCCGGAAACATCCGACTTCATGGATTCCATCGTCTTTAACAGCGCATTCATGCTGTCATACATCTTGTTTCCATCCTCGCGCCAGGTATCTTTCGCCTCTTTCAGATCCTTGATGCGGTTCAGCTCATCCAGGGTCCCCGGAACCATCATCATAATGACTCCGATATTCTCATAATTATCCGTGCCGACCCGGACTGTAAAATCGCCGTCCTCGCCCGGAAGCGCCGCAAACATTGCCGCCTGATAGCTTCCAACCGACTGCACCTGCGCCCCCGGCGCATCGACACTATAGCATTTCTCCATATCCACCGGCACCAACACGGTCAACACCATATTATTTTTATAATACGCCTTCGCCTTCTCATTCGGGGTCGCCTTTACATTGACCTCAACCAGACCAGACGCCCCCGCCAGTTTGGATGCATCCGCTTCCACTCCATTAAGTTTATAGGAAACGTCAAACGTCCACGGCAGATCGACGCTGTTTTTCGGCATCGTACACTGATAATAAAAACGCGAATTCTTCTCCGGCAGTTTCCATGTGACGGTTCCATCGCCAATTTCCGGCGCCGTGTCGTCCGTCATGTTGACCACCTTGTCATAGGTACCATAATCGGTATATTCGGTCAGTCCATTCGTGGTACAGCCTTTGACCACATTGATCTGCGTTGCCGTTCCATAATAGTCCAGATTGACATACATCGTTTCATCTACCTGAACTCTTGGTGCAGCCGCCCGGACAGGAACTGCCGCACTCGTTACCAGCGTAACCGCTGCCAGCGTCACCGCCGCTCCTCTTCTAATGATCTTCTTCATGGCTTCCAGCCTCCCTTTTTTCTGTCATCTTCCGTTTCCGGTCTTTTCTTTGTTCTCTCACTTTTCCGAGTAGCCGGAGCTTTCTTCTGTGTTTCTCCCGCGCCTCCGCATCGGAATCTGTTTTCTCTTGAGGACCGCCCGTCTCTGTCATTTCTGTATCTTCCAGCGCTTTCGTTTCAGCTTCGAATTGTTTTCTTTTCGACGTAACTGAATCCACCAGCGGCTTTTTCCCTTTCCACACGGCACCAGCCACGCGTCTTGCCGCCCGTTTCATACGGGCATGGCGGCGTTCACGCCGTTTTTTGAAAAACAGATGAATCCTCTCAAATTCGTTCTGCATCAGGATATGATCAAACAATACCAGAAATGCCGGCATCAGGGAGCAGACAAAAAGCATACTAATCAGAGCCCCCCGTCCAATCAAATGTCCCAGATCGCCGATCGCCGCGACACTCGATACCTTGTATACAATATATCCGGCACAGGTCAGGATCGAACCGGATGTCAGAATCGCCGGAATACTAAGATTCAGCGTCCCTATCGCCGCTTCCTTCTTATCCATCGTCTTGCGGCATTCCAGATAATTGTTCGTCGTCAGAATCGCATAATCGACGGTCGCGCCCAGCTGGATACAGCTTACGATAATGTAACCAATGAAAATCATCGTGTCTCCGACGATGTACGGTACCGCCATATTGACGAAAATCGCGACCTCAATCGGAATCATGATAAGGAGCGGAATAATCAGTGATTTAAAACTCCACATGACAACCACAAATACGCCGATCAGCGACATCACATTGACACGGCTGTAATCCTTCGTGATCGTCGTCTGGATGTCCTGTGTGGACGGTGTTGTGCCGACCAGATACGAATTTTCCGGATAATATTTCTTCATGATCGCCTGGATCTCATCCGAGCACTGGTACGCCAGCTTGCTCTCGCCCTTACTCTTAACGTAAATAAGGATTCTCGCATAATCTTTTTTATGTAACTGGCTTGTGATGCTGTACGGAAGGAAATCTTCCGGTACGCCCTCCGGGAGCTGCCCGGACAAGGACGTTACACTCTTCATGTACGGCAGGTCTTCCAGCTCATCCGTGAACTGTTTTTCCTTGATAAAAGAAGTATCCGGCACGATCGCCATCATCATATTGCTTCGTCCGAATTTTGCTGTGATCAGCTCATCATCCTCATATACCGTCGTTCCCTCGCTGGCGCCGACCGCGTCATTTCCGTAGAGAAAATCGTTCATGCTCTGCGCCGTGTACGCCGGGATCACCAGCACCGCAATCAGAATCAGCACGAGGCGGCGGCAATTATAAATGCCGTGGCTGAGCTTATCAAACGACGGCAGGAACGAACGGTGCGAAGTTTTCTCAATCATCGGTGTCATACGCAGAATCATCGCCGGCATGAAAAACACAACTGTCAGAAGACTCAGGACAATACCTTTTGCCAGCACGAGTCCCATATCAAATCCGATATTAAACTTCATAAAACACAGAACGATAAATCCGACGATCGTCGTCAGGCTGCTGGCGAAAATGGAGTTTAACGCCTCATTGATCGCGTTGCTTAACGCGGTCATCTGATCCAGTCCCTTTGCCTTTTCCCTCGCAAACGCGTGGCTTAAGAAAATCGAATAATCCATCGAGCAGGCGAGCTGCAGAACCGCCGACACACTGTTCGTCAAAAAGGATATCCGCCCGATAAACAGGTTCGTTCCTTTGTTCAGGACGATCGCCACACCCATGACCGTCAGATACAGCACCGGTTCAAACCAGGAGTTCGTCGTCACGGTCAGAATCAGGAAAATAACCACGACCGCCAGCGTCATAATCAGCTTCATCTCGCTCGAAACATTTTCCTGCAGCGATTTATTCTGAACCGCCATGCCGACGTAATGTCCCTTGTTTCCGAGAATGTCCTTGATCTCATCAATCGTCTGGGACGTCCTCTTATCCGTGTCGCCGTTTACAAAAACAATATCCATAACCGCCGTATTATCCTTGTAATACTCATCAACACTATTAAAGTTGATAAATGCGTCCGCCGCGTATACGCTGGTCGATGTATCGAGCCACATGACCTGATCGACTCCGTCCAACGCCTCTATTTTATCCTTGTAGGCTTTCGCCTCATAAAGCGAAACATCATCAATCATGATGCGCCCCGTGCCGGGGTAGCCGAATTTCTCTTCCATCAGGTCCAGTCCCTGTTTGGACTGGACGGTCGACGGCAGGTATTCCGTCAGATCATAGTTGATCTCGACAAACGGCGCCATGAGCGCTGATATCAGCACCAGAACCAGAAAGACAATCTCGATCGCCCTGCTCCGCTCAATGATGAATTTCGGCAGGGAGAAGGCTTCTTTTTCCGTCTGTTTTTCTTCTTTGCGTTTATGTAAAAATTTCAGTTTCATGCCTGCTTGCTCCTGTCATACAATGATTGCGATCCTTACCGCATCAAAATAATCATATAATAATGCTTATCGCCGACCTGCTGATGTGCAACACCCATTTCCTTATAATAAATCACCCGGTCCACGCGCTTTTTCTCGTCGCTGTCGTGATTACGCAGAAGCTTTTCTTCTGCCTGCGTCACATCATCACAGTTGATGAGGTAAATCTCTGTATGACGTCTCGCAGTGCTTTCCCCGATGGATTTGAGGTAATCATCAAGTGTGCCTTCATCCGGGATCCGGCTGCTTCCATAGCCCTTACTGCGTGCCATCGCCAGGCGGCGTTCGGCGATCTGCTGTAATTTTCCATTTAAAATAAAGCTGGCATCTTTATCGTAATCTTTTTTGTCATCGTCATAGTAATCTTCTTCCTCATCCCCGTCAAACGCGTCCGCCTTCAGCTCATTTAAGCTGTCCGCCATCGCCTGGGTATCTGCATCCAGAAATGCCAGCGTGTACGCGCCGCCGCCCGTGTTTTTCTTCTTTTTGGCGTTCGCCAGGCTGCCGTCCGCGTTGAGCGTATACTGCGTCTCATCCTTTGTGAAGGTCGTTCCCTCCATCGCGCCGCTGTCTTTCAGGAAATAGTATTTTCCGTCGATATTCTGCCAGCCGGTCGCCATCGCACCGTCCCCTTGCAGATAATACCAGGTTCCATTTTCCTGCTCCCAGCCCGTTTTCATCAAACCGTCTGCTCCGAGCAGGTACCATTTTCCGCCCATCTGCTGCCAGCCCGTCAGGTAAGAACCGTCCATTCCCACCAGATAATAACCATTCTCCACCGGCTGCCAGACACCCGCATCATCCGCAAGCACTGTCTGGGCGGCAGACGCTGAGAAAAGGAGACTTGCTCCTGCGATTCCTGCCAGCCGTACTATCTTATGTCCCAGAACCGCTTTCAGCGCCCTTTTTAACCCCGGCGCCGTCCGTTTTTCTTCCTTCTTCATCCACAAATTTCTGTCCTTCATACGCTGTCCTCACTCTTCTTTATGCTTATTGATCGGATCCATCTGTTTCCAGTTCCACTCCCCGTGCCGTTAAAAGTGCCCGGAGCATCGCCGCCAGCTCCTTTTCCGAGATCCGGCTGCTGTCAATCAGCATTTCATAACTTGCTTTATCCGCCCATGTCTTTTTTGCATAAAAATTATAATAATTTTTCCGTATTTTATCCGCTTGTTTGATCAGGTATTCAGCTTCTTTTTCATCTGTCTCGTAACGCCGCATAATCTCCTTCACGCGCGCCTCCATCGGGGCATATATAAATAGAGAAATAAGCCTTCTGTCTCCTCCAGGATCTTGTCAGCGCAGCGTCCCACGATGATGCATGGACCTTTCTTCGCATACTCCCGGATCAACTGGGACTGCACAACAAACAAGGTATCATTCATCGGCTTTCCATAACCGGTAAACGGATTGCACTTGGTCGGAACCTTAAAAAGAAAACGGTTCGCCTTCATCTCGTCCGCCTCTTCCAGTTCCTCCATCTTAAATCCGCCGCACACCGCTGCTTCCTCTATCAGATGGCGGTCATAACAGGGAATTCCCAGTTCCTTTGCCAGAGACTGCCCCAGATTATGACCGCCGCTTCCAAACTCTCTTCCGATTGTAATGACAAAATTTTTCATACCAGACTCCACCTTCGTATCTATTTCCTTTTGCTTTCGCATATGCTGCAGGTTCTCATAGCCGTTCCTTTCCCGATTGTCAGCCACTCCTGCCGTCTGTGAAACGTTCCATACAAAAGACTTCTTCGCAGTGAACAGTTACATCTAAAATAGAGCATATACAACTCATGTCTGTTTAATTGACATTTGTTCATTTTTGAACTATAATGCATTATACTAAGTTGTTCGAATGAATACAATAATCATTTTTACGTCAGTTGTATTTTAATCAACATTTCGTCACATTATGTTTGTTTTTTTGTATCTGGTGTGCCCATTTTTACTTATTTTTAACACTCCCTTCATCCACAGCCTCCGATACACAGTCATACGGCGTTTCCCTGTCTGGAAACGTTCAGAAAGGAAGTCACTATGAAAGAAGAAATACTCGACCGGCGTGTACGAAAGACGAGACGCCAGTTAAAAGAATGCTTAACCCGCCTCCTCAAAGAAAAAAAAATTCAGGATATCACGGTGCGTGAACTCGCCGAGATGGCTGACATCAACCGCGGCACCTTTTATCTTCATTATAAAGATGTCTTTGACTGATGGATCAGATCAAAAATGAACTGGTCGAGGAGGTTGAGTCTGTCCTGACGCACCATCCCGTTCCCGAACTGGTAGCGCGCCCTTCCCTCGCACTCTCAGAACTATTTCCTCTTGTACAGGAAAATGCAGAGATTGTTTCTATTTTAATAGGAGAAAACGGTGATCTGAATTTTGTCAACCGCCTGAAACGCATTGTCAGCGATAAATGTTTAAAAGGCTGGCTGGATCTCAAATGTTCCAGCGATCCGGATACGCTCGCGGCATTTTCCGCCTTTATCGTTTCCGGCTGTGTCGGTACCGTTCAGTACTGGATCGAAAGCGGCATGAAGGAATCCACAGAACAGATGGCAATCTTGACAGAGGACTTTATCTTAAAAGGCATCCGGGTGCTGGAAAATCCGGCTTGACTTTCACGAAATTCCGTGCTTTAATAAAACTGCAATTTTTAAAAATTCAGAAAGGAGAACCACATGGACAGTTGTGACAGCAACGGGCGAAGTCGTCGCGATGGGCAAAATCAAACTATGAATTCCAACCATGCGTACCAGACTGTTGGTCTGCCGCAGGGTCTTTTTGAGTGTGAATCGGGCTGTCTGGCAGCACATTTTTGCCTGCTTTAACAGGCTGGTGATTCAGTGCTGACCGTTTCCCGGTACGATTGGTTTTCATATATATTTGTCCATCGCCCTGGCGCGGGTTTGAAACTGTCATCTGCGACATTTCATCCTGTTCCCGACTGGCGGTGGATTTTTTTATCCCCGCACTGCTCGCCCTGTACGTCCCAAACGGCATTAAATAGAACGACAGAAAGCGAGGGAACCAAATATGAATCAGACTCCAGAAATGGACGAAAAGAAAACAAGCTCCCCGGAAACGGCTCCGATCGCCGCAACCGCAGAGCATAATGCTAATTTTGAAGAAAATATCCGCGCGATCATCCGCAGCGGAAAACCGGCAAGCGTGATCCGGGATGACCTCGACAATTACCATGCAAACGATATTGCCGAGGTTCTGGAAACACTGGACACTGCGACCCGGAAACGCCTCTACAATATTCTCTCTCTGGAAATGACGGCAGAGATTTTCACCTATCTCGATGAACCGGCGCCTTATCTGGATGAACTGGGGCTTGACCGGGCGGCAGCCGTTCTGGCAGAGATGGATGCCGATGAGGCGGTCGATATCCTCGAAAATTTAGATCCAGAGAAAAAAGAAGCCTGATCGCGCGCATGGATCAGGAATCTAAGGATGATATCCACCTGATCTTTTCCTACGATGAGGAACAGATCGGTAGCCGGATGACGACCAACTACATCGTCATTCCCAATAACTGTACGATCAAGCAGGCAATGCGCCATCTGATCTCCCAGGCGGAGGACAACGACAACATCGACACCATCTACGTCGAAGACGAAAATGGGCGCTATTTCGGTGCGATCGAGCTGAAAGATTTAATCACTGCCCGTGAGTACATGAAGCTGGAGGATATTATCAGTACCTCCTATCCGTATGTGTACGCGGATGAGAAATCTTCGGACTGTATGGAAGAGCTGATCGATTACAGCGAGGATTCTATCCCAGTACTCGATCGGAACCATAAGATCATCGGTGCTATCACTTACGAGGACATCGCCGAGGCGATCGACGACGAGATGGGTGATGACTACGCAAAGCTGGCAGGTCTTACTTCGGAAGAGGATCTGCACGAACCACTGTTGCAGAGTTTGAAAAAACGTCTCCCGTGGCTGGTGCTGCTGCTCTTCCTCGGCATGGGGGTTTCCTCAGTAGTCGGCATTTTCGAGCCGATCGTTGACCGTATCGCACTTCTTATCTGCTTCCAGTCGATGATCCTCGACATGGCAGGCAATGTCGGCACCCAGTCGCTGGCTGTCACCATCCGTGTCCTGATGGATGAGGACATCTCCGCGATGCAGAAGCTGGGATTTGTATTCAAGGAAATGCGAATCGGATTTTTAAATGGACTGCTGCTCGGTTCGGCTTCATTCGTCGTGATCGGCATTTTCGTTCATATTATGAAGCAGAAGAGTCTTTTCTTCTCTTTTGCACTTTCCGGCTGTGTCGGCATCTCTCTTCTGACCGCAATGGTGATCTCCAGCCTGGTCGGCGTACTGGTGCCGATGCTGTTTCACAAGCTGAAGGTTGACCCGGCAGTTGCGTCTGGTCCGCTTATCACGACGGTGAATGATCTGGTAGCGGTTGTGACTTATTATGGACTGGCGGAGATTTTGCTGGTGGATGTGTTTCATTTAGTGTAGAGAACCGGTGAAAATAGGTATTTGTGATTCGGACGCAAAACAGGACTCTTCCTTTTTAGCAACTTCTCCCTGCTTCTTATAGATAGAGTTTGCATCTACCCCGCCGCGCACGCTGGAAAGCGGATAGATGTTGGTGCCGCGTCCGATGATGCTGCCCGGGTTTAGGATAGAGCCGCAGCCTACTTCTACGTTGTCACCGAGCATGGCGCCGATTTTTTTGCGTCCGGTTTCGATCTTGCCGTCTTCGGCGTGGATTTCCACCAGGCGTTTATCAGATTTTACGTTGGAGGTGATGGAACCGGCACCCATGTGGGATTTATAGCCTAAGATGGAGTCTCCGACGTAATTATAATGCGGTACCTGTACTTTGTCGAACAGGATGACGTTTTTAAGCTCGGTAGAGTTTCCGACTACTGCACCTTCTCCGATCAGGGCGCTGCCGCGGATGAATGCACAGTGGCGCACCTCAGCGTCTTTGCCGACGATGACCGGTCCGTGCAGATAGGCGCTGTCAAATACCTTCGCTGTCTTGTGAACCCAGATGTTTTCACCACGTTTCTCATATTCTGCCGGATCCAGGCTCTTTCCCAATTCGATGATAAAATCACTGAGACCTGCCAGCGCCTCCAGCGGGTAGGTAACTGTTCAGATAATCTGAAGCCAGCGT